>SXMH01000125.1 GCA_005777405.1 Actinomycetota bacterium
AGATGTAGATCTCGGGCCGCTTGACGAGCGCGCGGGCGATCGCGAGACGTTGCCGCTGGCCGCCGGAGACCGTCGTGCCGCCTTGCGCGATAGGCGAGTCGAGGCCGTCGGGCATCGCGCGCACGAAGTCGGCGGCTTGAGCGATCTCGAGCGCCGCCCAAAGCTCGTCATCGGTGGCGTCGGGTTTTCCGAAGCGCAGGTTGCTCGCGACCGTGCCCGAGAAGAGATAGGGCCGTTGCGGCACGAGGCCTATGCGACTCCACAGCAGGTCAGGGTCGAGGTCGCGCACGTCGACCCCATCGACGAGCACCGACCCCGACGTCGCGTCGACGAGGCGAGGCAGCAGTGTCACGAGGGTGGTCTTGCCTGCTCCCGTGCTGCCGATGATGGCGGTCATGGTGCCCGCTTCGGCAATCAACGACACATCAGAGAGCACCGGATGCTCTGCGCCGGGGTATTCGAACGACACGTCGCGCAGCTCGACGCGACCGGTCGCGGTGAGCTGTGTGACGGGTGTGGCCGGCGGCACGACCGATGACGCGGTCTGCAGCACTTCGCCGATGCGATCGGCAGAGACGGCAGCCCTGGGCAGCAGCACGGCGATGAAGGTCGCCATGAGCACGGCCATGAGAATCTGAATGAGGTAGGTCAAGAAGGCCGTGAGCGCCCCGACCTGCATGAGCCCCGACTCGATGCGATACGCGCCAAACCACAGCACCGCGACGCTCGAGGCGTTGAGCACGAGCAGCACGATGGGAAACATCAGGGCGAAGAGTCGGCCCGAGCGCAAGGCCATCTCGGTCACGGCCGTGTTGGCGACATCGAACCGCTCGACTTCGTCGCGCTCGCGCACGAAGGCCCGCACGACGCGCATGCCCGTGAGCTGCTCGCGCAGCACGCGGTTGACGTCGTCGATGCGTTGCTGCATGAGTCGGAAGAGCGGCACCATGCGCCCGATGATGATGCCGACCGCGAGCAGCAACACCGGAATGGCGACGGCCATGATGAGCGAGAGCTCGAGATCTTGCTGCAGCGCCATGATGACGCCGCCGATCGCGAGAATCGGAGCGCTGACGAGCATCGTGCACGTCATGAGCACGAGCATCTGCACTTGCTGCACGTCGTTGGTCGTGCGCGTGATGAGCGACGGTGCGCCGAAGGCCGACACTTCGCGTTCAGAGAACGTGCCCACGTGATCGAAGACGTTCTGCCGAAGATCGCGACCGACGGCCATCGCGACGCGGGCCCCGACGTAGACGGCGGCGATCGCGCAGCCGACCTGCACGAGGGTGATGAGCAGCATGCCGCTGCCCACCATGAGAATGTGCGCGGTGTCGCCGTTCGCGATGCCGCGATCGATGATGTCGGCATTGAGTGCGGGCAAGAAGAGCGACGCGATCGACTGCGCCAGCTGCAACATCACCACGGCGCCGAGTTGCGGCCAATAGGGCCGCAGCACGCGGCGAAGGAGAGTAGCGAGCATCGTGTGCTCATTCTTCACCCGGCGAGAGGTCGACTCAGGCCGCTCTGTCGATGCCCTCAGCGAACACCGAAGTTAGATCGTCAGCTGAGCCACTTCTCTTCTTGGTGTTCGGCGATGACTCGACGAATCGTGCCCGAGCGCGAGCGCAGCACGATCGACTCGGTGGTGATCACGCCGCGCTCGCGGCGCACACCGCGCACGAGCTCGCCGTCGGTGACACCCGTTGCCACGAAGAAGGTGTTGTCGCTGCGGACGAGGTCATCGGCCTCGTAGACGTGGTCGAAGAGGAGTCCGGCCGCAGCGCCCCGCTCGCGCTCGGCGTCGCTGCCCGGCGCGAGCCGCCCCTGGATGAAGCCGCCGAGAGCCTTGACCGCGCACGCCGTCGCGACGCCCTCAGGGCTCCCCCCGGTGCCGACAGCGAGGTCGATACGGCTGTCGTGGCGAGCCGCATTGATGCCGGCGGCAACATCGCCATCCAGAATGATTCGGGTGCCGGCCCCGGCCTCGCGAATCTCAGCGATGAGCCCCTCGTGCCTCGGCCGGTCGAGCACGGCGACGCGCATTTCGTCGACGGGCTTGCCCTTCGCCTTCGCGAGCGCGCGAATGTTCTCACCGATCGGCTGGCGAATGTCGAGCACCCCGATGCCCTCGTGACCCGCGACGAGCTTGTCCATGTAGAACACGCTTGAGGCATCGAGCATCGAGCCGCGGTCAGCGACCGCGATCATCGAGATTGCGTGGCTGCGACCCGCGGCGGTCAGCGAAGTGCCGTCGATCGGGTCGACGGCGATGTCACACGCCGGGCCCTGTCCGTTGCCCACGACCTCGCCGTTGAAGAGCATCGGAGCGTTGTCCTTCTCGCCCTCACCGATAACGACGAGTCCACTGAAGTTGACGGTGCCGAGAAACTTGCGCATAGCATCCACCGCGGCGCCGTCGGCGGCGAGCTTGTCGCCGCGACCGATGAACGGTGCCGAACGAATGGCCGCCGCTTCAGTCGCGCGCACGAGTTCCATGGCGAGGTTGCGGTCGGGGTGGAGGAAGAGGGCTCCGGTTTGGGTGGTCACCACAGGGGTGCGTCCTTTCCGTCATCGAGGTGGCGTGCTGGGGACGCGCCGGGTGGTAGATCAGCGCGGCCCCAGACTACCGGGGCGAGAGCCGCTGGCTAGACTCGAACCGCATCCACCACACCCAGCACGCACCCCAGCACGAGGAGAGTCATGCCCATCGCCACCCCCGAGCAGTACGCCGAGATGCTCGACAAGGCCAAGAAGGGCGGGTTCGCCTACCCCGCCATCAACGTGTCATCGTCGTCGACGATCAACTCGGTGCTGCAAGGCCTCAGCGAGGCCGGATCCGACGGCATTCTGCAGGTCACGACCGGTGGCGCCGACTACTTCGCCGGCCAGAGCGTCAAGGCTCGCGCCTCGGGCGCCCTCGCCTTCGCAGCGTTCGCGACCGAAGTCGCCAAGAACTACCCCGTCACGGTCGCGCTGCACACCGACCACGGCCCGAAAGACGCTCTCGACGGTTTCGTGCTGCCGCTCATCGAAGCGAGCGAAGCGCAGGTCAAGGCGGGCGGCAACCCGATCTTCCAGTCGCACATGTGGGACGGCTCGGCCGTGCCGCTCGCCGAGAACATCGAGATCGCCCAGTCGCTGCTGCCCCGCATGAAAGCGATCCACGCGATTCTCGAGGTCGAGATCGGTGTCGTCGGCGGCGAGGAAGACGGCGTGCAGCACGAAGGCTCGAACGAGGCGCTCTACACGACGCTCGGCGATGTCACGGCAGCGGTCGAGGCACTCGGACTCGGCGAGCAGGGCCGCTACATGGCCGCGCTCACCTTC
>SXMH01000126.1 GCA_005777405.1 Actinomycetota bacterium
GCCGGCGATGAGCTGCTGCACCTTCTTCTGGCTCTTTCCGAAGAAAGAACACTTGAGCAGGTCGGCACTCTCTCCGATGCGAGCCATGGCCTCACCCCTCGTCCGACGAAAATGGTCGTGACCCGAGCCTAACCCGCTGGGCCGACCTTTCTCGCGCACGCGCTCCGACCGCGTGGCGTAGCCTGAGAGGGCCATGCATCGTGTCGACCGTCTCGCTGAGCGCCGCCTGCGCCTGGGCTCGTCAGCGATCGTCGCCCTCGCGGCCACCGTCGTCGCGGCTGCGGCGCACGCCGCGGGAGGCGGAGGCATCCCCTCGATCGCAGCCGTCGCGATCGCGCTGCCGGTGTCGATCGGTCTCGGCATGCTCATCGTGGGCCCGCGGCCCGGTCGTGCTCGCCTCGCCGCCGGGGTGATCGTCGATCAACTGGTCTTTCACACGCTGTTCTCGTTCTTCGGCGCCGCGGGCGCGGGCTCGGCAACGCACAGCGTCGGTGCGCACGCCCACCACGGCACCGCAACCCTCGAGCTCTCGGCAGCCGCGGAGTCGCTGACGGCGCCGATGCTGCTCGCGCACGCCGGCGCGGCCGTGCTCGCCTACGCGCTGCTGCGGTGGGGCCTCCACTCGGTCGAGGCCGCCGTGCGCGCGGTCGTCATTGCCGTGCTGCAGGCGCTCGATGCTCCGCGCCCGCTCGCCCCCACGCCTGTCTCCCCCGCCACCGCCCGGCAGTTCGTGCTGCCCAGGTTGGGCGGGCTCGCTCAGCGACTCGAACTGCGGCGCGGGCCACCGTTCGCCCTCGCCGCGTAGCCACCAGCACCTCTGTCAGAGGGGCAGGTTGGCCACGCGTGCCGAACCTTCCCCTTGTTCTCGGGCGTCTTCAGCGCGCCCGGATCTGACAGAAATGGAACACACGTTCATGCACAACACCATCTCCACCACCTCTCCGCGCCATTCCCGCCGTGCAGCTCTCGGCTCAGCCGCGGCGCTGCTCGCGGGCACTGCTCTCGCTCTCGGCGCACCGCTCGCCGCTCAGGCGCACGTGAGCGCGAGCGCCACGAGCACCGCCGCCGGCTCGTACACCGTCGTCACCTTCGCGGTGCCGCACGGCTGCGAGGGCTCGCCGACGCAGGTCGTGACCATCGACCTTCCCGAGTCGATCGTGAGCGTCACACCCACGGTCAATCCGCTCTGGAGCGTCGAGACGGCCATGGTCGAGCTCGACGAACCCGTCGAGTCAGCGCACGGCGTCGACCCCATCACCGAGCGCGTCGGTCAGGTGGTCTACACCTCGACCACCGGCGGACTCGCTGACGGACTGCGTGACACGTTCGGCCTCTCCTTGCAACTGCCCGCTGGCGAGGCGGGCGACGTCATCGAGTTTCCTGTGACGCAGACCTGCACGGAGGGCTCGGTCGTGTGGGAGGGCGAGGATGTTCCCTCCGTCACCCTCACCGCAGCGGTCGGTGACGCTCACGGCGACAGCGCGACCGACGAGCATGCGAACGACGACCCCGCCGACGAGTCGACCGAGGCGGCGTCAGCCAGCGCCTCGGCAGACGTGTTCGCTCGCGTGCTCGGCGTTCTCGGAGTCGTGGTGGGCATCATCGGAGTCATCCTCGCCGTGCTCGCTCGCCGCTCGGCAGCAGCGTCGAATGCGACCAAGGCCTGATCGGAGATCATCACACCATGACGCGACAGCGCACGCTGACCGCGATCGGTACCGCAGCGGTCGCCCTGGGCCTCGTGCTCGGGGCGGCCGCTCCGGCGGTCGCACACAACTACATCGTCGAGTCGACCCCGACCGAGGGCGAGACGTACACCGAGTTGCCCGAGTTCTGGTTCATCACGACGAACGAGAACCTGCTCGACCTCGGCGGCGAGGGCCAAGGGTTCGCGATGCTCGTCACCGACGAGGACGGCGCCTTCTATGGCGATAGCTGCCTCACGGTGCAGGGCCCCACCCTGTCGATGCCCGCCGCCCTGGGTGCGGCCGGCGACTACACGCTGACCTATCAGTTCGTGTCGGCAGACGGGCATTCGCTCTCGGGCGAGATTCCCTTCACCTGGCAGCCCCCAGCCGACTTCGAGCCGCATGTGGGTCTGGATGCTGCACCCGTGTGCGGCGAGACCGCGAGTGCTCCGGCCCCCGCGCCGAGTGCCACCCCCACTGCAGAGCCCGAGCCCACCACTGAGCCGAGCGCAACGGCCGAATCTGAGCAGCCCGCTGATGACTCCGGGGCCGTGCTCTGGATTCTCGGCATTGTGCTCGCGCTCATCGTGATCGGCGGCATCATCGCCGCCGTCGCGGCGAACGCGAAGGCCCGCGCCCGCCGCGAGCAGTCGAGCGGCGATGGAGCAGTCCTGGCCTCAGACGGCGGCGGCGCCCCGAAGCAGCACGACACTCCTGACTCGGCTTCTGGCGGCGGAGACTCCGGCGCCAGTGCAGGTGCCGGAGATGGGGGCGGAGGAGGCGGTGGCGGCGACTAGCGCCGCAGCCCGCTGAGGGCAGAACGACGAGAGCCCCGCATCCACTGCCCTGTCGGGCGAAGGATGCGGGGCTCAGTCGTGAGCGTTGCCGGCGCTGAGCGCCTAGGAGGCGATGGCCGCCGGCAGGGTCTTGCGGCTCGTCAGCACCTGGTCGATGAGGCCGTACTCGAGGGCTTCGTCGGCGATGAGAATCTTGTCGCGGTCGATGTCTTTGTTGACCTGCTCGACAGTGCGGTTCGAGTGCTTCGACAGGGTGACCTCGAGCCACTCGCGCAAGCGCGCGATCTCTTTCGCTTGAATCTCGATGTCACTCGCCTGACCGCGACCGGCGTCTCCGGTCGAGGGCTGGTGAATGAGCACGCGCGCGTTCGGCAGAGCAAGGCGCTTGCCGGGCGTGCCGGCGGCGAGCAGAACCGCAGCGGCCGAGGCGGCCTGGCCGAGCACGACCGTCTGAATCTGCGGACGGATGTACTGCATCGTGTCGTAGATCGCCGTCATGGCCGTGAACGAGCCGCCGGGGCTGTTGATGTACATGACGATGTCGCGATCGGGGTCTTGGCTCTCGAGCACGAGCAGCTGCGCCATGACGTCGTCAGCCGAAGCGTCGTCGACCTGCACACCGAGGAAGATGATGCGGTCTTCGAAGAGCTTGGCGTAGGGGTCTTGGCGCTTGTAGCCGTAGGCTGTGCGCTCTTCGAAGCTCGGCAGAATGTAGCGGCTGCTCGGCATCATCGGGCTCGCGGCGCCGTAGGTGGGAAGTTCCATGGTGTCGTCCTTCGTCTCTCTCGCCGCGTCTACTTGTCGCTCGTGCCGCCGCCGCCGACGACGTCGCTCGCCGAGGCACGAATGTGGTCGACGAAGCCGTAGGCGAGCGCCTCTTCGGCCGTGAACCAGCGGTCGCGGTCACCGTCTTCATTGACCTGCTCGGGCGTCTTGCCCGTGGCTTCGGCCGTGATCTGGGCGAGGCGGTGCTTCATGTCGTTGATGAGCGCGGCCTGCGTCTGAATGTCGCTCGACGTGCCACCGAAACCGCCGTGCGGCTGGTGCAGCAGTACTCGCGCGTTCGGCGTGAGGTAGCGCTTGCCCTTCGTGCCAGCGGTGAGCAGCA
>SXMH01000127.1 GCA_005777405.1 Actinomycetota bacterium
CACCGGTCACAGCTACGTCGTCTACGGCCCGCTCGCCAACGGCGCGACGCAAGTGCTCTACGAGGGCACGCCCGACGCCCCGCACCCGGGCCGCTGGTGGGAGATCATCGAGAAGTACGGCGTGACGCAGTTCTATACGGCTCCGACGGCGATCCGTTCGTTCATGAAGCTCGGCCGCGAGATTCCGCAGGGGTACGACCTGTCGAGCCTGCGCGTGCTCGGGTCGGTGGGTGAGCCCATCAACCCCGAGGCGTGGATCGGGTACCGCGAGGTCATCGGCGGCGGTTCCCCCCCCATCGTCGACACGGGGTGGCAGACCGAGACCGGTGCGATCATGATCAGCGCCCTGCCTGGCATCACCACGACCAAGCCCGGCTCAGCGCAAGTGCCGCTGCCCGGCATCAGCATTGACGTGCTCGATGAGGACGGCAAGCACGTGGGCAAGGAGGCGGGCGGGCTGCTCGTCGTGACCGAGCCCTGGCCGAGCATGCTGCGCGGCATTTGGGGTGACCCCGAGCGCTTCAAGGACACCTACTGGTCGAAGTTTGCGCAGGTCGAGGGCGGGCCGTACTACTTCGCCGGCGACGGTGCCCACCTCGACGAAGACGGCGACGTGCAGCTGCTGGGACGCGTCGACGACGTCATGAACGTCTCGGGTCACCGCTTGTCGACGATGGAGATCGAGTCGGCACTGGTCTCGAACCCCATCGTGGCCGAGGCCGCCGTGGTCGGCGCGAGCGACGAGACGACGGGTCAGGCCGTGGTCGCCTTCGTGATTCTCAAGGCGCGCGTGGCCGGCACTCTCACCGACGACGAAGCGAGCCTGCAGTTGCGCCAGCACGTGGCGCAGCAGATCGGCGCGATCGCCCGGCCGCGCGAGGTCTTCATCGTCGCCGAGTTGCCGAAGACGCGCTCGGGCAAGATCATGCGGCGCTTGCTGCAAGACATCGCTGAAGGCCGCGAGGTCGGCGACACGACGACGCTTACTGATACGAACGTCGTGCAGACGATTCGCGGCGGAGTCAAGTAGGGCCGAAGCGCCCTCGTGGACCCGCTTTAGGCGAACTCGAGAATGAGCTCGACTTCGACCGGAGCATCCAAGGGCAAAACCGCCACGCCAACGGCGCTGCGCGCGTGCTGGCCGATCTCGTCGCCGAAGATGTCGCCCAGCACCGTCGACGCGCCGTTGGCGACGGCGGGCTGACCGCTGAAGTCGGGCGTCGACGCGACGAAGACGACGACCTTGACGACGCGCGTGACGCGGTCGAGCGAGCCGATGACGCTCTGCGCCGCGGCGAGGGCGTTGAGCACGGCCGTGCGGGCGTAGCCGACGGCGTCCTCAGCCGTCACCGCGTCGCCGACCTTGCCGGTCGCGGGCAGCGCGCCGTCGACGAAGGGCAGCTGACCCGCCGTGAAGACGAGGTGGCCACTGATGACGGCGGGCACGTAGGCCGCAACGGGCTTCGTGACGCTCGGGATGCTGATGCCGAGTTCAGCGAGCCTCGACTCGATGCGGCTCACGCTGCGCCCTGCCCGATCGGCCGCTTGAAGTAGGCCACGAGCCCGCCTTCCGGGCCCTGCACGACCTGCACGAGCTCCCACCCTTCTGAGCCCCAATTGTTGAGGATCGCTTGAGTGGTGTGAATCATGAGTGGAGTGGTGAGGTACTCCCATTGCGTCATATGCGGGTCCCTTCAGACGACTTCTCAGCTTAGTGGCGTACCCTTGGGGCATGTCTGCCCAGAATCAGAAAGCGTCGGGAGTCTTCGGCGCGATCGGCGGGATGCTCGGTCTGAGCGCCGTCGCCGGTCTGCTCGTGACCGTCATGGTCACCCCCGCACTTGCCGTCACCGGCATGGCTGCGAGCAACACCATCGGTATTTTCGAGTCTCTTCCTGAGTACATCAAGATCTCGGAACAGACCCAGCGCAACGTGCTCTACGCCCAGAAGACCGATAACCCTGACGATGGCTACAGCGTCATGGCGGTCGTCTACGCCGAGAACCGTGAAGAGGTCGCCTGGGAGGACGTGTCGCAGTACGTCAAAGACGCGACCGTCGCCGGCGAAGACCGTCGCTTCTACGAGCACGGTGGCGTCGACATCCAGGGCATCATTCGCGCAGCGATCGGCAATGTCAGCTCGGGAGACGTTCAGTCGGGCGCCTCGACCTTGACGATGCAGCTCGTCAAGAACATCGCCGTCAACGAATCGCTGAAGGCCGAGACTCCTGAGTTGCAGGCTGAGAAGTATGCAGAGGCGCAGGAGCAGTCGCTCGAGCGCAAGCTCAAAGAAGCCAAGCTCGCGATCGGTCTCGAGAAGGAGTACTCGAAAGACGAGATTCTGCTCGCCTACCTCAACCTCGCGAACTTCGGCGGCAACATCTACGGCATTCAGGCTGCCGCGCAAGAGTACTTCGGCAAGAACGCTGCCGACCTCACGATCGCGCAGGCGGCCAGTCTCATCGCGATCGTGCAGTACCCGAACTCGCGCTCGCTCGCGACGCCCGACAACTATGCCGCGAACCAAGAGCGTCGCGACTACATCATTCGCACGATGGCGTCGGAAGGCTTCATCACCGCCGCTGAGCGCGACGAGGCCCTCGCGATCCCGGTCGACGAAGAGTTCGTCAACCTGTCGCCGCGCAAGAGCGGCTGCATCGCCGCGGGACAGTACTCGAAGCAGTTCTGCGACTACGTCGTCAAGAACATCAAGAACCTCGAGTCGCTGGGCGCGACCGAAGAAGAGCGCCTCGCAAACTGGCGTCTCGGCGGCTACGAGATCTACACGACGCTCAACCTGAAGCTTCAGAAGGCCGCGCAGAACGCCGTTCGCGACAACGTGCCGGCGCGAAGCGACATTCTCGACATTGGTAGCGTCGCGACCTCGGTCGAAGTCGGCACCGGTCGCATCTTGACGATGGCGCAAAACCGCGCGTTCAACGACTCGCAAGAACCTGCACGCGGCGAGACGGCGATCAACTACGCCACCGACCGCGAGTACGGAGGTTCCAGCGGCTTCCAGGTGGGCTCGACCTACAAGATCTTCGCGCTCATCGAATGGCTCAAGCAGGGCCGCGGCCTCAACGAAATCGTCGACTCGTCGCGCTTCGAACTCAACCAGGCGGCCTTCCTCGACACGTGCGACGACGGTGGCGGACCCTGGGGCGGCACCTGGCGGTTCAAGAACTCCGGCGGTGGCGGTGGTTCGGCCATGAGCGTGTTCAACGCGACGGTGAGCTCGGTCAACTCGGCCTACGCGTCGATCGCCGAGCAGCTCGACCAGTGCCAGATTCGCGCGGCCGCCGAGTCGCTCGGCGTGCACCGTGCTGATGCCAAACCGCTCGAGACGAACCCGTCTGCGGTGCTCGGCACGAACAACATTGCTCCTTTGACGATGGCCGCAGCATTCGCCGGCATCGCTAACGAGGGCGTGTTCTGTGAGCCGATCGCCGTGGACCGCATCGTCGACCGCAACGGCACCGAGCTTCCGGGCCAACAGCAAGACTGCAGTCGCGCGATCACCAAGGAGGTCGCCGCGGCGACCGCCGCACCGATGGCCGCCGTCATCACCGGCGGCACCGCGACCGCGTCACGCATCGGTGACGGCGTGCCGGTGATCGGCAAGACCGGCTCGACTGACAGCTACAACCAGACCTGGATGGTCGGCGGCTCGACCGAGGTCGTCACGGCGGTCTGGGTCGGCAACGTCACCGGCAAGGTGTCGATGCTGCGCTACCCGAGCGGGTCGTCCATCCGTCACACGATCTGGCGCACGACGATGGCCGAGGCGAACAAGATGTACGGCGGCAGCGGATTCCCGGCGCCTCCTGCCAACCTCTTGAGCGGCACGGGCGTCAAGATGCCCGGTGACCTCGTCGGCAAGTCTCAGGAAGACGTCAAGGCGCTGCTCGAAGGCCTCGGACTACGGTACGAAGTGGCGAAGGAAGTCGACAGCGACATCGGCGCCGGCCTCGTCGCGGGAGCGAACTTCTCTCCCGGTCAGTTGCTCGCTCGCGGCACGACGGTCAAGGTGTCGATCAGCCGCGGCAACCTCTTCAACGTGCCAGACGTGTCGAACCAGGGTTACGACTTCGATACTGCGCGGGGCATTCTCAACGACGCCGGCTTCGGCAATGTCAACGAGAACTGCACCCAGCTCGAGCCAGGCGATGATCCTGGCCTCGACGGTGTCGTGACCGGCCAAAACCCCTCGGCTGGTTCGAAAGTGAAGAGTGGCAATTCGATCACCCTGACGGTGTCGAGATTCGCGTGCGCGTGACGCACCCGGCTCGCACTGCGGCCGTCGTGACCCTCGGGGTCGCGGCGGCCGCAGCCGTCTATGGCATCGCCGTCGAACGCCGCTCGTACCGCGTGCGGCACGAAACCGTGCCCGTACTCGCCCCCGGTTCCGACCCCATCCGCGTGCTGCACCTCAGCGACCTGCACCTCGCCCCCTGGCAGCGCGACAAGATCGACTGGGTGCGCGGGCTGGCGGCGTTGCGCCCCGATCTCATCGTCAACACCGGCGACAACCTGGGCCACGCCGAGGCTCTGCCGGCTCTGGCAGAGGCCCTGGAGCCGTTCATCGACACCCCAGGCGTCTACGTGCACGGCTCGAACGACTACTTCGCGCCCACGCCCAAGAACCCCTTCACCTACCTCTGGGGGCCGTCGAAGGGGCGCACGCACGAATCGGTGCGACTCGACATCGACGCGCTCGAAGCCCTCTTCGAGCGGCGCTTCGAGTGGACGTCACTCAACAACCGCGTCGCGCAACTCGTCATCAACGGTTCTCAGCTCGACTTCATGGGCACGAACGACGCCCATCGCGGTTGGGACAGGCTCGACGAACTGCCAGGACAGATGGATGCTCTGCGCGAGCTCGACGAAGACGACACGGATGACCCCGCCATCGTCATCGGCGTGACGCACGCGCCCTACACCCGCGTGCTCGACTCGTTCACGACGCAGGGCGCCGACCTCATCATCGCCGGGCACACGCACGGTGGCCAGGTCTGCGTGCCCGGCGTCGGAGCGCTCGTCACCAATTGCGACCTGCCGCGTGACAAGGCGCGGGGCATGCACCTCTGGCATCACGCGCACCGAGCCGCGCACCTCAACGTGTCAGCGGGCCTCGGCACGTCGATCTACGCTCCCGTGCGCTTCGCCTGCCCACCCGAAGCCGTACTGCTGACACTCGTGGGCGACGACATCGGCTATTCTTGAACGGTTGCCCGCGTTTCGCGCGGGCGGCACCGGGGTATGGCGCAGCGTGGTAGCGCGCGTCGTTCGGGACGACGAGGCCGC
>SXMH01000128.1 GCA_005777405.1 Actinomycetota bacterium
CGACGAAGCGCTGGCTCTTGCCGATCGCATCGTGCTGCTCGGCACGCGACACGACCGCCCGGGTGCGACGATCGCGCAAGTGCTCGAGGTGCCCGGCGTGCGTCCGCGCGATCGGGCTTCCGCCGTACTCGCCCGACTGCGAGCGCAACTGCTCGACGCCCTCGGCGTGCCGAGCCACTCGAACTGATTCACCTGCTCGACCTCCACCCCTTCACCGCCGCGACACCTCGGCACTGCATCCACGAAAGGCCACCATGTCTCTCCGCACTCGACTCTCGGTCGCGACCGCGACTCTCGCCACCGCAGCGCTCTCCCTCACGGGCTGCGTCGCCGGTGAAGGCCCGTCCTCAGGGGAGCCCGCCGAGGGTTCCGAGTGGTCGAGCGACACGCTCACCCTCGACTTCGCGACCTACAACCCCTTGAGCCTCATCATCAAGGACCAGGGATGGCTCGAGGCGGAACTCGGCGACGATGTCAGCGTCGAGTGGGTGCAGTCGGCCGGCTCGAACAAGGCCAATGAGTCGTTGCGCGCGGGTGCGATCGACGTCGGGTCGACCGCCGGTTCCGCCGCGTTGCTCGCCCGCTCGAACGGCAGCCCGATCCAGACCATCAACGTCTACACGCAGCCGAACTGGGCGGCGCTACTCGTGCCCGTGGGCTCAGACATCACGTCGGTCGAGCAACTCGCCGGACGCACGGTCGCGGCGACCAAGGGCACCGACCCCTACTTCTTCCTGTTGCAGGCTCTCGCCGAGGCCGGCCTCGAGCTCGGCGACATCGAGCTGCAGAACCTGCAGCACGCGGACGGCAAGACGGCACTCGAGACCGGTGCTGTCGACGCGTGGTCGGGACTCGACCCTCTGCTCTCCACTTCGGTCTACAACGGCGCGTCGGAGATCATCTACGACAACGTCGCCTTCAACTCCTACGGCTTCCTCAACGCCACCGAAGACTTCGTGACGAACAGCCCTGACCTCGCGCAGCTCGTCGTGAACGCCTACGAGAAGGCACGTGCGTGGGCGCTCGAGAACCCTGAGGAGACGGCGGCCATTCTCGCGGAGGTCGCCGGTATCGACGTCGCGATCGCCGAAGCGACGATCGAGCGCACGGTCATCGACATCGACAACGTGCCGGGCGCTGAGCACCGCGCCGTGCTCGAGGTCATCGGCCCGATCTTCGTCGAGAGCGGCGACGTCGCGAACCAGGAACTCATCGACACCGCGCTCGACTCGCTCTTCAACGACACCTTCGCCACGGCAGCCGACCCGTCGGCGATCGGCTAAGCATGAGTTTCGACGAACGCGGCAGCGTTCCTCCCGCGCGGCGTCCTTCTTCGGAAGGGCGCCGCGCGGCGTCGCTGTTTGGCTGGGCCGATACCTTCGGGTTCTCTGCCGCAGGAACGGCGACGTCTGAGCTCTCGCGTTCGCGTGCCAGCCTCGGCACTATCGTGCTGGGGCTTATCGTCCCGGTCGCCATCTTGGCGACGTGGTGGGTCGCGGCCGAATCGCCGAGCGTGCCCGATTATCTGCTTCCCTCGCCGCCGCAAGTTGTTCTCGCTGGCGTTGAGTTGGCGCAATCGGGGCTGCTGGGCACCTACATTCTGATCTCGCTCCAGCGAGTGCTGATCGGATTTGCAATTGGGTCGTCGATCGGACTGGTGCTCGGCGCGCTGGTCGGGTTGTCGCCACTCGCTTCCAAGTTGCTCAATCCCATGCTCGGGGCTTTGCGCGCCGTGCCGTCGCTCGCATGGTTGCCATTGCTCGTCATTCTGATGGGCATCTTCGAACCGCCGAAGATCACGCTCATCGCTATCGGTGCTGCTTTCCCCGTCTTCACGACAGTCGCCGGGGCCCTGCGCCACGTCGATCCACACCTCGTCGAGGCAGGACGCGCGTTCGGACTCTCGAGGCTCGGACTGCTCACTGCGGTTCAACTCCCCGCCGTCGTGCCGTCAGTGGTGTCTGGTCTGCGGCTCGCGCTCGCGCAGTCGTGGCTGTTCCTCGTGGCAGCGGAGCTTGCCGGATCGGCGATGGGCCTCGGGTTCCTTCTCATCGACTCGCAGAACAACGGCCGTATCGATCGCCTCTTCCTGGCAATCATCCTGCTGGGAGTTCTCGGAAAGACCACCGACGCGCTCGTCGGACTCGGTGAACGCGCATTGCTGAAGCGCTGGGGCTGAGCCGCTAGACTGCAGGGAGTACGACGTCCTTTAAGAACCGTCCTGTGAGGCGGGGAAGGAGGTCAGAGTGGTCGCACGCACTGTGCTGCACGACGCTGACATCACGCGCGCTCTGCGCCGCATCGCCCACGAGATCGTCGAATCTCGACGCGGCGACGGTCGGTTAGTTCTTCTCGGCATTCCCACTCGCGGCACAGTGCTCGCTGAGCGGCTCTACACGCTCATCGAAGAGTTCGATCCCGGCATCGCCGAGTGGGGCTCGCTCGATGTAACGATGTACCGCGACGATCTCGCGCGGTCTGCCACGCGCATGCCCGCCCCGACCGTGATTCCGGGCAGCGGCGTTGACGAATCGATCGTGGTGCTCGTCGATGACGTGCTCTACTCGGGACGCACGATTCGGGCAGCACTCGACGCGATCGTCGATCATGGACGCCCCCGCGCCGTACGCCTGGCCGTGCTCGTCGATAGGGGTCACCGCGAGTTACCCATCAGAGCAGATTTCGTCGGCAAGAACATCCCGTCGGCGACGAGCGAGCGGGTCTCGGTGCGCCTGATTGAGACCGACGGTGTCGACGAGGTGACGATCGAACCATGAAGCACTTGTTGAGCACTCGAGACCTTGATCGTGCGACGGCCGTGCGCATTCTCGATCTGGCCGAAGACATGGCGCACACGGCCGATCGCGAGGTCAAGAAACTTCCCGCGCTGCGGGGCCGCACGGTCGTGAACCTCTTCTTCGAAGACTCCACGCGCACACGGCTCTCGTTCGAATCTGCGGCCAAGCGCCTCAGCGCCGACGTCATCACCTTCAGCGCGAAAGGCTCGAGCGTCTCGAAAGGTGAGAGCCTCAAAGACACCGCGCAGACCCTCGCCGCCATGGGGGCCGATGCGATCGTCGTGCGTCACCCCGATTCTGGGGCGGCGCATCAGCTCGCGCACGCGGGATGGATCGACGCTGCCGTTCTCAACGCTGGCGATGGAACCCACGAGCACCCCACCCAGGCGCTGCTCGATGCCTACACGCTTCGTGCACGGCACTTCGGCGCCCACTCGCGCGGTCGCGATCTTGCGGGCCTTCGCGTCGCGATCGTCGGTGACATCCTGCACTCCCGCGTCGCTCGATCGAACGTCTGGCTGCTCACCGCACTCGGTGCCGAGGTGCATCTCGTCGCTCCGCGAACGCTGCAGCCGCATGGCATGCAGTCCTGGCCGGTCACGGTGCACGAGCATCTCGATGATGCGCTGTCGCTCGCTCTCGACGCGGTCATGATGCTGCGCATCCAGACCGAACGCATGCATGCGGCGTTCTTTCCCTCCGCGCGCGAGTACGCGCGCGAGTGGGGCCTCACCGCTGAACGGTTCGCTCGGCTGGGCCCCGATACGATGGTGATGCACCCCGGCCCGATGAATCGCGGCCTGGAGATCTCGTCCGCCGCCGCCGACTCTTCGAGGTCGACGGTGCTCGATCAAGTCACGAACGGGGTGTCGATTCGCATGGCCGTGCTCTACCTGCTCGCCGCCGGATCATCGGGGGAGCCAGCATGACCGGCCTGCTCATTCAGGGAGCTTCGCTCTTCGGCGGGCACAGCGCTGACATTCGAGTGCGCGACGGGGTCATCGCCGCCGTCGGCAGTCTTTCGCCCGAGCTCGGGGAGCGCACGATCGACGCTGCGGGCCTCGTGGCCGTGCCCGGTCTTGTTGACCTGCACACTCACTTGCGTGAGCCCGGGGGCGAAGCGAGCGAAACCGTGCTCACCGGCACGCGTGCGGCGGCCGCCGGCGGCTTCACCGCGGTGCACGCGATGGCCAATACCTCGCCGGTGGCCGACACTGCCGGTGTCGTCGAGCAAGTGCAACGGCTGGGCGAGCGTCACGGCTACGCAACGGTGCGCCCCATCGGCGCGGTGACGGTCGGGCTCGAAGGCCGTCAGCTCGCCGAGATCGGAGCCATGGCTCACTCGTCAGCAGCCGTGCGCGTCTTCAGTGACGATGGCTTCTGCGTGCATGATCCACTGCTGATGCGCCGGGCGCTCGAGTACGTCGCGACGTTCGGCGGCGTCATCGCTCAGCACGCGCAAGAGCCGCGGCTCACCGAAGGTGCCCAGATGAATGAAAGCGCGCTCTCGGGCGAGCTCGGCCTTACGGGGTGGCCGGCGGTCGCCGAAGAGGCGATCATCGCGCGGGATGTCCTGCTCGCGCAGCACGTGGGTGCGCGGCTGCACGTGTGCCACCTCTCGACGGCGGGCTCGGTCGAGGTCGTGCGCTGGGCGAAAGCTCGCGGCATCCATGTGACGGCCGAAGTGACTCCCCACCACTTGCTGCTCACGGAAGAGCTGGCGCGCGGCTACGACCCTCGCTTCAAGGTCAATCCGCCGCTGCGGCGAGACGACGACGTGCACGCCCTCCGGCAGGCCCTCGCCGACGGCACGATCGACATCGTCGCGACCGATCACGCTCCTCACCCCGACGAAGCGAAGCAGTGCACCTGGGCCGAAGCGGCGAACGGCATGGTCGGCCTCGAGTCTGCTCTCAGCGTCGTGCAGCTCGCCATGGTCGAGACCGGTTTGCTCGACTGGGCGGGCGTCGCCCGCGTGCTCTCCACGACTCCCGCCGCGATCGGCAAGCTCGCCGGCTACGACGCACCGCTCGAGGTGGGCTCTGCCGCTCATGTGACCCTCGTCGAGCCCGAGGCGCGACGCACGTGGTCGACCGAGCATTTGCACGGTCGCAGCGTCAACACCCCGTACACCGGGCGCGAGCTACCGGGCCGCGTCGTGCACACCGTGCACGGCGGCATCGTCACCGTGCACGACGGTGTTCTCGGCGAGGCCGAGTCGATCGCCGCGCTCGCGAAGGAGGCCCTTCGTGGCTGAGCTGTTGCCCGCGTTCGTCATCCTGCTCGTCATTGTGGCGGTGTTCGGCCTCATGGCATGGGGGTGGCGTGGCCGCCGCCGACGCCAGGCGCATGTGCCAGCACCGGAGGCCGTGCCCGCCGACCTCGGTGAACCCGCCGCTCACGTCGAGGCACTGCACGTCGCGACGACCCTCGCCGATGAGCCGCTCGAACGCGTCGCCGTCCATGGACTCGGCTTCCGGGCATCCACGCGGTTGTCGGTGTACTCGCGTGGAGTCACGCTCGACCTCGCGGGCCGCGATCCGTTCTTCATCCCCGTCGCCGACCTTCGCGGAGCGGGTCGAGCGACGTGGACGATCGACCGGGTCGTCGAGAACGACGGCTTGGTGTTCGTGCGATGGATGCTCGGCACGACCGCGATCGACACCTACCTCCGACTCTCTGACAGCGCGGCGAGCTCGGCACTCGTCTCGACGCTGCTCGACTTGCTTCCCGTCCCCCATCGTGCAGAAGGAACCACATCGTGACCCACCCCACTGCTGTGCTCGTGCTCGAAGACGGAACCCGCTATCGCGGGCGCCGCTACGGCGCCGAGGGACGCACCGTCGGCGAGGCGGTGTTTGCCACCGGCATGAGTGGCTACCAGGAGACCCTGACCGACCCGAGCTACGCGGGCCAGATCGTCGTGATGACGGCCCCGCACATCGGCAACACGGGCATGAACGACGAGGACCCCGAGTCGCGTCGCATCTGGGTCGAGGGCTTCGTCGTGCGGGACCCCGCGCGCATCGTCTCCAATCACCGCGCCCAGCGCAGCCTCGATGACGACCTCGAGAGCGGGGGAGTCGTCGGCATCAGCGGCATCGACACGCGCGCCCTTACCCGGCGTCTCCGCGACGCGGGCGTCATGCGCGCCGGCATCTTCTCGGGACCCGACGCCGCCCTTTCCGACGAGGAACAACTCGCGATCGTGCGCGAGAGCGCGAGCATGGAGGGACGCAATCTCTCCGCCGAGGTCTCGGTCGCTGAGATCGAGGTGATCCCTGCACAGGGAGAGCTCGTCGGTCGGCTCGCGGTGCTCGACCTCGGGGTCAAGGCTGCGACCTTGCGGCACCTGGCCCAGCGCGGGTTCGAAGTGCACGTCGTGCCGCAATCGATCACTCTCGATGAGCTGCTCGCGATCGAGCCTGCAGGCCTGTTCTACTCCAACGGCCCGGGTGATCCCGCGGCGAGCGCGCACCATGTCGAGTTGCTGCAGGGGGCGCTGCGTGAAGGGCTTCCCTTCTTCGGCATCTGCTTCGGCAACCAGTTGCTCGGTCGCGCGCTCGGTTTCGGCACCTACAAGCTGCCGTACGGCCACCGCGGCATC
>SXMH01000129.1 GCA_005777405.1 Actinomycetota bacterium
ACGACGAGCAAGTACGGATACGGCTGCAGCCGCCGCTGCGATCCCTCGGGCAGCACGATCTCATTCGCAAGCACCGCGCGGTTGAAGTCGTCGATGTGCCGGAAGCCGAACGACGCGAGGTCGTCGTACCGCATGTCCATCTCCTTCACGACCCACTGCAGCGCTTCGGCCGCCTTCTTGGGGTTCGTGATGATGGGGGTGATGAGGTGCGGCACTCCTTGATAGGCCGCGAGCTCGACACGCTTCGGGTCGACGAGCACCATGCGAACTTCGGCCGGCTTCGCCCGCATGAGCACGCTCGTGATCATCGAGTTGATGACGCTCGACTTTCCTGAACCGGTGGACCCGGCGACGAGCAAGTGCGGCATCTTCGCGAGGTTGGCAACGACGTAGCCGCCCTCGACGTCTTTGCCGACGCCGATCGCCATCGGGTGCAGCGCCTTGGATGCTGCGCTCGAGCGCAGCACATCGCCAAGACTCACGATCTCGCGATCGACGTTCGGAATCTCGACACCGATAGCGCTCTTGCCGGGGATGGGCGACAGGATGCTGACTTCGTTGCTCGCGACGGCGTAGGAGATGTTCTTCGTCAGCGCCGTGAAACGCTCGACCTTCACACCAGGACCGAGCTCGACCTCGTAGCGCGTCACGCTGGGGCCACGGCTGAAGCCCGTGACGCGCGCGTCGACCTGGAACTGCGCAAGCACTTCAGTGATCGCGGCGACGATCGCGTCGTTCGCTGCCGACTTCGCCTTGGGCGGGTCGCCCGGCACGAGCAGCGACGCCGCCGGCAGTCGGTAGGGCCGCGCACTGGACGACCGGCCGCTCGAAGCAGGACTCGAAACGGGGGCTGGCTCGTCGTCGAACTCCCCCGCGGCACCGCGCTCGCTCGCGCTCGTTGCGAAGCCGGGCAGCACCGCGGGAGCCGCTTCGGTGCCGCGGCCCGGCACCTCGCCCGTGAAGCGCTGCACGGCCTGTTCGGCTCGAGCGAGCTCTGACTCGATGTCTCCCGTGACGCGGGCACGCGCATCCCGGTCGATGACCTCGGTCGACTGCTCGCGCTCGACCGGCGTATCGAACGCCTCATCGCGCGTCGGCCGGCCCTTGCGCCACCAGGGCATCGAACTCGTGTCGTCGACGTCGAGGCCGAGGTCGGTGAGCGAGCCGAACTCGACGACATCAGTCGGCTGCTCGCCCTTCGACTTCTTCTCGCGCGGCTCGCGCTCGGCGAGCTCGGCGCCGAACAAGTAGGCGTAGAGCTCGCGCAACCGGTCGCCGATGCGGTTCGGGGGCGTCTTCGTCATGATGAGCACGGCGAGCGCGGCGAGCAGCGCGAGGGCGGGCACTGCCACGTACACCGTCGCGAGCAGCAGCACTCCCCCCAGCAACCACCCGACGATGCCGCCGGCTGCAGCGAGCTGCGGGGCTCCATCCGAGGGCTGCGGAGCGCCGTAAGCGATGTGGCAGATGCCGCTGATGCTCGCCAGCAGCACGCCGAGACCGATGCCGATACGCGTGTTGTCGTGCACGCTCGCCGGGTGCCGGAAGAGCCAGGCCGCGAAGAAGATCATGATGACGGGCAGCGCGAACGCGACCCGACCGACGAGTCCGCCGAAGGTGTACGCGTTGAGCACGATCGCCACCTCTTGGCCGACCGCGAACCACTCGACGATCGCACCCGCGACCGCGAGCACGACGAGCAGGAAAGGCACGCCGTCGCGACGCTCCTCCTTCGCGAGCGTCTCGCGACCGAGCACGCGGAAGGCGGCACCCGTCGCGTGCGCAAGACCCATCCACGCCTTCGAGAGAATGCCCTGCTCAGGCGCGGCGGGAGCCGGCAGCTTCTTCGTGGCTTGCGTGCGTGAGCTGCCCGACGAGCGGCTCGAGCGCGACGAGGAGCCCGACGCCGAGGAGCGCGGGCGCGACGAGGAGGACGTGCGCGAAGCCATGGGGCCACGCTACCCGCGGGGTGCGACTGCGAGGCGGGGCGACACGCGTCGTCACCCGTGCGACCTCAGCCGGCGGGGGCGCCGTCCGGATCGGGACCAGCCTCGATCGAGATGCTCGACTCGGGGGCATCACCCGTGCTGCCAGAGAGTGGCACGAGCTCAGGAGCGCACGCCGCGAGCGCGAGCAAGAGACTCGCTGAGGGAACGACGAAACGGTGCGGCACCGGGATAGGTTACTCCGCCGGGCTCCGCCGCCACGCGGCGCGGCAATCCAGCACCGTTTGGGTGATTGAGGCTACGCCTCAATCCGCGCCGCCACGCGGCGCGGCAATCCAGCACCGTTTTCGGTGATTGAGGCTACGCCTCAATCACCACGGGAACGATCATCGGGCGGCGGCGGTGCTGCGTGTTGACCCAGCGCCCCACCGTGCGTCGCACCACTTGGCTGAAGGCGTGAGTGTCGCGCGTTCCATTTGCTGCGGCCTCGGAGAGCGCCTTGATGATCTGCGGCTTGACGTCGTCGAAGATCGACTCGTCGGGCGCGAACCCGCGAGCGTGAATCTCGGGGCCGACGACGACCTTGCCGGTCTGAGCATCCATCGCCACGAAGATCGAGATGAAGCCCTCCTCGGCGAGGATGCGGCGGTCTTTGAGATCGGCGTCAGTGATCTCGCCGACGGTCGAGCCGTCGACGTAGACGAACCCGATGTCGATCTGGCCCGCCACCCGCGCCACGCCGTCGCGCAAGTCGACGACTGTGCCGTTCTCGGTGACGAGCACGTTCTGCTCGGGCACGCCCGTCGCTTTGGCGAGGTCTGCGTTCGCGACGAGGTGTCGCTGCTCGCCGTGCACCGGCATGACGTTCTTGGGCCGCAGCACGTTGTAGAAGTAGAGCAGCTCACCCGCCGAGGCGTGGCCCGACACGTGCACGCGCGCGGTGCCCTTGTGCACGACCTTCGCTCCGAGCTTCATGAGCCCGTTGATGACGCGGTAGACGGCGTTTTCGTTGCCGGGAATGAGGCTCGACGCGAGGATGACAGTGTCTCCATCGCCGATCTCGATCTGGTGCTCGAGGTTGGCCATGCGCGCGAGCACGGCCATGGGCTCGCCCTGACTGCCGGTCGACATGTAGACGATCTTGTCGTCGGGCAGGTTGGCGGCCTTCTTGTGATCGATGAGGATGCCCTCCGGCACCCGCAAGAAGCCCAAGTCTGCGGCGATCGTCATGTTGCGCACCATGCTGCGCCCCATGAGCGCCACCTGGCGGCCGTTCGCGTGCGCGGCGTCGAGCACTTGCTGCACGCGGTGCACGTGGCTCGAGAAACTCGCGACGATGACGCGTCGTGGCGCACGCGCGATGACGTTCTCGAGCACCGGGCCGATGTCGCGCTCCAGGGCGGTGAAGCCCGGAACATCGGCGTTGGTCGAGTCGGTGAGCGCCAGGTCGACGCCCTTCTCGCCCCAGTGCGCGATCGCCCGAAGGTCGGTAATGCGGTCGTCGAGCGGCAACTGGTCCATCTTGAAGTCGCCCGTGTGCAGCACGGTGCCGCCCGCGGTCTGAATGACGACGGCGAGAGCATCCGGAATCGAGTGGTTCACGGCGAGGAAGTCGACCGTGAACGGGCCGAGCTTCTCGCTCTGCCCTTCCTTGACGGTGTGGGTGAACGGCTGGATGCGGTGCTCTTTGAGCTTCGCTTCGATGAGCGCGAGGGTCAGCGTCGAGCCGATAATGGGGATGTCGGCACGCATGCGCAGCAGGTAGGGCACGGCGCCGATGTGGTCTTCGTGTCCGTGCGTGAGCACGATCGCGAGCACGTCGTCGAGCCGATGCTTGATCGGTTCGAAGTCAGGCAGGATGAGGTCGACGCCCGGCTGGGTCTCTTCAGGAAAGAGCACCCCGGCGTCGACGACGAGCAGCTTGCCGTCGATCTCGAAGACGGTCATGTTGCGCCCGACTTCGCCGATGCCGCCGAGCGGGAGGATGCGGAGAGTGCCGGGCTCGAGCACGGGCGGGTCGTGAAGATCGTGGGCCATGCGGCGCCTCGCTTTATCGGTGTTGTGGTCGGACGGAGCGCGTGCCCCGCTGTCTAGCGTGTGGTGCCGGCGACCTTCGGCAGCGCGCCGCCAGCGGCGGCGTTGCGGTCGGGCCGGAAGTTGCTGAAATCGACGCCCGCGACGCTCTTGACGAGGTCGAGCTCGTCTTCGATGACGGCGGCCTCGTGCTCTTCGGGGCCGACGAGCGGCAGTCGCACGCGCGGGGTGCCGATGCGGCCGAGTCCGTGCAGCACGTACTTCGTGGCAACCGTGCCGGGCACGTGCGTCATGACGGCGCGCACGAGCGGCTCGAGGTGCTGGTGTTCGGCGGTGGCCGTCGCGAGGTCGCCGCTGTTCACGGCGTCGACGATCGTGCGGTACGGACCGGGAGCGATGTTGGCCGTGACGCCGATGAGCCCGGTGCCGCCGATCGCGAGCGTCGGCAGCACGTTGGCGTCGTCCCCCGCGAAGTACATGAGGTCGGTCTGGTTGAGCACGCGGCTCACTTCGCTGAGGTCGCCCTTGGCGTCTTTCACGGCGAGGATGTTGGGGTGCTTCGCGGCGCGCAGGATCGTCTCGTACATGATCGGGATGCCCGCGCGGCCCGGGATGTCGTAGAGGATCACGGGCAGGTCGGTCGCGTCGGCGACCATGCGGAAGTGCGTCAGCACACCGGCCTGCGTCGGTTTGTTGTAGTACGGCGTGACGATCATGACGCCGTCGGCTCCGGCCTTCGCACTGGCCTTGTAGAGCTCGATGGCGTGCGCGGTCTCGTTGGAACCGCCGCCCGTGATGATGGATGCTCGGCCAGCGCTCACCGACTTGCCGACCTCGACGAGCCGAATCTTCTCGGCGTCGGTCAGCGTGCTGGTCTCACCAGTCGTGCCCGTGACGACGATGCCGTCGGCGCCCGCGGAGATGACGTCGTCGATGTGCTCCTCGACGCCGGCCCAGTCG
Organism: Actinomycetota bacterium; assembly: GCA_005777405.1. Classification (GTDB taxonomy): domain Bacteria; phylum Actinomycetota; class Actinomycetes; order Actinomycetales; family Microbacteriaceae; genus Microcella. The sequence continues at coordinate 4,941 of SXMH01000129.1, forward strand.
ACTTCGCCGTCCGCCAGCATGGGCGTGACGAGCGCGACGAGCACTTGACCGAAGGGGTTGTTCACAGACACGTGCTTCAGGGTATCGCGCCGGGGCTGTCGCGCGGGGCGCGGTGCGCGGCTCTGCCTTTGGCTACTGGGTCGCAATACTCCGACATCTTCGTCCCTCAGTTGTCGCGTCGCCCCGGAGAATGAGCCAACACGCCGCAATTCTGGGCGACGCTGCCGTGCGTTGAACTTTCAACCGGGGCGTTGCGACAGATGGGCGCCTCGATCCACGATCGCGGCGACGGTCGCGACGACTCCAGCCGGGTCACCGAACACTTGGCTGTAGTCGGGTCGATAGACGATGAATCCCAGAGCCTGGGCCGCTTCGTCTCGCCGCAGATCAGCTCGCCGGTTGGCCGGATCACCATGATGCGCTTCGCTATCGCACTCGATGAGCAGCCGATCGCCGACGAGCAGATCGGCGCGTTGATGACCGCCGAGCGGAAGTGGCGCCTGCGGCGTCGAGTGGATGCCCGCCTCACGCAACAGCACTCTCACCACGCTTTCGGTACCTGACTCAGAGCGCTCATCGGCGAGCGCCACCGCGGCCCTCACCCGCGGCCGCCAGCCCGATGCCAGAAACTGCAACTCGACCGGTGTGAGCGGAGTTGCCCGCAGCGCAGAGTCGAGCACCGCCACAGCAAAGGGCAAGGGTAGGTCGTTCGCCGCACGCGCGAGTACGAACTCGAGCGGCGCGACCCCGAACCGTGGCTCGGTGCCGGCCGCGAGCCAGTGCAACACCACAGGTCTGTCTGCCGCCGCCGGTCGAGCCTTGACGTTGTCGCAAACCTCGACATGCAGTGCCGAGGGCTCAGCCGGTGGCACCCATAAACCGTGATGACGCACGGCCGAGATTCCGCCAACGCGCCCGCCAACTCGTGCGGCTGCCGCGATCTCGGGGTCGAGGTCAGGCACGCCATAGACTCCCCGACGCAGGCGCACGAGCCCACCTCGAGCAGTAGCTCTCTCAAGCGCGCGCCGTCGGGCTGGAGTGGAGGCGAGCTGAGAAGTTCGAGCTACTCCTCCCGCGAGCCGAGCTGCGTGTACGACGTCGGCCATGCGAAGAGCATCCACACCTCCACGCAGATGGTCGTGCGGGGTGCGCGATCTGGGGACGCATCTGTCAAGGACTTCTCAGTGGAGGACTCACCGAGTCCGATACCTTGCGCGCTCGTGTCGCATCACCCCGGTGTCACAAGCGACTCGCCGCTAGTGCCACCCGCCACGCCGCAACGGTATGAGTCCACCGGGCTGGTGCGACACGAGGACGTGAGTCGCGAAGCGAGCGACGCTACGGCGGAGAGTCACCACCGAAGGTCGTGGGGCATCACGTGGTCGTTCTCGGCGCACCACTTCAGGGCGATGCGGCGAGCGCGTGACCACCAGCGAATGCGAATCAGCCCGCGCACGAGAAACGCCATCGGAACAACGACCATGATTGACGCCAGAACGAGCAGGATCGGCTCTTGGCGGCCTGTGAATTCCGCGAGGGCGAGGGGAATCGAGAGCACCAGCGCCAATGAACCGCCAATAATTTCCACGGGCGGGCTCAGCGCGAAGATCTCATCTTTCATGTCGTTGCCCTGCCGGTAGATCAAGCCCGGCAACGGCTGGGGCCCTATCTGCTCATCCATGATCGACCGCAGCTCGGCGTGGACGGCCCGTCGCCGCTCTTGCTGCAATCGCTGACGCTCACGCCAATGCAGGCCGTCAGACGAACCCGGTGGAGCCGACCGCCGACCCATGGGCTACGGCGCGACGCGACCGTTGGCGTTGAAGGCCTCGTAGGTGAGGGGCATGAGTGCAGCGAACTGCTGCTCCATCTGCTCCGCAACCATCTCGATCTCGCGCTGCGGGAACGACGGGAAGTGCGTGCCCTCGCGCTTGGTGCGCAAGCTGAGGAAGTTCATGAGCGAGCGGGCGTTCATCGTGACGTACATCGAGCTGTAGATCGTCACGGGGAGGACAGCGCGGGCCACTTCGCGCGCAATGCCCGCGTCGAGCATCCGCTGGTAGGAGGCGTATGCGGCCTCGCAGACGCCGCGCACCTCCGCGTCGACGAGCGCCGTCTGCTCGGGCGTGCCGGGCAGGAACTCGTAGGCGCCGGGCTTGCCGACTTGCACGAGGTTGCGCTCGGGGCCGGGCACGTAGAACATCGGGCGCAGCTCGCGGTAGCGCCCCGACTCTTCGTTGTAGGAGGCAATGCGGTGCCGCATGAACTCGCGGAAGACGAAGATCGGCGCCTGCACGTAGAACGTCATCGAGTTGTGTTCGAAGGGCGAACCGTGGCGGTCTCTCATGAGGTAGTTGATGAGTCCGCGGTCGCGCACCGTCGCGTCGTCGCCTGAGGCGGCCGCTTCCAGCGTCTGCTCCCCCTGCGTCGACACGCGCGCCGCGAAGAGCACGTCGCTGTCGTGGGCGCTCGAGCGCACGAGCTCGACGATCATCTCGGAGCGGAACTGGATCTCGGTCGCCTCGGTCACGCTCGTCACCTTACAAGCCGGCCACGATCGGTGGATGCTCGACGCGCGCCGCGCTCACGACCCGAGTCGGCTCGACCGTCAGGTCGGCCGTCGTGTCGGCCCGACTCGTCACAGATCGTCACACTCACGCGCGCGACCGAAGCACTGCGTACCGTCGTCGGCATGGACCTTTCCGTCGCCTTGCTGATCGTCGGCGGCTTGCTCGTGCTGAGCACCCTTCTCGGTGTGCTCGTGCGGCGCCGGAGTGCCCGCGTCGCCGCGGGCTGCGGTGGTGCGGAACAGAAACTCGTCGTCGATGGCGCCGAAGTCACCCTCGTGCAGCTATCAAGTCCCGTGTGCTCGGCGTGCGTCGCCATGCGTCGCGTCGCTGACGGCCTCGTCGCCGAGACTCCATGGCTCGCGCACCGAGAGATCGACGTCATCGACGAACCTGACGTGGCGAGCCGCCACTCGGTGTTCTCGACCCCGACCACCCTCGTGCTCGACGCCGAGGGCCACGTGCGCGCCCGCCTCATCGGCGCGGTGCGCCCCGACCAAGCGCGAGCGGCGATCGATGCCGCGCGAGCAGAACTGGTGCACTCATGACGCAGTCGTCTGACCACGCCCCCTTCGGCATCGACCCCCGCGGACCGCGGTTCGGTGCGACGATCACGGCGGTGCTGCTCATCATCGTCGTGCTGCTCGGCCTGACCGAACCGCTCGGCGCCACTCTCGTCGATCGCTGGCTGCAGCCTTCCGCGCTGCTGCTCACAGTGCTCGTCGTTCTGTTCGCCTGGGGCGCGTTCGCGGGCATCCAGAAGCACCCTTACGGGCTGCTCTACCGGGCGCTCCTTGCTCCTCGACTTGGCCCGCCTTCCGAGCGAGAAGATCCGGCTCCCCCGACCTTCGCGCAGCTTGTCGGGCTCATCGTCACCGGTGTAGGCCTCGCGCTGCACCTCGCCGGAGTGCCGTGGGCTCTCGTCATCGCAGCCTCGGCCGCGTTCATCGCAGCGTTCCTCAACGCCGCCGTCGCGTTCTGCCTCGGTTGCCAGCTGTACGTTCTCTTCGTTCGCGCGGGGATCATTCGCCGTCGCAGCGCACCCGCGTAGGCTGGGCACTCACCCGCCCAGCGAGTCGAAGGAGCACTGCCATGGCCGTCACCAGTGAAGCCACCACTTTGTGGTTCGGAAGCCTCACCGAGGGGTCGGGTACGACCTCACTCGATAGCTCGGATGCCGCCGAGTTCCCTGTCACGTGGGCAGCGCGGTCGGAAGGCGCTGCGGGCAAGACGAACCCCGAGGAGCTGCTCGGGGCTGCCCATTCGGCGTGCTACTCGATGGCGCTGTCGCACGCCCTGACCGGAGCGGGCCACGCGCCCGAGAGCCTCCAGGTCACGGCAGCCGTCACGTTCCAGGCGGGCGAGGGCATCACCGGCAGCCACTTGCTCGTGAGCGCGAAGGTTCCCGGACTCTCGGCCGAAGAGTTCCAGCGCTTCGCCGACGAGGCGAAGAGCGGCTGCCCGGTCTCGAAGGCGCTGGCGGGTATTCCGATCACGCTCGAGGCGTCGCTCGCCTAGTGGCCGCGTCAACGATGCGGGTGCTCATCGCGGGGGCGTCCGGGCTCATCGGCTCTGAGTTGCAGCGTCAGTTGAGGGCTGACGGTCACGAGGTGCTCACGCTCGTGCGACGTCGCCCCACCGCACCCCACGAGCGCGCTTGGGCGCCCGATGCACGCGTGCTCGACTTCCGCGTCTTCGACGAAGTGGATGCCGTCGTCAACCTCTCAGGCGCTTCGCTCGCGCGATTGCCGTGGACTCGCCGCTACAAGCGGCAGATTCTCGAGTCTCGCGTGCGTGCGACGCGAGCACTCGCCGAGGGCATGTCGATGGCGAGCACCCCGCCCAAGGTCTTCCTCAGCGCATCAGCGGTGGGCTACTACGGCGATCGACCGGCAGAACGCTTGACCGAAGACGCGCCCCGCGGTGAGGGCTTTCTCTCGGATGTCGTCGTCGCCTGGGAGGAGGCGGCAGGACTCGCGCCGGAGAAGACGCGCACGGTGCTGCTGCGCACGGGGCTCGTCATCGCCGACGGTGGTGCACTCACTCCGCTCAAGCTGCTCACGGCGGTCGGCGCTGCGGCCCGCATCGGCACCGGCGGCCAGCATTGGCCCTGGATCAGCCTGTACGACGAGGTCGCGGCGATGCGCCACCTGCTGACCTCGACGCTGCGTGGCCCCGTCAACCTCGCCGGGCCGACGCCCGCGACGAGCGACCGCGTCACGCGCGCCCTGGCAGCGTCGATGCACCGCTGGCACCTGCTGCAACTGCCCGAGCCGCTCATCTCGACGCTCATGGGCGAAGCGGGTCGAGAACTGCTGCTCGCGAGCCAGAAGGTACTGCCGTTGAAGCTGCTGGCAGACGGCTTCCACTTCCGTGACGCGACGGTCGAGCAGGCGATCGCGGCGGTGGGTCGCCGCGGTCACGACGCACGAGGTGACGCTACAAGCGAGGAGCCTGCGCGCGCGAGCGCGTGATCGCTTCGCGCAGCGCCCACCGGGCCCGGCGTCGGTCGCGCTCGGCGTCGTAGGCGAGCGCCAGCAAGTACCACGCGGTCCACTGTTCGGGATGCTCGCGCACCCTGCTCGCAGCCTCATCGAACTCTTCCGTCACCGCGGGGCCGTGCTCGCTCAGGTAGCGCTTCGTGATGGCTTCAGCGCGGAAGCCGAAGCGCAACTCGACGGCGAGCGCCCACACTCCGAGCAGCGGCAGCACCACGAGCGCCCAGCCCATCGCTTGCACGATCGGCAGCGGATCGGTGATGAGTCGCACGGCGTAGAGCACGACCACGGCGAGGTAGAACGCCAGCAAGACCGCCATGCCGAGGGCGGCCCAGCGCGAGCGCGTCACGCGGCGTCGTCCGAGTCGCTGTCGACTCCGTCGGCAGTGCCCGGTGCGACGGGGCCGAGCCCGAGCAGAGCATCCAGGCCGACGGTCAAGCCTGTCGCCGTCGCCGCCGCACGCAGACTGAGCAGAATGCCCGCTTCGTAGCTCGAGGCGGAGAAGGTCTCGTGCGTGATCGTGACGGTCTCGCCCGTGCCGCCGAAGTGCACATCTTGGCGCGCGATGACTCCTTGCAGCCGCAGAGAGTGCACGGGAACGCTCGCAACCTGCTGCCCTCGCGCGCGCTGGTCAGTGTGCGGGGCCACGACCGGTCCGAGGTCAGCGCGCGCCTTGCCGATGAGCTCGGCCGTGCGCACCGCGGTGCCCGAGGGCGAGTCGACCTTGGCCGCATGATGCGTCTCGACGATCTCGATCGACTCGAACCACTGCGCTGCGATCGTCGACAGGTGTGTGGCGACGACACTGCCGATCGAGAAGTTCGGCACGACCACGACTCCCGACTCGGGGTGGCTCGCGAGCAGCGTACGCAGCGTACGCAAACGTTCGTCGCTCCAGCCGCTCGTTCCGACGAGCACGTTGAGGCCCGCGCGCACCGCATGATCGACGATCGTGGCTGAGACGCCGGGTGCGGTCACATCGAGCACAACATCAGCGCCGAGCATCTCACCGAGGTCACTGCGCGAGTCGAGCTGGGCCACGAGCGCGAGGTCGCTCTGCTGCTCGATGACACTGCAGGCAAGCGAGCCGAGACGGCCGCTGGCTCCGACGACGGCGACGCGCGTGACCATGACGACCATCCTAGGCGGCGGCTCTCCCCGTAGGCTGACGGGCATGGTGACCTGGCGCGAGGCGGTTCCGAGTGACGATGCCGCCGCCGTACTGCTCGATCAGTACTTCGCGACGAGGGCACTCGACTTTCCCGGCGGCGCCGACGCGTACCGCCGCGCAACGCCCTCCGATGCGGAATTCACGGCTCCGCGCGGGGTCATGCTCATCGTCGAACACGAGAACCTCGGTGGCGAACCCGCTGACGTCGGTATCGGCGGAGTGCGCCGCATTGATGACGGCCCGCTCGGGCCGCGCTTCGAACTCAAGCACCTGTGGGTGCAGCCGCACGCGCGGCGACTCGGTCTCGGCCGGGCACTCGTGCTCGAATTGCAGCGCCGGGCGCGCAAGCTCGGTGCTCGCGAGCTCGTACTCGACACGCACGTCGCGCAACGGGAAGCGGCGGGGCTCTACAGCTCGCTCGGTTTTGAGCCCGTCGCGCCGTTCAATGACAACCCCAACGCCAACACCTGGCTGGGTCGCCCGCTCGACGACGAGCCGATCAGGCCAAGCTGAGGAAGAGCTTCTCGAGATCGGCGAGCTCGACCGGGTCGCCGCTCTCTTCGCCCTCCCGCAAGCACTCCTTGAGCGCAGAAGCGATGATGGCGAAGCCCGCACGGTCGATCGCGCTCGACGCTGCACTGAGCTGCGTGACGATCTCGCGGCAGTCGCGCTCGTCTTCGATCATCGCGAGCACAGCACCGAGCTGGCCTTGCGCTCGACGCAATCTGTTGGTGATGCTCTTCGTCGCTTCGGCGGGAATCGTCGTCACCGCAGGGCTCCGCTCTGTGCGTCGTCGCCCGACTCGTGGGCGAAGCCACGAGCGAGCCACGCCATCGTGCCACCCTCGACGTTGACCGCGTCGATGCCGCGGTGCTCGAGAAACTCGACAGCGCGCTGACTGCGAGCACCTGAGCGGCAAATGACATAGATGGTCTCGTCGAGCGGGAGAGCATCCACCGAGTCAGGAATGGTGCCGAGTGGAATGAGTCGCACGCCAGGTACACGAGCCTCGATGTACTCGTCGACCTCACGCACGTCGACCACGGTCGCTCCGTCGGCGATCACCGTCGCCAGCTCGTCGACCGTGATCGTGGCGCCGCTGTGCTCAGTCATCGGATGCTCCTTGAAGGTTCGGGGCGCGTCATGCGCCTACCGGCTCGCGTTGGGCAGTCGTGCCCGCCCGCCATGTCGTATAGCCACCGTCGAGATTGGCCACCGTCACACCGTACTGCCGCAGAATCGACGCCGCTGTGTGGCCGCGCTGGCCGACCTTGCACGTGACGATCACGCTCTCTCCGCGGAGGCTCTCAGCGTGGCCACGCAATTCGTCGAGAGTCAGCAGTTCACTGCCCGGAATCGCGCCCAGGTCATGCTCGCCCGCCGTGCGCACGTCGAGAAGCCGCCAGCCTTGATCTTGCCGTTCGGCCACCTCGTGCCACTGCACGCTGAGTTCGCCCTCCAGAAGGTTGTCGTCGATGTACCCGAGCATGTTGACGGGGTCTTTCGCTGAGCCGAACGCGGGTGCATAGGCGAGCTCGAGATCGGCGAGGGAGCGCGCGGGAAGGTCGCCCGCTATGGCGGTAGCGATGATATCGATGCGCTTGTCGGCACCAGCACCCACCGCTTGTGCGCCGAGAATGCGGTCGGTTGCCGCGTCGACGATGAGTTTCAGCGAGAGCTGCTCAGCGCCCGGGTAGTAGCCGGCGTGTTGCGTGGGATGAGTGTGGATGACGCGGATGCTGCGACCCTCCTGCCGCAGCTCGCGCTCAGTGCGACCGACAACGGCCGCCGTCAACCCGAACACGCCGATGATCGCCGTGCCGAGAGCGGGCACTGCGGAGTGCGGGCGGCCGGCGATGACGTCAGCAGCGAGACGACCATGCCGATTGGCGAGACCCGCCAACCAGACCGGAGACGGGTCACCGTCGAATCGCTGTTTGACGACAGCATCACCCACGGCAAAGATCGCCGACTCGGAGGTGCGCTGCTCGGCATCGACGACGATGTAGCCGCGCTCGTCGAGCGCGAGCCCAGCATCGCGCGCAAGCGCACTCTCGGGCTTCACTCCCACCGAGAGCACCACGAGATCGGCGGGCACCGTACGGGATCCGCCATCGAGCTCTACGTGGTCGTCGTAGATGCCGGTGAGGCCTGCGCCGAGATGCACCTCGACGCCGTTCTCGCGCAAGCGCTCGACGATGGGCTGCGCCATCTCGATGTCAAACGGTCGCAGCACCTGAGGCAGAAGTTCGACGATGGCGACCTCGAGACCACGGTGCCGCAGGTTCTCGGCGAGCTCGAGGCCGATGAAGCCCGCACCGGCGATGACGGCCCGTCGAGCATGCTGAGCGGCGGCGATGATGGCATCCATGTCAGCGATGTCGCGCAAGACAAGCGCACGCTCGACGCCAGGAATCGGGATGCGCACGGGGGACGCGCCGGGACTGAGCACGAGCGCGTCGTACGTGATCGGCTGATCTGCGCCGGTCTCCAGATCGCGCGCCACGACGGTGCAGGTCACGGGGTCGATCGACACGGCCTCGGTGCGCACTCGCACATCGAGGGCGAAGCGAGCCGCGAGGCTCGCTGGTGTCTGCAGGATGAGGTCGTCGCGACTCTCGATGACGCCGCCCACGTGATAGGGAAGGCCGCAGTTCGCGAAAGACACGTGCTCGCCGCGCTCGAGGATGATGATGTTGGCGTGCTCGTCGAGGCGGCGCAAGCGGGTCGCGGCAGACATGCCGCCCGCGACACCACCCACGATCACGAAGGTGCGTGGTGAGGCCATGGCTCCAGCTTATACCCCTAGGGGTATTGTCGCGACTCCGCTTAGAACGGCTGGTCGAGCGGTAATCCGGTGCGCAGTTCGGCCGGGAGGTGCCCGAGGTCGTTGTGCGCGACGAGCACCGGAGGCTTCGCCGAACGCACACGGATGATCGTGAGGCCGCAGTTGGCTTGGTTTACACCCATCCACCGCCACGCCGGCGCTCCGAAGACTTCGCGCACGAACCAGGCGATGACGAAGTTATGGGTGATGAGCAACTCATGGCGATCGTCACGCGACGGCGATAACCACTCCGCGACCGCATCGGCCATTTGTGCTTCGCCGGCGGAGATCTCTTCCTCGGTGACTCCGCCGAAAAATGGCTCGAATGCGCTGGGCATATCGGGCGTCGGTCCGCTGGGAATGCAGTCCATGAGCAGCATCGATTGCTGGGGCTCGATGGCGGGCATGAACTCGGTCATCGTGAGCGCCGTCTCGACTGCCCGCTGCAACGGTGACGTGTGAACGCTCGCGAAGGGGACACCGCCGAGTCGCTCAGCGATGGCACGTGCCTGGCGCTGACCTCGCCCACTCAGGGGGCCATCGGGGAGCCCGTGTTCGGCGTCCTGCTGCTCGCCGTGACGAACCAGGTACAGAAATCTCGACACACCACACGCTCCTTCGCGACCACGTCGAGCCTAACGGGAGCCCCCGACGGCGTGGGAAGGTGCCGCACCTTCCCACGCGACACGCGGGTGACGAAGTGAGGACAGACAACTCTGTCTGTCCCCTGCTACAGTGATGGCAGCGGCGACGCCCGTCACCTGACGAGTTGGTGTGCGCCGAGCACCCATCAGGAGAATGCGTGACCCCCGCCGCGCCCCTCTCGCTCTCGGAGACCGAGACGACCATCAGCAACGAGAGGCCCAGTCCTGCCGCGAAGATCCGCATTCTCGAGGCGGCCACTGTGCTGTTTGCTCAGGAGGGTATTCGCGCTGTCGGAGTCGACCGTCTCATCCAGCACTCCTCGGTCACCAAAGCGACGTTCTACAAGCACTTCGGCTCAAAAGACAAGCTCATTCGCGACTACCTCGATGCGGCCTCGATTCGCACGCTGCACGAGATCGACACTGTCGTGGGAGCAGCCGACTCCCCCGAGGCAGCCCTCACGGCACTCGCGGACCACGTACACGACATCCTCGTGGCAGACGAGTTGCGCGGGTCACTCTTCGTCAACGCCGCGGCCGAGTTTCCTGATCCTCGCGATCCTGTGCGGGTCATCGTCGCCGAGCATCACGAAGCCATCGCCGAGCGCATGACCGACGTCCTGAGTGCGCTCGGGCACGCGATGCCCGGAGAAGCCGCCGACCAGCTCATGATGTCGTACGTGGGCGCACTCGCGTGGGGACACGTTGCCGACCCGATCGGAGCCTCCGTTGCCTTCCGTCGGAGTGTCGAACGGCTCGTCCACGACGCACAGGGCTGAGCCGCGCCGAACGTGCCTCAGTCGCTGACGCGATCGAGCTCCGTGAGTTGATGGCGTGACAGCGGGGTGGTCGGTGCAGCCATGATCGCGTCGAGCTGAGCAGGAGCGCTCACCGACACGACCGGCGCCACCACATGTGGTCGCGAGAGCAACCACGCCAGGCCAATCGTGGCGACATCGCGACCGCCGTCCTCGGCGATGCGGTCGAGCGCCGAAAGAATGCGCAGCCCGCGACGATTGACGTAGTGGGCTACCTCTGCGCCACGCTTCTCGCGTTCGATGTCAGATCGAGAGCGGTACTTTCCAGTGAGGAATCCGGCCGCGAGCGCGTACCGCGGCATGACTCCCATGTCGAGCTGACCCGCGACGCGCGCGAGAGCGCCTTCATACTCGTCGCGATGCACGAGGTTGTAGTGCTTCTGCAGCGCCACCATGTGCGCCACTCCGAGCTGACCCGCAGCAATGCGGGCCTCGAAGAGTCGTTCGCCCGTGTGATCACTACCGCCGAAGTAGCGCACCTTGCCGGCGCGGATGAGCTCATCGACAGCGAGCAGCGTCTCATCGTAGGGAACCTCGGGGTCATCGACATGGAGGAAGAGCAAGTCGATGCTGCTGACCCGCAAGCGCCGCAACGAGGCGTCGACCGCGGCGCGGATGGCGGGCGCCGAGAGCCCCGGGTGATCTGGAGACTTGCCGACTTTGGTCGCGATCGTGACGCGGTCGCGGATTCTTCGCTCGCGCATCCAGTTGCCGATCATGATCTCGCTGCGACCACCCGCATAGCTGTCGGCCGTGTCGATGAGCGTGCCGCCGAGTTCGACAAAGCGATCGAGAATGCTGGTCGTGGTGGGGCCGTCGGCGGTCCAGCCGAAGACGGTGCCGCTCAGCGCACTGGGGAACACGCGCAGGTCGCTCGACCCGATGCGGCGAGGCAGCGATGCGGGAGCAGTGACGAGCGACGAGGCAGGCAGGCTGGGTCCGGGCGCATCCGCGGCGCGGTGCGGGGCGGCGGTGTCGCTCACGGGACTGCTCTCTCTGCTTCCCTCACTCGTTCCGGAAGCGGTTGCACCGAGAGTAGCGCTCGGGAGGGCGAGCACTCGTCGTCTTCGCCTGATCGTTACCAGGCCGTGTCGCGAGACCGTGTTGACGGATCACTGAACGATTGTTTAGTATGCTGATCATGCGTTCAGTCCCCGAGGACCTTACCGCTCCGGCGCGCATCAGGGATGCCGCGATCGCGCTGTTCGGAGCCCAGGGGTACGACGGCACGAGCGTGCGTGCCATCGCGGCGGCGGCGGGAGTGAGCCCCGCGCTCGTACTGCACCACTTCGGCTCGAAGGAGGGGCTGCGCGAGGCCTGCGATTCCTGGATCATCGACGAGGTGATGGGCCGCAAAGAGGGCCTCACCACCGAGCATGACCTCGCCTCGACGATGCAGGAGTGGCTGGCAGACACCGAGCGCTTTCGACCCAGCCTCGACTATCTCGCTCGCACGATCGTCGATGGTGGCGAGACCGGCGCCCGGCTCTTTGCCCACCTCGTTGATCGCACCGAGTCGATGCTGGCGTCCCAGACGGAGGCAGGGATCGTGCGCCCGAGTTCCGACCCGCGCATGACGGCAGCCATCGTGGCCACGCACGGGCTCGTGCCTCTCGTGCTCGAACGCGTACTCGCCCGCAGTCTCGGTGACACCGGCTTGAGCTCGGCGCTCATCGCACGCATGACGCTGCCGACTCTCGAGCTCTATACCCACGGCCTGTACGCGGACTCCACTGTGCTCGACGCCGCCACGGCGGCGCTGAAGGGCACTCCTAGCGAAGGAGCACCATGACCCCTGTCATCGAACTACGTTCACTCACGAAGCGCTACGGTCGGCGCACTGCGCTGCACGGCATTGATCTCACCATCGAGCCGGGGCGTGTGTTCGGTCTCATCGGCCCGAACGGTGCCGGC
>SXMH01000012.1 GCA_005777405.1 Actinomycetota bacterium
CACATCTTCGCCGGGCTAAAGGTGAGCATCCACGTGATGAGGCCGATCACGCGGTCGTCAGCGTTCGCGTCGAGCACTGCCCGGCGAATCGACTCGGCGTCTTTCAGTACGGGCTTCCACACCACGGTGACGGGCACGTCGGGCGAATCGATGAGGCCCTGCGCCACCTGCTGCGACTGTTCCGCCACCTGTCGCAGCGTCTCCTCGCCGTAGAGGTTCTGGCTGCCGGTGAGAAACCACACCTCGAACTGGGCGAGGTCGGGCACGATCGAACGGGTCATGACAGTTCTCCTTGCGGGCTTTGCCCGACGGTGTTCATCTGTCTACGGTCAGCAGGCTGACCATAGATGTTTTGGAAGCGGTCGAACAGGGCGTCGATCGACGCCGACGGAATCGGAATCGGCTCACCGAGCTGGCGACTGAGGTGGATGGTGCGCGCGACGTCTTCGACCATGACGGCCGCCTTGACGGCGTCGCGAGCGTCTTTGCCGATCGTGAAGGGGCCGTGGTTCTGCATGAGCACGGCCCGTGAGCGGTGGCCGCTCAGGGTCTCGACGATGCCGCGGCCGATCGATTCGTCGCCGATGATGGCGAACGGCCCGACTGGAATCTCGCCGCCGAACTCGTCGGCCATGCCCGTGATGACGCAGGGAATCGCCTCGCCGCGCGCAGCCCACGCCGTGGCGTAGGTCGAATGCGTGTGCACGACTCCCCCGACCTCGGGCATATTCCGATACACGTACGCGTGTGCGGCCGTGTCGCTCGAGGGGCTGCGCTCGCTGCCCAGCGTGCCGGGCACCACCGCGCCGTCGAGCGTGCACAGGATCATGCTCTCGGGCGTGAGGTCGTCGTACGAGACACCGCTCGGCTTGATGACGAAGTAGTCGGTGCCGGGCACGCGACCACTGACGTTGCCGCCGGTCCACACGACGAGCTGGTAGCGCGTGAGTTCGGCGTGCAGAGCGCACACCTCGTCGCGCACGCGAGAGATCACGGCATCGCGATCGAGATCGTGGCTCATGCCAGTGCCTCCCGTCGCACGTACTTGAGTCGCTTCATCACGTCGTTCGCGCCGCGCCCGAAGTAGTCGTGCAGCGTGCGGTACTCCGCGTACAGCACGTCGTAGGCGTCGGCTGCGGCCTCGTTGGGCACGTACGCGGCCGTCTCGACGCTGCCCATCGACTCCGCCGCCTCCGCCACGCTGGCGTAGGCGCCGGCAGCAACGGCGGCGTGAATGGCAGACCCGAGTGCCGGACCTTGCGTGCTCGACGCGATCGAGATGGGCATGCGCAGCACGTCGGCATAGGTCTGCATGAGCTGCGGGTTCTTGATGAGCCCACCTGCCGCGATGAACTCGGTCACCGGCACACCCGAGGCCGCGAAGGTCTCGACGATCTGACGGGTGCCGAAGGCCGTCGACTCGAGCAGCGCGCGATAGATCTGCTCGGGGCGCGTCGTGAGGGTCTGGCCGACGAGCAGTCCGCTGAGCTCGGCGTTGACGAGCACCGAACGGTTGCCGCCGTTCCAGTCGAGAGCGATGAGCCCGTGGGCACCCACCGGTTCGAGGTAGGCCAGATCGGTGAGGTACTGGTGGATGCTCTGACCGGCAGCCTCGGCCGCGGCGTACATCCCGCTCGGCACCTGGTTCTTGACGTACCAGGCAAAGATGTCGCCCACGCCCGACTGCCCGGCTTCGTAGCCGTAGAGCCCCGCGATGATGCCGCCGTCGACGACACCGCACATGCCGGGAACCTCGACGAGCGTCTCGCCGCTCATGACGTGGCACGTCGAGGTGCCCATGATCGCGACCATCTGACCCGCGCCGGTGGCCTTGACGGCCGGGGCCGTGACGTGAGCATCCACGTTGCCCACGGCGACGGCGATACCCTCGGGCAGTCCCGTCCACGCCGCTGCCTCGGCGGTGAGCCCACCCGCCCGCGCGCCCAGTTCGCCGATCGGTCCGGCGAGCTTCGACTCGGCGAAGTCGGCGAACTCGGGGTTGAGGGCGGCCAAGAAGTCGCGGCTCGGGTAGGCGCCGTCTTGGTAGATGGCCTTGTAGCCGGCGGTGCACGCGTTGCGCACGTAGACGCCGCTGAGCTGCCAGACGATCCAGTCGGCCGCTTCGACCCAGATGTCGGTGGCGGCATAGACCTCGGGCGCTTCTTCGAGCAGCTGCAGGCCCTTGGCGAACTCCCACTCACTGGAGATGAAACCGCCGTAGCGCGGCAACCACGATTCGCCGCGCTCGGCCGCGAGGGCGTTGATGCGGTCGGCCTGACCCTGCCCGGCGTGGTGCTTCCAGAGCTTGACGTAGGCGTGCGGGTTGTCGGCGAAGCCGTCGACCTCGCAGAGCGGCACGCCCTCGGCGGTGACCGGCAACGGCGTCGATGCCGTGAAGTCGGTGGCGATGCCGATGACGCGCGAGGCGTCGATGCCGGCGTCGGCGATCGCGGCGGGCACGGCGACGCGCAGCACCTCGCGGTAGTCGTTGGGCGCTTGCAGCGCCCACTCGGGTGGCAAGACCGCGCCCGTCGCAGCCAGTTGGGTGTCCATCACGGCGTGCGGGTACTCGTGCACGCCACTGCCGAGTTCGGCGCCGTCGCTCACGCGCACGACGATCGCTCGGCCCGAGAGGGTGCCGTAGTCGACGCCGATGACGTACTGCTCGGTCGTGGAATCAGTGCTCTGGCTCATGGCCGGGGCCTCCTCGCCTCGGTCGGGGACATCTGGATTATGTTAGCGCTAACACGCCGCACCCGCACTGCCGCTCCGGTCAGTTGCGGGGCGGAGCCGTGGATGCTCGCACGACGAGTTCTGCCCGCAATCGCTCGACGGCGGCGGCCTCCGAGCCCGCGAGCCGACGCACGAGGGCGTCGACCGCCGCCCGGCCGATCGCGTCGAAGTCTTGGCGCACGGTCGTGAGCCCGGGGCGCAAATAAGGAGCCTCGGGAATGTCGTCAAAGCCCGTGACGCTCACGTCGTCTGGCACCCGCTGACCCGCGGCCTCGAGCCCGGCCATGAGGCCGATCGCCGTCTGGTCGTTCGCGCAGACGACGGCCGTGACGCCGGGAGCGAGCACGGCCGCAGCCGCGTGACCCCCGACGGCGGTCCAGTCGCCCTCGATGATGGGCAGAGGCTCGAGCGCAGCATCCCGCACCGCGTCATCGAAACCTGCGCGTCGCGAGACGGCCTCGAAGTAGTGTGCGGGGCCCGAGACGTGCTGGATGCGGCGGTGCCCCAGCGCTACGAGGTGCTCGGTCGCGAGTCGGGTGCCGCTCGAGTGATCGACGCCGATCGCTTGACCGATGACGCCATCGGGGGCCTGCAAAGCCACGAGAGGCAGGTCGATCTTGAGCTCGTCGATCGCACGGGTCACGCTCGCGTGCGGCGCGATGACGACGAGCGCCTCGATCGACTGGTCGAGCAAGAACTCAAGCCCGTCGACACTCGCCGCGTGCTCGACCGCGGCAGCGGTGACGAGTGGCTGGTACCCGGCCTCGCGAATGGCGGCCTCGACAGCGAGCAGGCTACTCGTGACGCCGAACTGCGGCACCGCCGGCGAGAGCACCCCGATCGAGCGGCTGCGGCTCGTGGCGAGGGTGCGCGCCGCGAGATTGCGGCGGTAGCCGAGTTCGGCGATCGCGGCCTCGACCCGCTCGCGCGTCTCGGGTCGAATGCTCGCGTGCCCGTTGAGCACGCGTGACACCGTCTGGTGCGAGACCCCCGCGATCTCGGCGACATCTTGCATGCTCGGCGCGCGCCGCGTCGCCGCAAGGGTGCGGTTCGCAGCGGGCTCGACCATGCGAGTCAGGCTAGCGCGCCCCTTCCGCGGTCAGAGGCGACTGAGTGCGCCGAGCGCGCCACGCGCTCCAGGCACCCGTCGCCCAGAGAGCCCAAGCCACGAGCAGCGGCTGAAAGAGAAGGCGAATGCCGCGGGCAAGATCAGTGTCGAGCCCGAAACCATCACGACCCTCGGTGAACTGGGCGATGTTGCCCGGAAAGATCGCGAGAAAGAACAGCGCGACGATCCATCCGACGGCGACGCGGTAGCGGCCGAGAACGATGAGCGCGAGGCCGAGCCCGATCTCGACGACGCCCGAGGCGACGACGACGACGTCGGCATCGATCGGCAGCCACGGCGGAACCTGGGCCACGAACTCTTCTCGAGCGAACGTGAGGTGCGAGACCCCGGCGAACATTAATGCGAGGCCGAGCATCCACCGCGCGAACCGTTGCATGACACCAGCGTCACACGAGAGCGCAGAGAACCGCCGCTCATCCTGAGGAACGACGAGAAATGCGACGTGAGGATGACTCTGAGTGGGGGCCTGCGCTGTTAGCGTCAACGCGAGAGCGCCGAGGGGGCGCCCAGCCGCCGCTCGCAGCGGCGCAGCGTGACAGGAAGACTATGCAGATCTGGCGCCGATGGGTCATGCCCATTCTCTTCATTCTCATCGGGGCGGCCATCGCGGCGTCGGTCACGAAACTCGCGTTCTTCCCTGACGTCCAGGCGAGTGCCGAGCAGCCCTTCGCCGAGATCGCCGACCCCGTCGTACCCGTCACGCGAGGTGCCGTCGTCAATGAGCTCTCGCTCAGCGGCACGATCGCGCGCGACGCCGCCTTCCCCTTGCGCGCGGAGGTGAACGGAACGGTGACGACCGTGCACGTGCGTCAGGGCCAGACGGTGAAGAAGAACCAGAAGATCGCCACGGTCACGCAGGACTACCCGCGCGCCGTCATCGAGATTCGGGCTCCCGAAGCCGGCGAGCTCGTCGAGCTCTCGATCGTGAAGGGTCAGACCACCTCGACCGGCGTCGAGTTCGCGTCGTTCTCGCCGGCGCGCTATCACGTGCTCAGCACGGTCGAGCCGGTGCAGCTCTACCGCCTGCTGGATGCTCCGAGCGAAGCCACTGTCACGATCACGGGCGGCCCCGCACCGTTCGCGTGCTCGGGACTCCGCACGCAAGTGGCCGACGACGGCACGACGAGTGTGCGCTGCGCCGTGCCGAGCGACCAGGTCGTGTTCCCGGGCCTTCCGGCAACGCTCGATATTGCCGTCGGAACTGTGGAGGACGCCATGCTCGTGCCGACCACTGCCGTGCAGGGCGGTGCGCAATCAGGAGTCGTCTGGGTCGACGCGGGCGATGGCTCAGAGCCCGAACAGCGCGACGTCGTGCTCGGGCTCAGCGACGGAGTGATGGTCGAGGTCATCGAGGGAGTCACCGAAGGCGACATGGTGCGACAGTTCGTGCCCGGCGCCGCGGCCCCCGTGGAAGAGTTCTGCTACGAAATCGCCCCCGGCGAGGAGTACTGCGAGACGGGCGTCACCTGGTGACGGAGAGCCTCGTCGCGCTCCGCGACGTCTCGAAGAGCGTGCGGCTTCCCGACGACTCGATGCTGCAGATTCTGCGCGGCGTCGACCTCGAGGTCGCTGCAGGAGACCACGTGTCGATTGTCGGGCGAAGCGGCTCGGGCAAGACGACACTGCTCAACATCTTGGGCCTGCTCGATGCTCCGACCGAGGGCGAGGTGCTCGTGGGCGGCGAATCGACCGCTCGGCTCGGGGCGGGCGCGCTCGATCGCTTGAGGGGTCGCCAGGTGGGCTTCGTCTTTCAGCAGTTCAACCTGCTTGCCGGTCGCAGTGCCCTCGACAACGTCATCGTGCCCCTGAGCTATGCGACTGGCGCATACTTCTGGCAACGCAAGCAACTGGCGACCGAGATGCTCGAGCGCGTCGGCCTCGGCCATCGACTGACGTCGACGCCAGACCAGCTCTCCGGCGGTGAACAGCAACGAGTCGCGATTGCTCGCGCGCTCGTGCGCAAGCCACGCCTCATTCTCGCCGACGAGCCGACGGGGGCACTCGACCTCGACACCGGCGCCACCATCATGAGCCTGCTTGACGAGGTTGCCGCCGAATCAGGCGCGGCACTCGTCACGATCACGCACGATTTGCACGTCGCGGCTCGTGCACGTCGCCACTATCGACTCGACGCAGGCGTGTTGCAGGTCGCTGATCTCGACCGCGCTTTCGCGGCGAGCACTCTTGCGGGCGGGGAGGGACTCGCATGAGCGAACGTCGAGGCTTCAGCGCTGCGCCCCTCGTCGGAGCACTTTCAGACGCGTGGAACGAGATTCGAGTTCACCGCCTGCGCGTGCTCTTGAGCCTCATCGGCATCGGAGTCGCGGTCGCCGCCCTTACGGCGGTCGTCGCCATCGGTGAGTACCAGAAGCAACTCACAGCCGAGCAATCTGACCGCTACGGAGGTCGCGTCGCGACGTTGACGATGAACGTGGGTAGCTCCGATGGTTCGCCGATCGATTGGGCAAAACTCGATGCCCACGTCGAGCGAGTCTCCGAACGCTACTCGTTCAGTCGCACGTCTCGGCTCGTCGACGGAACTGTGAACTCTCCCGTGCAGATGCCCGAGGGCGTCACTCCCGTTCTCACCCGGTTGTACGACGCCGACTATGCGGTCATCCACCGCATGACGGTGATCGAAGGCCGCACATTGCAAGCAAGCGACGCCGAACTGTTGGCGCCACCCGTCGTCATCACCGAGTACATGTGGGAACTCCTGGGCAGCGTGCCACTCAGCGCTCGACCGACTCTCACGATGACCGGCGATCTCGCCGGCACGTACCCGATCGTCGGAGTGCTGCCGAAAGAAGGCGTGTGGGACACGAATGTTCGCGTCGACATGCTGTACGACTCCTACCTGGCGCGGGCCGGAGCGTTGCCGAACGAGGCGTCGGTCTGGCGCGAGTTCTGGGTGCCCCCGGAGATCGTCAACGACCTCGCGCCCGTGCTCGCGATGGACTTGCGCGCGGGCCTCGACCCCTCGCTCGAGTTGTCGCTCAGCCGCAGTGACTGGGCTTCTCAGCCGGGCTACGCCGACTCGGCACTCGTCTTTCAGTTGGTCAGCGGAGCGATTGCGGGGCTCGTGCTTTTGCTCGGCGCGCTCAGCCTCGTCAACGTGCAACTCGTCGCCATGCGACAGCGCATTCGCGAGATCGGGGTGCGTCGCAGCTTTGGTGCGACCTCAGGCCGGGTGTTCACCTCGGTTCTCCTCGAGAACCTCGTTGCCACGACGGTCGCCGGTGTGGTCGGCATCATGCTCGTCGTGCTCATCATGCGAAGCGAGTGGGTCGTGGATGCGATGTTCCAGGGCCTGCAAGATACGCCGCCGTTCCCCTTCGGCGCCGCACTCGCCGGGCTCATCGCGTCTGTCGTCGTGGGCGCGCTCGCGGGCGTCATCCCCGCCCTCGTGGCGTTGCGCGTGAAGGTGATCGACGCCATTCGGTTCTGACACGCTCAGCGATGAGCCCGGCGAGCGTGCGACGATCGAGGCATGCCAGCACTTCCCCCGCTCTCCGTGCTCGACCTCGCCCCCGTCTCGCCGGGAGGCTCGGTCGCGACGGCCCTCGCCGACACGGTGGCTGTCGCGCAAGAGGCCGAGCGCAGCGGCTACACGCGTGTCTGGTACGCCGAGCACCACAACATCGCCGCGATCGCGTCGAGCGCCACGGCCGTGCTCATCGCGCATGTCGCCGCCCACACGAGCACCATCCGACTCGGTTCGGGCGGCATCATGCTGCCCAATCACGCCCCGCTCATCATCGCCAGCTTTGTGACCGTGGTTGATTATGCGATACAGGCGCTGAGCCTGGAC
>SXMH01000130.1 GCA_005777405.1 Actinomycetota bacterium
CGGCGACGGCGAGGGCGGCGGGGGGACGCACGGGGGACGGGTCGCTAACGCGGGCGGGATCAACGCAGGCATGTTCCTGCCGAGCGGGCGCCCCGTGGGCTTCGTCCAGCTCGCGGGCAGGGTCCTCAGCGCTCGTCGTGCGGGCAATCACCGCGGCCTCCTCGCCTTCGATCCGCTCGGAGGAGACACACCCGTCGCCGTGGGTGGGCACGAGTGCGGGACGCTCGAGGGCCTGAGCCAGCTGCTCAACAGCATTCAGCTGATCGAACGCCACTTGAACCCGCGGCTGCGCGTGTCGACGATCTTGCTGACCATGTACGACTCGCGCACCAACCTCGCCCAGCAGGTGGTGCAAGACGTTCGCGAGCACTTCCCCGCCGAGGCGCTCGAGACGGTCATTCCGCGCTCGGTGCGCATCAGCGAGGCCCCCAGCTACGGCCAGAGTGTCATCAGCTACGACGAGGGCTCGCCCGGATCGTTGTCGTACCTCGAGGCCGCCGCAGAGATCGCACGACGAGGAGCAGCCTGATGGCCACGAAACGCACGGGACTCGGCCGAGGCATCGGCTCACTCATTCCCACCGGCGAGGGCGAGCGCCCCGTCGACGTCTTCTTCCCCGCTCCCGTCACCGCGGGTGACCTCGCAGCGGTGCCGGGGGCTCGGCTGGCATCGATCGCACCGAGTGACATCGTGCCCAACCCGCAGCAGCCGCGCACCGAGTTTCGCGAGGAGGAGCTCGCTGAACTCGTGCACTCGGTGCGCGAGTTCGGGGTTCTGCAGCCCATCGTCGTCCGCGAGCGGTCGGGAGCCCAGCAGGGCGAAGCGCAGTACGAGCTCATCATGGGCGAGCGGCGTTTGCGAGCATCCACTCTTGCCGGCCTCGAGACGATCCCCGCAATCGTGCGCGACACCGCCGATGAGGACATGCTGCGGGATGCCCTGCTCGAGAATCTGCACCGAGCGCAGCTGAATCCGCTCGAAGAGGCCAGCGCGTACCAGCAACTGCTCGAGGACTTCGGCACCACACAGGATCAGCTTGCTCAGCGTTTGGGCCGCAGCCGACCGCAGATCACCAATACCCTGCGGCTGCTCAAGCTGCCAGAAGCAGTGCAGTCGCGGGTCGCGGCGGGAGTGCTCACCGCCGGTCACGCCCGCGCGATTCTCTCGGTGTCTGGGGCGGCGGGGCAGCTGAAGCTCGCCGACAAGATCGTCAACGAAGAGCTTTCGGTGCGTCAGGCCGAGGCCGCGGCGGCTCTTGTGAGCGGCAAGGCCGAGTCGAAGGCCGCGAAGAAGCCCGCGGCGGGCGGTCGCCAAGCTCAGCTCGTGGAGATCGCGGAGCGCCTGGGCGACCGGCTTGACACTCGCGTGACGATCACGCTCGGTCAGAAGAAGGGAACGCTCGTCATCGACTTCGCGACGGTGGGCGACCTCAACCGCATTCTCGCAGAGCTCGGCGACGACGGCTTCCGCTGACCGCTGACCGCGCCGACCGCGTGATCAGCGATCAGCGTCGGGCGTCGCGCAGGGCCGCTTGGGCGAGCTCGGCGAAGACCCAGCCGACATCGTGGCCCGCGGCTTCGAGCGCGAGCGCGAACGTCGAGGTCTCGGTGAGGCCGGGCATGATCGCGGCTTCGAGAAACCACGGGGTTCCTGCCCCGTCGATGATCATGTCGATGCGGCTGAGGTGTCGCAGGCCCAGCGCTCGGTGAGCAGCCAGCGCTGCCTCTGTGGCGCGCGCGGCGACCGACTCATCGATGCGGGCGGGCGCGTAGAAGCGGGTCTCCCCCGCGTTGTAGCGAGCCTCGAAGCCGTAGACCCCCGACAGGGGTTCGATCTCGACGGCGGGCAGAGCGACGGGACCGTCTCCTGTGTCGAGAATGCCGATCGCGACCTCGACCCCCGTGATGCGTTGCTCGATGAGGGCGACGTCGCAGTAGGTGAAGGCGAGCACCATCGCGCGGCGCAACTCATCGTCGTCTCCGACGATGCTGACGCCCTGCGCTGAGCCGCCCTGGGCAGGCTTGACGGCCACAGGCGGGGGCAGCTCGCCGCGAACGACGGCGAGCACACTCTCGGCTCCGAGTTCGCGGAAGGTATCGCGCGTGAGCGTGATGGAGTGCGGAGTCGGCACCCCGGCGCGCTCGACGAGCGTTTTGGCGCGCGGCTTGTCCCACGCGAGGCGCGTGGCGTCGGCGGTCGAACCGACGAAGGGAAGGCCGAGAAACTCCAGCAGCGCACGCAGGGCGCCGTCTTCGCCGCTTGCGCCGTGGAGGGTGGGCCACAGCACATCCCACTGCTCGGCGAGCAGCGTCGGCAGGAGGGTCGCGTCAGGGTCGCGCAGAGCGACGTCGAGACCGTGCGCCGCGAGGCCGTCGGCGACCCGACGCCCCGACTTCAGCGAGATGTCGCGCTCGTGTGAAATGCCGCCGGCGAGCACGAGCACGCGGCTCGCGCCGTTCTCCCCCGCACTCATGCGAGCCCCGGAGGAGGACTCGTGACGTGCTGATCGAGGGAGATGATGCGGGTCGGCCCGGTGGCGTGGAAGGTTTCGAGCAGCTCGCGCTCGTCGCGCACGACACTCGCGAGTCGGCGCACTCCCTCTTTGATCTCAGCGGGCGTGGGATAGCAGAACGAGAGTCGCAGGTGCCCCCGACCAGAGCCGTCGGCGAAGAACGCGGTGCCCGGCGTGTACGCCACGAGCTCTTTCACCGCGCGCGGCAGCATCGCCTTCGAGTCGAGACCCTCGCCGAGCGTCAGCCAGACGTAGAAGCCACCGTTCGGAACTGTCCACGTCAGGTCGGGCAACTGCTGCTCGAGAGCCTCGAGCATGGCATCCCGTCGCTCGCGATAGAGGCCGCGGAAGACGTCGATCTGGCCTTTCCAGTCGGCGTGGTCGAGGTAGTCGCTGATGATCATCTGGTTGAGCGAACTGGGGCTGAGAATCGCCGCCTCTGCAGCAAGCACGAGCTTTTCTCGGATAGCGTGTGGCGCGAGGGCCCACCCCACACGGAAGCCCGGCGCGAGCGTCTTGGAGAACGACCCGAGGTAGACGATGCCGTCCTGTTCAACCGAGCGCATGGCGGCAGGCGCGGGGCGGTCGAACCACAGCAGGCCGTAGGGGTTGTCCTCGAGAATGAGGATGCCCTCCGACCGCGCGATGTCGATAATGGCGAGGCGGCGCTCGCTCGACAACGTGACTCCCGCCGGGTTGTGGAAGTTGGGAATCAGGTACAGCAGCTTGAGGCTCTTGCCTTGCGCGCGCAACGACTGAATCGCCTCGGTCAGCGCCTGCGGAATCATGCCGTCGGCGTCCATCGCGACGTGGGCGACTTCAGCCTGGTACGAGCGGAAGATGCCCATCGCGCCGACGTAGGAGGGCGACTCGGCGAGCACGACGTCACCGGGGTTGAGAAAGAGCTTGGCGACGAGGTCGAGCGCTTGCTGCGAACCGGTGGTGACGACCACATCGTCGACGCCAGCCCGAATGCCTTCGAGCGCCATGATCTCGAGGATGTGCTCGCGCAGTTCGGGTGTTCCCTGACCCGAGCCGTACTGCAAGGCTGCAGGGCCGCGATCGCGCATGACTCGCTCCATCGACGAGCTCACGGTGTCGAGCGGCAGAGCGGAGACGAAGGGCATGCCGCCGGCGAGCGAGACGACCTCAGGGCGCGAGGCGACGGCGAAGAGGGCGCGCACTTCAGAGGCGCTGAGGCCCGAGGTGCGGTCGGCGTAGTGCCCGAACCAGGGGTCGAGATTGGTGCCCTCGCGGGAAATCGTCATGGTGCGGCCCTTCTCACTGGACGCCCGGTGCGCTCTGCAGCGCCCTGTCGCGGCAACGACAGTGCCTCCCAGGATACGGGCGGAACGCGAAACGGCCCGCCCCCGCGAACGGGGACGGGCCGGAAGCTCTGCTGAGCGAGGTGATCAGGCCAGGAACTCGGCGAGGTCTGCTTCGAGAGCGGGCTTCGGCTTGGCGCCGATGACGGTCTTGACGACCTCGCCGCCCTTGAACACCTTCATGGCCGGAATCGACGTGATCTGGTACTTCACCGCGGTTTCGGGGTTGTCGTCGACATTGAGCTTGACGATCTCGATCTTGTCGCTGTTCTCCGACGCGATGGCGTCGAGAATCGGCGAGACGGCGCGGCAGGGGCCACACCATTCGGCC
>SXMH01000131.1 GCA_005777405.1 Actinomycetota bacterium
CGCCGCTGCTGCCACGCCAGCTCCCGCCGCTGCGGCCACGCCAGCTCCCACGCCACCGCCGGCCGCTGCGGCTCCGAACGCCGCTGGTACGACCGACGCTGGTTCGAACGATGCGAAGCCGACCACGTCGGCGGGTTCAGCCGCGCCGACAGTTGCCGCGACCGATGCGACCGCTCCTGCCGCCACCGGGCCCGCCGCCGAGCCCGCTACCACCGCGCCCGCCGCCGAGCCTGCTGTCACTGCGCCCGCTGACACTGCGCCCGCTGTCGCCGCGCCCAGCGCGGCACCGGTCGATCTCGCACACATCGCCGCGGCCTGGCCGCAGGTGCTCGAGGCTGTGCAATCGATCAGGCGCACCTCGTGGATGGTCATGGTCGCCACCACTCCGTGGGCGCTCGATGACGACGTGCTGACGATCGCCTTCACGAGCGAAGCCGATGCCGACCAGTTCCGTCACCGCGCTTCGCCAGCCGAGAGCGTCAGCGAGCATGTGCGCTCGGCGATCCAGCAGGTGCTGGGGGTGCGCGTGAAGTTCCGCGTGCGCGTGGAGTCCACGCCAGACGCTCGCCCAGCATCGCCGGCCCCCGCACACGCTTCGGCGCCGACGGCCGATGAGCCGTCCGCCGACCCCGACCCTGCGCCAGCGCCACCGTCTGGATCACCCACGCCGTCTGCGTTATCCACCCCGTCAGCGTCACCCACCCCGACTGCGTCATCCACCCCGTCAGCGTCACCCACGCCGTCTGCGTCATCCACGCCGTCTGCGTCACCCACGCCGACTCCGGCATCGTTGGCGCCTTCCACATCGCCGAAGCCTGCTCCTGCGTCTGCCCCCGGTGCTGCGTCTGCCCCCGGTTCTGCGTCTGCCCAGCGAGCTGCGTCTGCCCCCCGTTCTGCGCCCGCCTCGCAACCGAAGCCGCTGCCACACTCCGAGCACTCCGCCTCGGCGTCACAGTCGGCCGTAACCGACTGGGTCGTCGCGCCGATCCCGGGCGCCGACACCGACCCCGCCAGGAGCGATCGTGCCGACACTGATCGTGCAGCGAGCGGTCGTGCAGCCACTGATCGTGCCGATACCGGCAGCGCGTCGCCCGCGACTGCGAAATCTGCAGCGTCGACTTCCGCTGCGGACTCGCCCGATGCGGCTGTCGACGCAGACGGCATTGCTTCTGCGGCCGTCGCGTCGGCAAACGACGCTCCTGTGCGCGCCGCGACACCGCATCCCGCCGAGCTGGCTGGCCGTCAGCGCTACGGCGAGGCCGTCGTGCGTGAAGTGCTGCGTGCCCGATTCCTGACGGAAGAGGTGCTCGAGTCTCCCGTGGTCGCGATGGGCGCGAGTGAGAGCGCCGCGGCATCGTTCGGCGATGTTCCGACCGCTGACGCGACGCCTCCGTCGCGAGGCATCGATGACGCGCCGAGTTCGGCCGATGCTCCACCAGAGTTCCCTGAGGAGGGCTAAGGCGTGTACGACGGCATCATCCAAGACCTCATCGATGAGTTCGGGCGTCTGCCCGGCATCGGCCCGAAGTCGGCGCAACGCATCGCCTTCCACATTCTGCAGACCGAGTCGTTCGATGTGGCTCGACTGGCACAGTTGCTCGTCGACGTGCGCGAGAAGGTGCGGTTCTGCGAAATCTGCGGCAACGTAGCCGAAGAGGCGCAGTGCTCGATCTGCCGCGACCCTCGCCGCAGCCCCGTTTCCATCTGCGTCGTCGAAGAAGCGAAAGACGTCGTCGCCATCGAGCGCACGCGTGAGTTCCGCGGGCTCTACCACGTGCTTGGCGGAGCCATCAGCCCGATCGATGGCATCGGGCCGGATGACCTCCGTATCGGGCAGCTGCTGACGCGGTTGCGCGATGGCACCGTCACCGAGGTCATCATCGCCACAGACCCGAACCTCGAGGGCGAGGCCACGGCGACATATCTCACACGCCTGCTCGTGCAGCCGGGCCTGCGAGTGTCGCGACTCGCGAGCGGACTCCCCGTTGGCGGTGACCTCGAGTATGCCGACGAGGTCACGCTCGGTCGCGCCTTCGAAGGGCGGCGCACCGTCGAGCACTAGTGCTCGGCTCATGCCATTACTGGAATAGCGCGGCGCTACGATAGTGGGCTAGGGCACGGCGATGACGGCGCGCCTCGAGACAGCCGCCCCGTCCGCATCAGCGTCGCCGCCCTGCAGTCACCAGCAGAGTCGGTCACGGTGCGTCCGTTCCCGCCCCGCCGCCCCACCTCCAGGAGTTCCACCGTGAGCCTCATCGTGCAGAAGTTCGGCGGATCCTCCGTCGCCGACGCCGAGAGCATCAAGCGCGTCGCGAAGCGCATCGTCGAGACGCGCAAAGCGGGCAACCAAGTCGTGGTCGCTGTGAGCGCCATGGGCGACTCGACCGACGATCTCATCGACCTCGCCCACCAGGTCGCTCCGCTGCCCGACCCGCGCGAGATGGACATGCTGCTCACCACGGGCGAGCGCATCTCGATGGCGCTGCTCGCCATGGCGATCAAGAGCATGGGCCACGACGCGCGCTCGTTCACGGGCAGCCAGGCGGGCATGATCACGGATGCTCGCCACGGCGCTGCCCGCATCGTCGACGTCACACCGGTGCGCGTGCGTGAGGCTCTCGACGAGGGCGCGATCGCGATCGTCGCCGGCTTCCAGGGCTTCAACCGCGACAGCCGCGACATCACGACACTCGGTCGAGGCGGCAGCGACACGACCGCCGTCGCGCTCGCCGCGGCGCTCGGGGCCGAAGTGTGCGAGATCTACACCGATGTCGACGGCGTCTTCACGGCAGACCCGCGCATCGTGAAGAAGGCCCGCAAGGTCGACCGTGTCACGGCCGAAGAGATGCTCGAGCTCGCCGCCGCTGGCGCGAAGGTGCTGCACATTCGCGCTGTCGAGTTCGCTCGCCGTCACGGCGTGACGCTGCATGTGCGATCGTCGTTCACGCCCCACGAGGGCACCTGGGTCATCAGCCCAGCGGAGGGAGAAACCGTGGAAGAGCCCATCATCACCGGTGTCGCTGGCGATCTCAGCGAGGCGAAGATCACCGTTGTCGGGGTTCCCGACACTCCGGGTATGGCGGCCGACATCTTCACGATCGTCGCCGAGACCGGCGCGAACATCGACATGATCGTGCAGAACGTGTCCGCGGCGACCACCGGTCGCACTGACATCAGTTTCACGCTGCCGAAGAGTGACGGCGAGAAGGTGCTCACCGCGCTGCGCGCCGCGCAGCCGACGCTCGGGTTCGAGTCGCTCGCCTTCGACGACCAGATCGGCAAGCTCTCCGTCATTGGTGGCGGCATGCGCACGAGTGCCGGCGTCTCGGCGCAGCTCTTCAATGCGCTCAAAGACGCGGGCATCAACATGGAGATGATCAGCACCTCCGAGATTCGCATCTCGGTGGTCATGCGCGCCGACATTCTCAACCACGCGCTGCAGATCGTGCACACGGCGTTCGGTCTCGACGGTGACGCCGAGGCGGTCGTCTACGCGGGCACCGGCCGCTAGCGCTCACGCCTCGCCAGCAGTCGTCACGCCTGAACGGCGTCGCACTCGCAACGCGTCACACTAGCTAGACGTCACACTCGCCACGCGTCGATATCGCGATTCGTCACACTCGCAACGCATCGACCAGCGCCCGACTCTTCGTCGGCATCTCTCTGGGCGGAGCGCTCGAGTCAGCGCGCGGTGGCCACAGCACGTACTGAGCACCGTCGCGGCTGATCTCCCACCCGGCATTGTGGGCGAGCTCGTGGTGATGTCGGCACAGCAATACCCCGTCGGCAACGTCAGTGCGACCGCCGTCGCGCTGCCAGTGCTCGATGTGATGCGCTTCGCACCACGATGGTGGGCGCTCGCACCCTGGCCACCGGCACCCGCCATCGCGAGCAGCGAGAGCAATGCGCTGGGCCCGGCTGAAGAGGCGACGCTCGCGCCCGAGGGCGAGTGGTTGGCCGTCAGAGTCGATCGTGATCGCGACGGTACCGGTGGCGCAGGCGATGCGCTCGGCCGTCGCGACTGAGACCGCGGCGTCGGAGCCTTCGAACCATGCGGCACCCTCGCGTGTGGCGAGCGCGCGGGCGGCGACGATCATGCGAACGCCGACCGGGCCGTCGCCGAGCACTAATGAGTTGTCTGCCGCCACGCCGACGCGCAAGAGGTCAGTGAAGGCATCGCTCGCGAGCTGTTCGGTCGTGCGAGAGTCGTCGGCAACGAGCTGCGACCGCTCGAGATCGTCAGCGTCGACGAATTGCGGCCCGCCGCGGCGCGGCGACGTGATGCGGTCGTAGACCTCGCTCACGACGGCGAACGTTTCGGGGTCGAGCACCCAATGCGCGAAGCCCATGCCATCGGCTCGCCGCCCGATGCGCAATGACCGCTGGTCACGACGGGCTTCTTCTCTGGCGGGGACGCCCTTCGCATCGATCTCGTCGCGGGCAGCCCGCGCTTCGCGGGCCGCCCGGTCGGCGTCCAACCCCGCAACGCGCTCGAGAAGTTCGCCGGCCGCTGCGTCGAGAGTTGACTCGTTGACACCGGCATCGGGCGAGCCGAGCCCGGTGGTGATCGCGTCAGCGACAGCCACACTGACGCGGCCGTCGAGCACCGCGGTGCCGATGGCACCCGGCGAGGCGACGGCGGTACCGACGCGCACCGCAGCGCGGGCGTCGGCACTGCGACTGCCGGTGGTCACGCGGACGAGTTCATCGGGAGTGCGGTGCCCGGTGCGCTGCGCGAGACCCGACTGCCCGAGTTCTGGAGAGGAGCGTCGCGCAATCTCGCCCGCCAGCAGCGACACGTGCAGTTGCGCGAGCCGCACCTCTTCAGCCGCGAGGCGAGTGAGCTCAAGCAGGGCGGCGTCGTCGAGCGCCCGAGCGAGGTCGCACGTTGCGGGAACCTCGGCAAGGGCATCCACCGCATGCTGCATCGTGTGCGCGAGGTCGCGAACCGGTGCGATGGTGGGCATGCATCGAACATACGTTCGACTACCGACATTCGGGAACAGCGGCAGAAACTAGTGCAGCGCTGGCACGATCGCGAGAGAAGCGGCCGTGAACCGCCGGTACCATTGACCCTCATGACCACTCCCGTGCACCTCGGCGTCGTCGGCGCCACTGGCCAGGTCGGCGCTGTCGTCCGCACCCTTCTGCTTGAGCGCACGGTGAACCTCGCGAGCATCCGCTTCTTCGCGAGCGCTCGCAGCGCCGGCACCACGATCGATTTCGACGGCACGCCCATCACGGTCGAAGACGCGAGCACTGCC
The DNA here is from genome assembly GCA_005777405.1 of Actinomycetota bacterium. Classification (GTDB taxonomy): domain Bacteria; phylum Actinomycetota; class Actinomycetes; order Actinomycetales; family Microbacteriaceae; genus Microcella. The sequence goes on from SXMH01000131.1 coordinate 5,265, forward strand.
GACCCGAGCGGCCTCGACATCGCGATCTTCAGCGCAGGAGCCACGACGAGCCGCGCGCAGGCTCCGCGCTTCGCGGCGGCGGGCGTCACGGTCATCGACAACTCGAGCGCCTGGCGCATGGACCCTGAGGTGCCCCTCGTGGTCGCCGAGGTCAACCCGCACGCTCTCGTGAACCCGCCCAAGGGCATCATCGCGAACCCCAACGGCACCACGATGGCCGCGATGCCCGTGCTCAAGGTGCTCGATGCTGAGGCCGGTCTCGAGCGGCTCATCGTCAGCACCTACCAGGCGGTGTCGGGTGCTGGTCTCGCGGGAGGCGAGGAGCTCGCGACGCAGATCAGCGCGAGCCAATCCCAAGACCCGATCGCGCTCGTGCACGACGGTCGCGCCGTGACCTTCCCTGCGGCCGAGAAGTTTCCGACGACGATCGCCTTCAACGTCATCCCGCAGGCCGGCAGTTTCGTCGACGACGGTCTGGGCGAGACCGATGAAGAGAAGAAGCTGCGCAACGAGAGCCGCAAGATTCTCGAACTGCCCGAGCTGCTCGTGAGCGGCCTCTGCGTGCGCGTGCCCGTCTTCACTGGCCACTCGCTCGCGATCAACGCCGAGTTCGCGAAGGCCATCAGCCCCGAGCGCGCGCGCGAACTGCTCGCCGATGCCCCGGGTGTGCAATTGACGGATGTTCCCACCCCGCTCGATGCCGCCGGAGTCGACCCGTCCCTCGTCGGACGCATCCGCGCTGACGAGGGCGTGCCCGGTGGCCGAGGGCTCGCGATGTTCATCAGCAACGACAACCTGCTCAAGGGCGCATCGCTCAACGCCGTGAAGCTCGCCGAGAGGGTAGCGGCACAGCTACCGGCGAGAACTGCGGCGAAGAACCCGCATGCCGCACGATCCCATCGCGAGCTACTGCGCCATCGGCGACAGTTTCAGCGAGGGCATGGGCGATGAACGCGCCGACGGCACACCGCGCGGCTGGACCGACCTCGTGGCGGCTGGCATCGCGCACGCGCAGGGCGAGCACATTCTCTACGCCAATCTCGCCATTCGCGGCAGGCTGCTCGGCCCGATCCTCGAGCAGCAGTTGCCGCGCGCGCTCGAGCTGCAGCCCGCGCTGCTCACGCTCAACGGCGGGGGCAACGACATCATGCGCCCGCGCGTAAGCGTGACCGTCATCGCCCAGCGCATCATCGACGCTGCCGTTCGCGTGCGCGAGTCGGGCATCCGCCCGGTCATCGTCAGCGGCGGCAACCCCACCGACCACCTACCCCTCGGGCGAGCGCTGCAGCGACGCGGTGACGAGCTCGCCGACCGCGTGCGAGCGGGCCTCGAGGCCGCCGACGTTCTCTACGTCGACAACTGGTCGGATGCTCGGCTGCGCCCCCTCGAGAACTGGTCGATCGACAAACTGCACCTCAACGCGCGCGGCCACGCGCTCGCCGCCGCGAACGTGCTCGCCGCGCTCGACATCGCGGTAGCGGCACCTCCCGGCGCACCCGATCAGGCTGGCGCCATGGATGACCTCGCCCGCCCGCGCACTGCTGAGTACTGGCGCTCGTACGTGCTGCCGTGGATCGGCCGTCGCCTCACGGGCCGCAGCTCGGGCGATCACCGCGAGCCGAAACTGCCCCGACTCACGCCGTTCGGCCCGGCCGACCTGTGACGCGGTCTGGGGCCATCGTTCAGCCGCTCGGTGTCGAATACCGATCATGACCTCGCACCCTCGTCGCCGAACGCTCGCCGCCGCGCTGTCTGGCCTGGTGGTTCTCGCGCTCGCCGCGTGCGCGACCCCCGCCCCGGCGACCACGGGCGACGACCTTCCTGACGATGCTCCACTCGTCGCCTTCTATGGCGACTCGTACACCAAGGGCACTGGAGCGAGTGATGCCAGCCTGCGCTGGTCGACGCAGATCGCCGAGAGTCGTGGGTGGCGCGAGTTCAACCCCAGCGTCGACGGCCTCGGCTTCATCAACAACCGCACCCTGTTCGGCGACGGTGATCTGCCCTCGCAGATCATCGAGCAAGACCCCGACATCGTGTTCGTGACGATGGGCCTCAACGACAACTTCAGCTTTCCCTTTGCGGCCGACGCCATCGAGAGCCAGATCGATGACGACCTGCAGCGGCTGCGCACCGAATTGCCGGATGCCCGGTTCATCGTCGTCGAACCGTTCTGGTACACCGGCGAACGACCGGAGTCAGTCGGCATCATCATCGACTGGGTGCGGGATGCTGCCGAGCGCATCGGCGCTGATCACATCGAGGGCGCCTCGCTGTGGATTCAAGGTCGCGAGGGAGAGATGGCGGCCGACGGCCTGCACCCGAACGATGCGGGCTACGCCGAGATGACGCGCCTCATGGACGAGGCGCTGCTCGAGCTCGGGCTCTGATCTCGACCTATTCAGGCGCGCCGACGCGGGTCTAGGGTGAGCCCGTGACCAGCTCTGAGGGTGCTGCCGCCGCCCCGTCGTCGCCCGGTCGGTCGGCCGATGAGTCCGCCAGCCGCCCTCCACGCCTCTCTGAACGGCAAGCGCTGCAGCTCTCGGTGTGGGTCGCGCTCGTGATGTCAGCCGTGGCGATCGTCGGAGGTCTCGCTGTCGGCTCGCGCGTCATCGTCTTCGACGGGGTCTATGGCGCAATTGGACTCGCGATGACCTGGCTCGCCTTGCGGGCATCTCGGGCGGTCGACGAGGGTCCGACGCCGCGGTATCCCTTCGGCCGCGAGTCGCTGACCCCGCTCGTCATCGTGCTGCAGGGCGTCGCGCTCGTGGGCACGTTGCTGCTCGCCGCGGTGGATGCCGTACTCGTCATCCTCGACGGCGGCACCGACACCCTGCCCCTCTCGGTAGTCATCTACGGGGCGCTCTCGGGCGCCGCGAGCCTGCTGCTCGCGCAGCACCTGCTGCGTCGAGGCGGGCACTCCGAGCTCGTGCGCGTCGAGGCGCTGCAGTGGCGAGCAGGCGCCTTGCGCAACGGAGTCATGCTGCTCGGCGCGGTCGTCGCGATACTGCTGACGAGCACCGTCGGCACCGATCTCGTGCGCTACCTCGACCCCGTTCTCGTGCTCATCGCCGTTGCCATGCTCGCGCCCCTGCCCGCGAGCTTCTTGCGGTCGGGGCTCGGAGAGTTGCTCGAAGGCGCCCCATCGGCGCTCGTGCAGCGGCAGGTTGCGGAGGCGATCGACGCCGTGCGCGCTGAGCACGGGCTGCCCGAGCCGCTCGTGCGGGTCACCAAGCTCGGCCGCAAGCTCTACCTCGAGATCGCCTTCCTCGTCGACTCCGGCCGATGGACCATCGACGACCAAGACGCGGTGCGCCGGGGTGTGCTCGCGCGGCTCGAGGTGACGGGGTACGAGGTGTGGGCATCCATCGATCTCACGAGTGATCCCACGCTCGCCGATTGACGTTCGTGCTCACCGTGGCGCGAGCAGCGCCGAGATGACGATCATGGCGGGCAGTGCGCCGAGCGTCGAGATGATGACGGCATCGCGCGCGACAGAGACGTGGCGGCCGAAGCGATGGGCCCACGCGAACACGTGTTGAGCGGCGGGCAAAGCGGCGAGCACGACCACGGCGAACAGCGCGGCGGGATCGAGAGCGAAAACGAACGTTCCGACGGCCCAGGCCACGGCGGGCATGACCACGAGCTTGAGCGCGCTCGCGAGCAGCACGTCTCGGCGCCCGCTGCCGGGCGCGAGCACGCGGGCACCGTGCAGAGAGAGGCCGAAGAGAATGAGCATGACCGGCACCGCTGCAGCACCGACGAGGCGGAACGGCTCGAGCACGGCGGCGGGAACGGGCACCTCGAATGCCGCGATGAGCACACCGACCGCTGACGCGATGAGGATCGGGTTGCGAATCGGCTGCAGCAGGATGCGCCGTACAGACGACTGCCCACTCGTCGACACATCGAGAATGGCGAGCGCGATGGGCGCGAAGATCGTGAGGTTGACGAGAATCACCGGCGCGGCGAGAGCGGTGTCACCGAGCACGTAGAGGGCGATCGGCAGGCCGATGTTGTTGGCGTTGACGTAGCCGGAGGCGAGCGCCACGATGGTCGTCTGCGCTGCATCTCGTTTCCAGATCACGCGCGCGATGAGCGCGGCGATGAGAAAACTGACCGTCGCGGCGATGAACGAGATGGGCACGAGCGGCGAAAGCAGTCGAGACGGCTCAGAGTCGGCGAGCACCGTCAGCAGCAGTGCGGGCGTGAGCACGAAGAACGACAGTCGCGACAGCACTGTGTCAGCGCCCGCGCCCAGCAATCCGATGCGCGCGATGAACCAGCCCACGCCGATGATCGCCGCGATGACGGCGAACCCGGTGATCACGCCTATCACGGCGTCAGTCTGTCACGTGCAGCAACGCCACCCGGTTGATCACACCGACGATGCGGTGGGGCGGGCAATGATCGGCGAGGTCACCGAGCCGATGCGTTCGATGTCGATGGTCACCACGTCACCGTCGTTGAGCAGAACGGGGGGCGTGCGCACGTAGCCGACGCCCTCCGGCGTGCCCGTGACGATGA
>SXMH01000132.1 GCA_005777405.1 Actinomycetota bacterium
CACCTCGACTCGGGCTCGGTCGCGAGCCCCTACCGCGAGACCGAGTCGATGAAAGACGGCAGCGACGCCATCGCCGACTGGCCGCTGCTCAATGCGCTCGTCAATACCGCCTCCGGTGCCACGTGGGTGTCGATTCATCATGGCGGGGGAGTCGGCATCGGCCGCTCGATCCACGCGGGCCAGGTCGTCGTCGCCGACGGCACGGCGCTCGCCGGCGAGAAGGTGCAGCGTGTGCTGACGAACGACCCGGGCATGGGGGTCATTCGACACATCGACGCCGGATACACCGAGGGCGAGCACATCGTCGACGACCTCGGCGTGCGCATTCCGATGCGCGAGAGGGGCTGACGGTGCTCAGCCACGACCCGCTGTGGCCGCGCGCGGGCGACTGGCCTGCGTGGGCGCCAGGCGTGCACGCCGATGCCGTTGTGCTGGGCATCCCGACCTGCCGCACCTCGCTCTCACCCGGTCAGACGCACACAACCCCCGCGGCGATTCGGGATGCCCTGCGGTACTACAGCGCCGACGCACTCGCTCGGCCCGATGGCCAGCACCTCGTCGTGCTCGACGCGGGCGACGTGCTCGAGCCCGACGGCTTCGGTGAGGCTGCCGCGATTGCTCGCGTCGCCGAGATCGCGAGCGCAGCATCCCTCGTCATCGTGCTCGGCGGTGACAACGCCGCAACGGTGCCCGCCGCGCTCGGCGCGTGGGGTGCGCGCATCGGCTCCGCGGGGCTCGTCACGCTGGATGCCCACCACGACCTGCGCGACGGCACGAGCAACGGATCCCCCGTGCGGCGGCTGCTCGAGGCTGGGCTCGCGGGCGCGCGCGTGAGTCAGCTCGGCATCGAGCCTCTCGCGAACTCGGCTGCCTACCGTGCTCGGGCTCAGCAGCACGGCATCAGCGTTGTGACCCGCGCCGAGCTGCTGCGCACGCCGATCGAGGTCGCCATGTCGGCAGCGCTCGACCGAGCGGCGTCGGCCGGCGGTCCGGTGCACGTCGACCTCGACCTCGACGTGTGCGATCGCAGCGTTGCTCCTGGGTGTTCGGCGAGCGTGCCCGGCGGCATCAGCGCCCTCGAACTGCGTACCGCCGCGCGGCTGGCGGGCGCGCACCCCGCGGTCACGAGCATCGACCTCACTGAACTCGACGCCGAACGCGACACTGCCGACCAGCGCACCGTGCGACTCGCAGCGCTCTGCGTGCTCGAGGCGCTCGCGGGGCTCGCGAGCCGTCGACCGAGTGGCGAACGGGGAGAGTCGCTGTGAGCACGCTCATCGACAACATCGGGCAGCTCGTCAGCTTCGACCCGTCTGAACCAGCCCGGCCCACGCGCACCGATGCCGCTCTCGTCATCGCCGACGGTCGCGTCGCGTGGGTCGGCGACTCGCACTCTGCTCCCGCCGCCGATACGCGGCTCGACGCAGAGGGCGGGGCGGTCATTCCGGGTTTCGTCGACAGCCACAGTCATCTCGTCTTCGCCGCAGACCGCGCCGACGAGTTCGAGGCCCGCATGGCCGGCGTGCCGTATTCGGCGGGCGGCATCCGCACGACAGTGGCTGCGACCCGGGCGGCGAGCGACGAGCAGCTGCGCTCTCAACTGCACAGGCTCGTCGCGCAATCGCTCGCGCAGGGCACCACGACGCTCGAGATCAAGAGCGGCTACGGACTCACGGTCGACGACGAGGTCCGAGCACTGCGCCTTGCGCGCGACGTCACGACTGAGACCACCTTTCTCGGCGCCCACGTCGTGCCAGCAGAGTTCGCCCACGATCGTCATGCGTACGTCGACCTCGTGTGCGGCGACATGCTTGCGGCCTGTGCTGAGCACGCGCGCTTCATCGACGTCTTCATCGACGGCGGAGCGTTCACAGTCGACGAGGCTCGGCGCATTCTTCTGGCCGGCCGGGATGCTGCGCTCGAGATGCGCGTGCACGCAGGGCAGCTCGAGGCCGACGGAGGCGTCTCCCTCGCGGTCGAGCTCAACGCCGCGAGCGTCGACCACTGCACCTATCTCACCGACGATGACGTCGAACTGCTCGCCGCGAGCGCTCGGCACGACGTCGGCACGGTCGCGACGTTGCTGCCGCTCGTCGAGTTCTCGACGAAGCAGCCCTATCCGGATGCCCGGCGGCTGCTCGACGCGGGCGTCGCCGTCGCGCTCGCGAGCGACTGCAACCCAGGATCGAACTACTCCAGCAGCATGCCCCTTGCTCTCGCTCTGGGCGTGCGGGAGATGGGCATGAGCCCGCTCGAAGCGCTCGCCGCAGCAACGCGCGGTGGCGCTCGCGCACTTCGCCGAGACGACGTCGGGCATCTGGGTGTCGGCGCGCGGGGTGACGTGGTCATCCTCGATGCGCCCGATTACCGGTATCTCGCCTATCGTCCGGGGGTTCCGCTCGTCAGTCGTGTGCTCGTGGCAGGAGAGCACGTAGCGCTACGCTCTCGCTGAACGCACGCCTGGGTCGTGCATCGACGACGAGGGGATGCTCATGGCCGGGCGAATCGTCCGTGAAGTGCTGCTGGTGCTGGGTGTCACGCTGGCTCTCGCCTACCTGGTCACCGTGCTGGTCTACGCGGGCAGTGCCGGTGATGATCTCGCGCACGTGCTGCTGCAGGTCGCGCCGAGGTTCATGGCAGGGTTCTTCGGCGTCGCGTTCGTGGTGTTCGCGGTGCTCGTCACCGTCAGCGCTCTCGCCTTGCGCCGCCGGGCGCGGCGGGTGCGAGTGTGGACGCAGCTCGCGGCAGCGGTCGTCGCTGCGCTGGTCAACACGCTCGTCATCACCGGGCTCGCTTCGGCGACGGGCGGGAGCGGTGGGATGGATGGGCTCGTGCTGACGCTCGCGCTGACCGGGTCGGTGTTCTTTCTCGTGACGGGCGTCGTGGCGGTGTTAGTGGTGCAGTTGTTGATCATGAAACGTGCCCCGGAACCCCTCGAGGTTGCGTGATGGTTCGGGCGACACGCCCGAGTTGCAGGTGCTCGCGGGGTGTGGCAGACTCTTCTAGTTCCACATGCCGCGCTTTGCTGCGCGGCTCACTGCCAGGCAGTGCATAGGACGGGTTCCGCGCCGAGAGATCGAGCGCCGGGGACGGGCTCCTAGGCCGCGGGTAGAAGAACACAGCTTAAGCCGACTCCTCTCGAACCCAGGTACTCCTGTGTCCGAAGGCGGGCGACACGCCCGAGCGCGGGGGTCGGCGAGTGCGTTGGATCGAACAGTGTGATCCGACCGGGTGAGAATCCTGTCGGGGCGCGCCAGGCGGTTGACGTTTGACAGAAGAACAGTGGTGCGACAGCGCGTGCGCTGAGCATGAGGTGGGTGCGGCAACGCATGCGCCTCGACCAAGTCAGGAAGAGAGTTGAGCATGGCGGGACAGAAGATCCGCATCCGACTGAAGTCGTACGACCACGCAGGTCTCGACGCTTCGGCGCGCAAGATCGTCGACACGGTAACTCGCGCAGGCGCTACCGTGGTCGGCCCCGTGCGGCTGCCGACGTATAAGAACGTCATCGCCTTCATCCGGTCGCCCCACA
>SXMH01000133.1 GCA_005777405.1 Actinomycetota bacterium
AAGCACCTCGACGGCATCAGCGACGACGCGATCGCCGAGCTGAACATTCCCACGGGCATCCCGCTCGTCTACGAGCTCGACGACGCATTCCGCCCCGTGGCACCCGCTCGCTACCTCGACCCCGAGGCCGCTGCCGCGGGAGCCGCGGCCGTCGCCGCCCAGGGCGCCAAGCACTAGCTGTCGCAACGAGAACGGCCCCGAGGTTCTCCTCGGGGCCGTCGTCGTGAAACGTGGATGCTGCGCTCAGGCCTCGTCTGCCTGCACCCAGTCGCCCGTGGCGAGGTACTGCACCTTCTTGGCGATCGAGACGGCGTGGTCGGCGAAGCGCTCGTGGTAGCGCGAGGCGAGCGTCGCGTCGACGGTGTCGACAGCCTCGCCCTTCCAGGTCTCACCGAGCACCTTGTCGAAGACGCTGAGGTGTAGAGCGTCGATCTTGTCGTCTTCGTTGCGAATCTCTTCGGCGATCGCCGTATCTTCCGTCTGAAGCAGGGTCACGAGCTTGCGAGCGATCTCGACGTCGAGCGCGCCCATCTCTTTGAAGGTGCCGCGCAGGCTCTTCGGAACGACCTTGTCGGGGAAGCGGTAGCGCGAGAGCTGCGCGATGTGCTCGGCCATGTCGCCCATGCGCTCGAGCGAGGCGCTGATGCGCAGTGCGCTGACGACGACACGGAGGTCGCGTGCGACCGGCTGCTGCCGGGCGAGGATGTTGATGGCGAGCTCGTCGAGTTCTGCCGCCGCGGCGTCGATCTTCGCGTCGTCGGCGATGACGGTCTCGGCGAGAGAAACGTTGGACTCGTTGAAGGCGCGCGTTGCGTGATCGATCGACTCGGCGACGAGGCCGGCGATCTCGACGAGCCGCTCTCGCACCTCGAGCAACTCTTGCTGGAACACTTCACGCATGGGTCTCACGTCCTCTTGTCTTGGGGCGGCGCAGTTCTGATTCACAGTGCCGATCGGCAGTGAACGGCACGTTGCCCGAAGATGAACTCTTCGCCGACGGCGCGGATCCGGCCGCGAACGGCCCGAAGGCGTCGTCGTCGGTGTCTAATCTAGTGCTCATGGACTCGGCACAGCTCGTGCCCCTCGCTCTCGCCCTCGGCGCGCTCGTGGGGGGCGGCGCTGTTGCCACCGTTGTGGCCTCAGCCCGACGCGGACGGATGGCCGCCGAAGTGGCGTCGACGACCGTGCCCGACGGGGTCGACCAGGTCATGGAAGCCCTCGAGTCTGCGGGCATCGTGCTCGATCCCAGCAACAACGTCGTGCGGGCATCCCCTGGCGCGCAAGCGCTCGGCCTCGTCTGGCACCGCACTCTCGTGCATCCGCGACTCGTCGAACTCGTCGACCGCGTGCGCCGTTCGGGTGAAGCCCTCACCGAAGAAGTCGAACTGACGCGCGGTCCGCTCGGCGACGCGGCACTCTTTCTCAAAGTGCGCGTCGCGCCGCTCGGCACGCGATTCACGATGCTGCTCGCCGAAGACCGCACCGAAGCACACCGCCTCGACGCCGTGCGGCGTGACTTCGTGGCGAACATCAGCCACGAGCTCAAGACGCCCATCGGCGCGATCAGCTTGCTCGCCGAGGCCATCGGGCACGCCGCCGATGACCCCGTGCAGGTGCGCCGCTTCACCGATCAGCTCGGCACCGAGTCGGGCCGACTCGCCAGCCTCACGCAAGAGATCATCGAGCTGTCGAGGCTGCAGGCCAAAGACGCCCTCACGCACCCCGAGCTCGTCGACATCGATCACGTCATTTCCTCGGCGATCGACCAGAACCGCGTTCTGGCGGATGCTCAGCGCATCCAGCTCGTCGGCGGCGGCGATCGCGGCCTCACCGTGCGAGGCAACGAGGCCATGCTCATCACGGCCGTGCACAACCTCATCGTCAACGCTGTGCAGTTCTCACCCTCGCCCTCGCGCGTGGGGGTCGGCGTCTCGGCGGCCGATGACGTGGTCGAGATCGCGGTCACCGATCAGGGCATCGGCATTCCTGAAGACGATCTCGACCGTGTGTTCGAACGTTTCTTCCGCGTCGACCAGGCTCGCTCTCGCTCGACGGGCGGCACGGGGCTGGGCCTCAGCATCGTCAAGCACGTCGTGCAGAATCACGGCGGCGACGTGCGCGTCTGGTCGCAGCCTGGCAGGGGCTCGACCTTCACCATCCGATTGCCGCGCGTTGTCGAGCCGGCACTGAGTTCCGCGAAAGCACGAGCATGAAGAAGGCACACTCATGACCCGCATCCTCATCGTCGAAGACGAAGCGTCGCTCTCTGAGCCGCTCGCGTACCTGCTCACCCGGGAGGGCTATGAGACGGTCGTCGCGGCCGACGGACCGGCGGCGCTCGTCGAGTTCGACCGCGAGCCCGCAGACCTCGTGCTGCTCGATCTCATGCTGCCCGGTCTCTCGGGCACCGAGGTCTGCCGCGAACTGCGGCACCGCTCGAGCGTGCCGATCATCATGCTCACCGCGAAAGACAGCGAGGTCGACATCGTTGTCGGCCTGGAGCTCGGCGCTGACGACTACGTCACGAAGCCCTACTCGACGCGCGAGCTGCTGGCGCGCATCAGGGCCGTGCTGCGTCGCCGTGGCGATGTCGACGACATCGACGAAGGGGTGCTGCAGGTCGGCCCCGTGCGCATGGATGTCGACAAGCACCAGGTCACGGTCGACGGTCGCGAGACGGCGATGCCGCTCAAGGAGTTCGAGCTGCTCGAACTGCTGCTGCGCAACGCTGGAAGGGTGCTCACGCGCGGGCAGCTCATCGACCGCGTGTGGGGTGCCGACTACTTCGGCGACACCAAGACGCTTGACGTTCACGTCAAGCGCATCCGGTCAAAGATCGAGCCCGACCCATCGAACCCGACGCTCCTCGTGACGGTGCGAGGGCTTGGCTACCGCTTCGAAGACTGAGGCTCTCGTTCGCAGACTGAGGCTCTCGGCGCCTAGTCGGCTGCGGGCGTCGCCGGCGGCACGAAAATCTCGTACTCGGGCAGCGAGCCGTCGAGCACGGGTACGAGCAACTCGCGACCCTCGGCGCCCGTGTAGCTGAAGTAGAGCGGCACGAGCCCGCCGATGGTGGCGCCGCTGTCGACGACCAACAGCTGAGCCTGGTCGGGCCCGCCGAAGATCGTGCTGCCGCCCGCCGTGACGAAGACCTCTTCGCTCACGCGCTCGCCCCCCGACTGCCACTGCACGGTGAGGCGGCGGTCGGTGTCGGCGCTGCTGACGACCGTCATGACGAGGTTGAGATTCTCGGCATCGTCACCGATGAGCAGAGCGTTGCGAATCGCGAGCTCGCCCACCTCGATGCCGACGCCGTCGCTCGGGTCGTACTCCTTCTCGGTGGCGATCTCGGCCGAGAAGGTGCAGCCGGTCGTGCCGACAAGCAGGGCCGCGGCGAGCGCGATCGATGCGAGCAGTCGAGATGTCACGAGTTGTCTCCTTCAGGCCGACGTGTGTCTGTCAGACAGGCAGTGTGGCCCGGTCGCACGGCGCGCAGAGCGCCCGCGGAGAGCGCGGCCGACCTCAGTCTAGCGGCGCGAGACGGGGGCCTGCGGCTCTCTCGTGGAGCGCGAGCGCACGGCAACCACCCCCGAAGGCTGAGAAAGTGCTGTGGTAGACTGGCAGTTCTGCGGAAGGACCACCATCCATGCTTTTCCAGGTCGGCGAGACGGTCGTATACCCCCACCACGGGGCGGCGACGATCATCGAAGTCAAGAACCGCACCATCCGAGGCGAAGAGAAGCTGTACCTCAAGCTCAACGTCACGCAGGGTGATCTCACCATCGAAGTGCCGGCAGAGAATGTCGACCTCGTGGGCGTGCGCGATGTCATCGGCAAAGAGGGGCTCGATCGAGTCTTCGACGTGCTGCGCGCTCCCTTCACCGAGGAGCCCAC
>SXMH01000134.1 GCA_005777405.1 Actinomycetota bacterium
CGTCGAAGCGCACTTGCTGCCGGGCGGACTCATCCGCAACGACCACGGCGACTTCATCCGCCGCGACCAGCGCCTGCGCGTCGAGAGCACCGACTCTGCCTGGACGAGCGGCTTCGAGCTGGGTCAAGAGATCACCATTCCCCTGAAGAACGGCGAGGGCGGCTTCATCGCCGACGAGGCGACGCTCGATCGGCTCGAAGGCGAGGGTCTTGTGGCGTTTCGCTACCTCGATGTGAACCCCAACGGCTCGCTGCGCGACATCGCCGGTCTGCGCAACGAGCGCGGCAATGTCGTGGGCCTCATGCCGCACCCCGAGCACGCGGTCGAACCTGGCTTCGGCCCCGACACGTCGCTCGCGATGCGCTCGGGCGTCGACGGGCTCACGTTCTTCACGAGCGTGCTGACTGCGACCTTGGCGTCGGCATGAGCAGCGCGGCGGCACCGGCCGCGGGCACGAGCAGCACCCGCCTGACCCCGAAGAAGCTCTACCGCATTGTCGCGATCGCCGAAGCGATCACGTGGACCCTGCTCATCACGGGACTCATTCTGCGTGCCACGAGCGACCTCGCGATTGCGGTGACTATCGGCGGCAGCATCCACGGTTTCGTGTTTCTCGCCTACGGCGCCACGGCGATTCTCACCGCGATCAACCAGCGCTGGAGCGTCGGGCTCGGCCTGCTCGCCGTCGTCACAGCGATCGTGCCCTACGCGACCATCCCGTTCGACATCTGGGCGCACCGCACCGGCAAGCTCGAGGGCGACTGGCGCCGCGAAGCCACGGACGACCCGCGTGACCAGCGCTGGTTCGACCGGTTGGTGCGGTGGATGCTCAACCACCCCTACCTGCTGGCGGCACTCATTCTGCTCGCTGTCGTGGTGCTCTTCACGGTGCTGCTCATTCTCGGCCCGCCGGTGCCCAAGGCCTGATCGGCGACGCGTCGCTGTGCCGCGGCTCAGCTGTTGAGCGCGAAACCGATAAGCCCCATGCCGAGAAAGACGAGAATGCCGATTCCGGCATACAGCCAGATGACGCGAGGGCTCATGGGTGCTCCTGACGGAAGTGGGCGAAGGGGCTGGGCGAAAGGCTGAACGACGGGGGTCTCCCCAGACTATCGAGCGCGATCGATGGCCTCGCGCCACTCCGGCAAGCTCGCGCGCACCGACTCTTCGTCGCTGTAGAGCGCGGGACCGAAGTGCTGCCAGCGATCGAGATCATCGAGCTCAGCCGTGTGCAGCGCGTCGCGGTCGAGCGCGACCTCGACGCCCAACCGTGCCGTGAGAAACGTCTCGAGCGTTCCCACGTCGAATCGACTCAGTGACGTGAACCTCCACGTCGCGGAAGCGATGCCTGCAGGTGCTGGCAACGGCTGCACGCACACGCTCGCGGCCCAGTCGGGTGAACGACGAGCACCGAAGTCATGCAGATACGAGGCGTGATCGGGTCGAGCGAGCAGCGAGAGCGGAGCGTCGATGTGCCCGATGACGTCAAGCAGGTGGAGTGCGCTGCCCTGGTCGGCGATGACGTGTTGCGCACCGGCGATCGCCCGCAGCTGGTCGACGAATGCCAGCCGCTCAGGCACGACCGTGCGCACGCCAACGCTCTCGAGCTGGCGCGCGAGCTCGCCAGCCCCGAGGGTCACGCCACGACCGTGATCGATCGGCTTGTGCAGATAGAGCGGCTGCGCGCCGTCGACATCGCCGATGGCCGCTCGCGATGCCTCACGCTGCTCGGTGACATAGCTCAGCGGCACCGGTTCGCCGAGCCGGGATGCCAGCTCGGGCACCCACAACCGCGACACGCGCGCGGGCTCGCGCACCCAGAGCACGCGGTCTCGTTCGACGCCGAGCACGTCGAGCACCTCGAGTTGATAACCGAGGGGCGCGGCGCTGCCGTGGGCGACGAGCATGATCGCCGGCACCTCCCGCGGTACCCGCGCGTCACGCAGGGCCCACGCGCGATGAATCGACTCGGTGAGAAAGTGGCCGAAGTGATCGATGGCGACCCCGAGATAGACGGCCTCGCGCGCAATGAGCGGGAGCGCGTTCGGGTCAGAGGGCAGCTGCCAGCGCTCGATCGGCAGGGTCGCCTCATGGCCGTCACGTCGGTGCGCGGCGTCCGTCACGGCCGACCAGCGACCTGCTCGATAGGTCGCCACCCCGCCGTTCTGCGGCGGCGACGCACGACCCGCGCGCAAGGCGAAGGGCGACTCCGCACCGGGCGGCACGAGCACGGTGTGGCGCTCGAGAGCGAGTCCGCGAAGGGCCGAGAGCGGTCGACGCAGCTGCAGTGCCATGCCGCCGCCTTTCGCTCGCGCGCCGCGGCTCGGGTTCCGCGGTGAACGTCACAGCCCAGTATGCCGAGCAGCGCTCACTGCCGCGAGTGGCGCCCGCGCACCCCGGTAGGATCGACTCGTCCGGCAGCCCGACTTCTCTGGAGCATCCATCACCGTGACCACCACCCACAGTCCCGCTCCCGACACTGTCGAGAACGCCGCCGCGACCCCCGATAAGGTGCAGCCTTTCGAAGCGCTCGGGTTGAAGGCCGACGAGTATGAGGCCATCAAGGCTCTGCTCGGTCGTCGCCCCACGAGCGGCGAGCTGGCCATGTACTCGGTGATGTGGAG
>SXMH01000135.1 GCA_005777405.1 Actinomycetota bacterium
CGGCGCTCGACCTGCTCGCTCATCACGTGCTCCCAGCGGCAGGCCTCGTCGTGCACGAGCGCCCAGTCGAGCCCGATGACGTCGGCGAGCAGTCGTTCGGCCAGTCGGTGCTTGCGCATGACGGCCACAGCCTTCGTGCGCCCGTCGGGCGTGAGCTCGAGATGCCGATCACCCTCGACGCGCACGAGACCGTCGCGCTCCATGCGCGAGATCGTCTGCGACACCGTGGGGCCCGAGTGCCCGAGCCGTTCGCTGATGCGAGCTCGCAGCGGGATGATGCGCTCTTCTTCGAGGTCGAGAATCGTGCGCAGATACATCTCAGTCGTGTCGACGAGATCGGTCATGCCGCCCCCTCCCTCGACTCGCTGTTCGGGCTCTTCTACCCTAGACGACGACGGTCGTCGCCTCCGTGCGCTGCGGCGCAGCATCCACCGTTCTGGTGCGGCGTTGGCGGCGTCGGCGAGCGCCGCGAGCGCTCCCCCGCGCTCAGTACGATGGGGGGATGCCCGACCTCGTGATTCCCGCCGACCTCACGCCCCTCGACGGACGCTTCGGCTGCGGCCCCTCCAAGGTTCGCCCCGAGCAGCTGGCCGACCTCGCGGCGTCGGCGAGCATCCTCGGCACCTCGCACCGCCAGGCGCCGGTGAAGAACCTCGTCGCGAGCGTGCGCTCGGGGCTCGCCGAACTCTTCAGGCTGCCCGAGGGCTACGAGGTCGTGCTCGGCAACGGCGGTTCGACGGCGTTCTGGGATGTCGCGGCCTTCGGCCTCATCGAGCGGCGCAGCGCGCACCTCGACTTCGGCGAGTTCGGGTCGAAGTTCGTGGCCTCGGCTTCGGCTCCCTGGCTCGAGGCGCCCCACGTCGTTGCGACGCCCGGTGGCACGCGCGGCACGCTCGAGGCCGTCGAGGGCGTCGACGTCTACGCCTACCCCCACAACGAGACCTCGACTGGTGTCTCGGCTCGCGTGCGCCGCATCGGGGGCCCCGAGTCGCTGACCGTAGTCGACGCGACGAGCGCCGCGGGCGGCATCGACTTCGACGTCACCGAGACCGACGTCTACTACTTCGCGCCGCAGAAGAACTTCGCCAGCGACGGTGGGCTGTGGTTCGCGCTCATGAGCCCCGCGGCCCTCGAGCGAGCGGCTCGCGTGGCCGAGTCTGGCCGGTACATTCCGCCGTTCCTGTCGCTCACCGCGGCGATCGACAACTCGCGCCTCGAGCAGACGCTCAACACTCCCGCGCTCGCGACGCTCGTGATGCTCGACAGCCAGGTGAAGTGGATCAACGGCAGCGGCGGCCTCGCCTGGGCGCACGCGCGCACGGCCGAGAGCTCGCAGCACCTCTACTCGTGGGCGAGCGCGCACTCGCTCGCCACGCCCTTCGTCGCCGACCCCGATCACCGCTCGCAAGTGGTCGTCACGATCGACTTCGACGACTCGGTCGATGCGGCACGTGTCGCCTCGGTGCTGCGGGCCAACGGCATCGTCGACACCGAGCCCTACCGCAAGCTCGGGCGCAACCAGTTGCGCATCGCGACCTTCGTGGCCATCGACCCCGCCGACGTGCGGCAGCTCACGCGCTCGATCGACTGGGTGCTCGAGCACCTCGCCGACTGAGCCGGGCCGCCGAGCTCGCGTCGGTACGCTGCCGCACGCGCCGCGGCCATGTCACACTGAAGTCATGAGGCTCTGGGTGCCGCACGACCAGCGCCGGCCGCAGCCCGAGCCGGTCGAGACTAACGATGCCCTCGCCTACGTGGTGGGGCTCGGCCTCTGGACGCTCGCACTCATCGCCGTACTCGTTGCCCCGCTCGTGTGGCCCTCCGACGACGGGATGCTCTCCGCCGGTCTACTCGTCGACCAGCAGCACGCCCTCACGACGGTGCTGCTCGGCCTCGGGCTCGGCGCGCTCGGCTTGCACGTCTCGCTGCGCCGCCGCCGCGCATCCCGCTAGCGACCCGCCGCACGCCGCCCGCCGCCCGAGTCGTGCTTCTTGGCACAAGCCGCGCAAGTTTTCACGACTCACGCCAGAAACGGCAACTCTCACCACCGCAGCCCGATGCGTCGCAAGCGCTCGGCCATGAGCTGGCGCGAGCCCGCGACCGTGTAGTCCCACCGGCCATAGCCGGAGACCATAAGACGCACATCGTCTTCGCGCACCTTCTCGTCGTAGACCACCTCGTCGGCGCTCCGCCCACCACGAAAAGCCGGGTCGGTGTACTTGATGCGACCGTCGAAGTCGCCGCCGATGTCGAACTCGGGCCAGTAGAAGTCGAGGTAGTAAACCTTGCCGAGCGGCGTGACCAAGCGGTGCTGCAAGACCGGAGCAGGCACACCCAGCAGGTGCATCGTCACGCGCGAGAGCGACTCCCCCGGTCGGTCAGCGCGACCGTCGATGAAGTCGAGCACCCTCCGCGCCCGAGCGAGACCACGACGCTCGCCGCCGCCCGCCCACACTCGCTCGAGTTGCTGCCGAGAGACTCCCGCGAGAGCTGCCGCGTTGCGGGGGTGTTCGTGGCGCCAGAGCGCAGCATCCCCCATGGCGACAGCCGTCGCGAACGGCGCTACTCGGGCGATGTCGATGACAGTCTCGGCCAGTGTCGTGACCGGCAACCCCTCGAGCCTCCACCCAGACTCAACCAGTGGGCGCCGGTGTCGACGCAACACCGTCGTCGATCGCCGAGACGCGTGGGCTGGGGCAGTGACGTCAACGAACTCGGGCCACTCGCCGACCAGCGGTAGCCGCCACAGCGCAGCGGCCGCCCAATGTGACATCACTTCGCCCGAGTGCAGTCGCGGCGAGACTGCGGCTACTCGGGTCAGAAACTGCTCGTCGAGTGACAGTGAGTCGAATGCTGCGGTGTCGACCACAGCTCCGGGAGCGAGGCGCGTGAGGTGACCACGGGTCAGCGAGCGGTAGAGGCGAGAGAGTTCTCCAGAATCCTCGATCTCGCCGGTTCGGATGATGAGTGGATGCTCGGGGCCGCGTGACATGCGCGCATCGTGCCCTGACTCACGACCCGCGGTGCTGCGTCGCGGGTGTTCCGTGAGCCCGATTCCCGCGCGTGCCCTTCGGGAGGAGTCACCGGTGGAGAGGCCCGCGCGTGGGTCGTGGTTTCTGGCATGAGCCGCCGAAACTTCGGCGACCTACGCCAAAAAGTGCGACCCACCAGTGGGCGAGGGCGCGCCGCCGGCAACGAGAGCCGGCCTACTCTTCCTCGTCGTCGGCGTGCAGGTCGATGTCGACGCCGTCGACGTCGTCGAGGTGCAGATCGTGCTCGTGCACGTCGTCGTCTTCGTCCTCGTCGTCGTCGTCTTCCTCGGTGTCGTCATCAGACGCGTCGTCAAGATCGTCGTCGTCGAGATCGTCGTCAGCATCGTCGTCGTCGCTCTCATCGAGCGCGTCGGCATCAGCATCCACTTCGCCGCGGGCCGCACGCTCGGCGGCCTCGGCCTCTTGCTGCGCCACGTAGTCTTCGAGCCGGTCGGCCCACGGCACCCACTCGGGAGCAGTGAGCGCTCCCTCGTAGGGCAGCAGCTCCGCCTCGAGAACGCTGGGCTCAACACCCTCGTGCGCGGAGACTGCGACAGTCCAATACCAGCCGGGGTATCCGCCCTGAGTGGTCGAGAATCGCACGATCGCGGCGGCTTCGTCGGCGTTGAGCACGACGTCGCGCAGCCCGCCGATCGTGCGCTCGGGCGTCACTTCGGCGAGCGCCTCTCGCGCAAGTCGCACGATGAGTTGCTCGTCGACGTGGGCAGCGAGGCGCGGAGTCTCGCGCTGCGGCGCGGGGGCGGGATGCTCTCCGACCGTGTCGGCAACCTCGAGGTCTTCGGCCACGACCTCGGAGTCGTCGAGCGACGGCTCGGCATCAGCCACCGCGGTCGACGAGTCATTCTCCGCCGACTGCTGCTCGCCCGCACCATCGGGCTCGCCCGCAGCGACCGACACCTCGACCTCGGGCACGGTCGAGCCGGGCACCGTCGTCTCGGGCTCGGCCCCCTCATCGACCGTTTCGGCGAGCGGCTCCGTGGCATCCACGGTCGGAACGTTCTCGGCGGTGCCGTCGGCCGTCAGCTCGACGCTTGACGCTCGCCGTGACCCGGAACGGGCCGCGCGCGCACTCACGCGACGACTCACGCGCCGACTCACGCGTCCAGGTCGTCGGCGACGCGACGCAGCACGGCTGCGATCTTTGCTCCGTGCGACTTGTCGGGGTAGCGACCGCGGCGCAGGCTCGAGCCGATGCCGTCGAGCAGCTTGACGAGGTCTTCGACGATGATCGCCATGTCGTCGGCCGACTTGCGCTGAGCGCGCGCGAGCGAGGGCGCGGCATCCAGCACGCGCACGGAGAGGGCTTGCGCGCCTCGCTTGCCGTCTGCCACACCGAACTCGAGGCGCGTGCCGGCTTTGACGACAGCGCCTTCCGGCAGTGCGGAGGCGTGCAGGAAGACTTCGTCGCCCTCGTCTGACGCGATGAAGCCGAAGCCTTTGTCTGCGTCGTAGAACTTGACCTTGCCGGTGGGCATGCGATTCTCCTTGCGAGTGGGGTTCCCAGCCTTTGAGGATACCTGGCGCTGAGCGCCTGCGACCCGTGAACTCGCTCTGCCCCCGGAAGCGGGGTACATCAGTGTCGCCCCCGGCCCGTATCCTTGGGCTCGTGCCCGAAGAATCCGTCGTCATGAGCAATCGCGTCGAGCGCGTGCTGGCCTACATGGTCGCCGCGATCATCGTGATGAGTCTGGCGAGCTTCGTTGCACTCATCATCGGCACCGCCGTGGGAGTCGAGCGCGAGCAGTTCGCGACCGGCATCTGGCCCGCGGTGACCGTGCTGCCGCTCATCGGTTTGCCGATCGGTTTCGTGCTCATCATCGTTCTGCTGATCGTGAGCGCAGTACGTCGCGGCCGCGCCGCCAAGGATGCCGGCAACTAGCGCGGCTTCCCTCGCCCTCGCCGGCCGCCTGCGCGAGCTCGACGACGACGCGCTGGCGCGGCTCATCCGCGGCAGAGGCGTTGCTCCTGCGGGCTTGCGCGACGTGTTCGACCTCGCCGACGCCCTGCTCGAGCCCGCATCGATCGAACGCGCGCTCGCCATCATGCCCCGGCCGTCGCTCGCGGTGCTCGCTGCTGCCGCTGAGCACTCCGACGGCATCGACCGTGAGGCTCTCGCTACCGCTCTCGACGTGCCCCTCGAGCGACTCGGCGCACTGTTGCCTCCCCTCGTGGATGCTGCACTCGCGCTCGTCGTCACGACCGACCTGCGCGCCGCCGAGCTCGGCAGCGCCGCGCCCAGCAGTGATACCGACCCCAGCACCGTGACCGTGCCGCCCGCCGTCGTCGATGAACTGGCGAGCTGGCCGGCGAAAGGCCTGCCCTCGGCCGAGCAGCTGCGCGCTGTGATGGCGCCCGAACTCGGCAGTGCGCCGAGCTCGACCAACGCAGACACGATCGACCGGCTCGCCGCCGAGCGGGCATTCAGCACGACCGCGGCTGTCGGCGAGTTCGCACAAGCGCTCGAGCGCGAGCCCGGCCGCACCCTCGCCCGCGGCGGCATCTCGCTGCCCGACGCGAAACGCCTCGCCCTGGCCGCGGGCGTCGACCTCGACGCCGTACCCGCGCTACTCGACCTCGCCGCGTCGGCGGGACTCGTAGAGATCGACGCGAGCGGAGTGCGAGCATCCAGCGCGGTCGATTCGTGGCGCCGCATGCCGTCGCCGCAGCGCTGGGGAGTGCTCGCCGCCGCCTGGCACGCCACCCTGCCCGCAGAACTGGCGGGCGAACTCGCGACGCTGTCGAGCACGACGAGCATCACGACCGCGCGACTCGGCGACATCGTGGCGTGGCTCTACCCCGCGGGAGTCGACGCCTTGCGGCAACGCTTGCGTGAGCGCGCCGATCGCGCCGAGCGGCTCGGGCTCGCGATCGACGGCGAGCTCGGCACGCTCGGTCGCGCCCTCCTCGGCGCACACGGTGATGCCCGCGCGGCCGCAGCGGCTCTCACGCCGCTTGTACCGCCCGAAGTGCGCCGGGTGTATCTGCAGCATGACCTCACGGTCGTGTCGCCGGGCCCGCTCGCGGGCGAGCTCGACGCTCGACTGCGCAGGCTCGCCGACGTCGAGAGCGCCGGTTTCGCCGGGCGCTACCGCATCACGGCCGAGAGCGTCACGCGCGCGGTCGCACTGGGTGAGACCGCCGAGAGTCTGCACGAGTTTCTCGAGTCGATCTCGCTCACCGGTGTGCCTCAGCCGCTCGCGTACCTCGTCAACGAGACTGCGCAGCGCTACGGCGCGCTGCGGGTCGGGCCCGTGAGTGGTGACGAGCACGCCGACCTCGGCGCGCGCACGAGCGTGCGCAGCGACGATCGCACGCTCATCGACGCCGTCGCCGTGGATGCCGCACTCGCCTCGCTCTCGCTGCGACGTGTCGGCGACCACCGCGTCGTGAGCCGCTTTGCTCCTGACGTCGTGCTGTGGACGCTTATCGACGCGCGGTATCCGGCCGCCCCTGACGAAGGTCTTGCCACGCCCGCACGGCCGGGCGGCCAACGCGCGGCCGCTGCACCGCCGCACGACGACGGCGTGACCGCCGCCGTGGCGCGACTGCGTCGCGCCGTCACCGACGTCGAGCCGGGCGACGACGCCTGGGTCGCGCGCCAGTGGCAACTCGCCCTGCGCTCGAAGTTGACCGTGCGCGCGACGGTGCGCATGCCTGATGGCAGCGATCGAGTGTTCGAGCTCGAGCCCACCGGCATCGGTGCGGGCCGAGTACGCGGGCGCGATCTGGCGGTCGACGTCGAGCGCACGCTGCCGGTCTCGAGCATCACGGCGGTCGAACCGCTCGGCTGAGTCGACCCCGTGCGAGCATCCCGCCGCAGGCTCGGCACAGGCGCGCCACCTAGACTGGCCCGTTATGAATCCCGAGGGCCCGCTCATCGTGCAGAGCGACCGCACTGTCTTGCTCGAGGTCGCCAACCCCCAGGCTGAGGAGGCGAGGCACGCCCTCGCCGTGTTCGCCGAACTGGAACGCGCACCCGAGCACGTGCACACCTACCGCATCACGCGACTGGGTCTGTGGAACGCCAGGGCAGCGGGCCACGAAGCCGAGGAAATGCTCGCGGTGCTCGAGCGCTACGCGAAGTTTCCGGTGCCGCAGTCGGTGGCCATTGACCTCGCTGAGACGGTGAGCCGCTACGGACGACTCATGATCGTGCGCAACGAGGAGGGCGAGCTCGTGTTGCGCTCGACCGATTCGGCCGTGCTCGCCGAAGTGGCACAGAACAAGCGCATCGCGCCTCTGCTCACCCGACGCATCGACCACGGGGCTTTCGCGCTCGAAGCCTGGGCGCGGGGGCAGGTGAAGCAAGAGCTCGTCAAGATCGGGTGGCCGGCGGAGGATCTCGCCGGATACACCCCCGGCACTCCGCACGACATCGAACTCGACACCGCCGAGTGGAGCCTCAGGCCCTACCAGCAGCACGCGGTCGACCAGTTCGTCGACAGCGGCTCGGGAGTCGTCGTGCTGCCCTGCGGCGCCGGCAAGACGCTCGTGGGCGCGGGGGCGATGGCTGCCGTCGACGCCACGACGCTCATTCTCGTGACGAACACCGTGTCGGCACGCCAGTGGCGCGCCGAGCTGCTCGCCCGCACGAGCCTCACCGAAGACGAGATCGGCGAGTACTCGGGCGAACGCAAAGAGGTGCGGCCCGTCACGATCGCGACCTACCAGATTCTCACCGCCCGCAAGAAGGGCGAGTACGCGCACTTGGCGCTGTTGGATGCTCTCGACTGGGGCCTCATCATCTATGACGAGGTGCACTTGCTGCCGGCTCCGGTGTTCAAGCTCACCGCCGAGCTGCAGGCTCGCCGACGCCTCGGCCTCACGGCAACGCTCGTGCGCGAAGACGGTCGCGAGAGCGACGTCTTCAGCCTCATCGGTCCGAAGCGCTTCGACGCTCCGTGGAAGCAGATCGAGGCGCAGGGTTACATCTCCCCCGCCAGTTGCTTCGAGGTGCGCATCGACCTACCCCCGAGCGAACGGCTCGAATACGCGGCGAGCAGCGACGATCAGCGCTACCGGCTCGCCGCCACGGCGCCTGCCAAGCTCGGCGTCGTGCAGCGGCTCGTGGCGCAGCACGAGGGTGAGCGCATTCTCGTCATCGGGCAGTACCTCGATCAGATCGACGAGCTCTCAGAGGCCCTCGGGGTGCCGCAGTTGACCGGAGCGACGCCGGTCGCCGAGCGCGAGCGGCTCTTCCAGGAGTTCCGCGATGGCGAGACACCCGTACTCGTGGTGTCGAAGGTGGCGAACTTCTCGATCGACCTGCCCGAAGCCACGGTCGCCATTCAGGTGTCGGGCTCGTTCGGCTCGCGGCAAGAAGAAGCGCAGCGTCTCGGCCGCCTCTTGCGCCCCAAGAAGAGCGGCATTCCCGCGAGCTTCTACACGCTCGTCGCGCGCGACACCGTCGATCAAGACTTCGCGCAGAACCGCCAGCGGTTCCTCGCCGAGCAGGGGTACAGCTACACGATCGTCGACGCCGACACGATTCCGACTGCGGCCTAGCCGCGGCCGATGGCCGCCAGCAGGCTGTGGCCGAGCTCGACTGGCTTCGTGAACTGCGGCCAGTGACCCGTCGGCAGCTCGACGAACTCGAGGTGCTGCATCGCGGCGAGCTCAGCCGCCCACTCGCGTGAGTTGCTGATGGCCTGCTGCACCATCGCGGCGGGAAACTCGCACGCAATGACCGTGACGGGTACCGCGAACCGAGCGGGGTCGTCGAGGCGAGTGGGCTCGTGCGCGACGCCCACGGGCTCGGGCATGGCGATCGCACGAAAGTGCTCGCGGAGAGAATCGTCGAGGTCGGTGAGGTCTTCGGGCTCAAAGAGCGACCAGTCGGGCAGCGGCACCCCATCGCCGTCGACGGGCAGCTCGTCGTTGATGCACGTGCCCGCCGGCATCGGAATCGCGTCGACGAAGACGACGCGTGCAATGCGACTCGGTCTCGCGTCGGCGACGGCCCACGCGATCGTGCCGCCGCCAGAGTGCCCGACGAGCACCACGGGGCCCTCGAGCGCGTCGACGACCTCGAGCACAGCATCCACATGATCGCGAAGCCCGATGCCCGCAAGGCTGGTGTCGGTGGCTCGCTTGCCCGGCAGTGTCAACGGGTGCAGGCGGTGCCCTGCCTGCGCGAGTTCGGTCGTCGACGTCGCCCACGAGTCGCCGTTGAGCCAGAAACCGGGGATGAGCACGATGTCCATGCCGCAGACGCTAGCGGCGTGCTCCGACAGCGCGGAGGGCTCGTCACCATCGCCCACTACCGGCACTCAGCTAACGCTCAACGAACGCGCAGATACTGTCGGCATGGCTGACGGACCCAAGATTCTCATCGTTGACGACGAGCCCAACATTCGCGACCTTCTCACCACGAGCCTGCGCTTTGCAGGCTTCGCGGTGCGGGCCGTGGGCAACGGCGCGCAAGCGATCTCTGCGGTGCTCGAAGAAGAGCCCGATCTCATCATTCTCGATGTGATGCTGCCCGACATCAACGGGTTCGGCGTGACGAAGCGACTGCGCTCGAGCGGCTACACGAGCCCGATCCTCTTCCTCACTGCCAAAGACGACACCGACGACAAGATCATGGGTCTCACCGTCGGCGGAGACGACTACGTCACC
>SXMH01000136.1 GCA_005777405.1 Actinomycetota bacterium
GCTCGCCGACAAGCGCATCTTCCCGGCCGTCGACATCTCGGCATCGGGCACGCGTCGCGAAGAGATGCTGCTCGGCGCTGACGAGGTGCGCGTCACCTGGCAGCTCCGGCGAGCCCTCGCCGGGCTCGACACGCAGCCCGCGCTCGAGATGGTGCTCGGCAAGCTCAAAGAGACGTCGTCGAACGTCGAGTTCCTCGTCGCCGTGCAGAAGTCACTGCCGCAGGGCGGCTCCGCCGCCGCGGTGAACTGAGCGGCATGTTCGATTCCGTCGGCGCGCTCCTCGCCGAGCACGAGCAACTGCAAGAGCAGCTCGGCGACCCTGCCGTGCACGCCGATGCTGCTCGCGCCAAGAAGCTCAATCGCCGCTACGCCGAGCTGAGTCAGATCGCCGAGGCTTACAGCAAGTGGCAGCACGCCGAGGAAGACCTCACCGCTGCCCGCGAGCTGGCGAAAGACGACGAGGCGTTCGCTGCCGAAGTTCCCGCGCTCGAGACGGCTGTCACCGAGCGCGCAGAAAGGCTGCGCCGACTGCTCATCCCGCGTGACCCCGACGATGGTCGCGACGTCATCATGGAGATCAAGGGCGGCGAGGGCGGCGAAGAGTCGGCGCTCTTCGCCGCCGACCTCTTGCGCATGTACTCGTACTACGCCGAATCGCGTGGCTGGAAGGTCGAGTTGCTCGACGCCACTCGCAGCGACATGGGCGGCTACAAAGACGTGCAGGTCGCCATCAAGAGCTCGTCGAGCGACCCCGCAGAGGGAGTCTGGGCGAGCCTGAAGTACGAGGGCGGTGTGCACCGCGTGCAGCGTGTGCCGGCGACCGAGTCTCAAGGCCGCATCCACACGTCGACGACGGGCGTGCTCGTGTTTCCTGAGGTCGACGAGCCCGAAGAGGTCGAGATCAACCAGAACGATCTCAAGATCGACGTGTATCGCTCGAGCGGCCCCGGCGGCCAGAGCGTGAACACGACCGACTCGGCTGTGCGCATCACGCACCTTCCCACCGGCATTGTCGTCTCGATGCAGAACGAGAAGAGCCAGCTGCAGAACCGCGAGGCGGCGATGCGCGTGCTGCGAGCCCGCATTCTTGCGAAGCAGCAGGAAGAACTGGATGCTGCCGCCAGCGATGCTCGCAAGAGCCAGATTCGCGGCATGGATCGCTCGGAACGCATTCGTACCTACAACTTCCCCGAGACCCGCATCGCCGATCACCGCACCGGCTACCAGGCCTACAACCTCGACGCGGTCATGAACGGCGCGCTCGGTCCCGTCGTCGAGTCGTGCATCCACGCCGACGAAGAGGCGCGACTCGCCGCGATCGGCGACGGCGAGCAGTGACCGCGCACGCACGACCGTGAGCCTGCCGACCGTTGCCGCCTTGCGCGAGCATGCCATTCGCGTGCTCGCCGAGGCGGGGGTTCCCTCGCCCGAGGTCGACGCCGATCTGCTGCTCGGTCACGTGCTCGGCATGAGTCGAGGCCAAGTGCAGGCCAAGGCGCTCATCGACGTCTCGGTGGATGCTGAGCAAGTGCTCGCCGCGACCGAAGCGATCGAGCGCCGGGCCACGCGCGAACCGGTGCAGCACATCACCGGTATCGCACCCTTTCGCGGTCTCGAGCTCGCCGTCGGCCCTGGCGTCTTCGTCCCGCGTCCTGAAACGGAGAGCGTCGTGCAGCACGCGATCGATGCGCTGCTCGCCGTGCCGCACGCTGAACCGCTCGCGGTCGACCTCGGCTCGGGTAGCGGCGCCATCGCGCTCGCGCTCGCCGTCGAGGTACCGCACTCGCGCGTCGTGGCCGTCGAGAACTCGCCCGAGGCGTTCACGTGGACCACGCGCAACGTGCGCCGCTACGGCGATGGGCGCGTGAGGCTCGTGTTCGACGACCTCGCGACGGCGCTGCCCGAACTCGACGGTGCGGTCGACGTCGTCGCCTCGAATCCGCCCTATATTCCCCGTGACGCCGTGCCGCGCGATCCCGAAGTGCGACTCTTCGACCCTGCCCACGCGCTCTACAGCGGCGTCGACGGACTCGACGCGGTGCGCGCGTTGAGCATGACGGCCCATCGACTGCTGCGGCCCGGGGGAGTGCTCGTGATCGAGCACGGCGAGCTGCAGGCCGCCGCCATCGCGGAGGTGCTGCGCGCCGACGGTTTCCGAGCGATCGCCACCCATCCCGATCTGCTCGGTCGCGATCGCGCGACCACGGCGACCCGCTGAGTCGAACTAGACCGAGACCTGCTCCGCGAGGGCGCGTGCCGCGAACTCTTCGATGGCCGCGAGCAAGCTCGCCTCGTCGACGTACAAGTGCGCCGTGATGCCGCACGAGGCCGCGCCATCGATGTTCTCCGGCCGGTCATCCACGAAGAAAGTCGACTGAGGCTTGGCGCCGTAGTGCTCCATCGCGCGGCGGTAGACGAGCGGCTCAGGCTTGCGCGCGCCGAAGAACGCCGAGGCGTGCATGTGCTCTCGACCCATGATCGGCACGAGCTCGGGAGCCACCTCGTGCAAGTGGTGGTGGATGAGGATGCCGTTGTTGGTGAGCAGTGCTGCGCGGCCCAGTTCGGTCGCGCGGCGCACGGCGGCGAGCGCATCCGGTCGGGGATGCGTCGCGCGAGCGCGAATGTCGACCCAGACATCGCGGGGGATGCTCGTGCCGATCGCGGCGGTCGCTGCCGCCAGATACTCGTCAGGGTCTGACGGTTCACCGGCTTCGGCGCGCCCTTCGCCTCCGCTCATCCACCAGCGACGCCGGAGTTCGTGCAGATCGTGACCGGTGAGCTTCGTGAGGCCGGCCATGCGCTCGCGCCAGTCGTAGTCGTACAGCACGTCGTCCATGTCGAAGAGAAAAAGCAGGCTCATGAGGCTCCCCAGTCTGCCCCACTACGATGAACGCATCATGTCCAGAGTGTTCGATTGCTCCGTCGAGAGCGAGTTGCTCGAGGGGCTTCGGGCGGCGCGCGGGGCCATTGGCCGAGGTGAGCTCGTCGTCATGCCCACCGACACCGTCTACGGTCTTGCCGCCGACGCCTTCCGCGCCGAGGCGGTGCAGCGATTGCTCGATGCCAAAGAACGCGGCCGCGATGCGCCGCCGCCCGTGCTCATTCCGGGCATCCCGACCCTCAACGCTCTCGCCGAGAACGTGCCTGACGCTGTTGCCGCCCTCGTCAAAGAGTTCTGGCCAGGCGGGCTCACGGTCATCGTCGAGGCGCGTGAGAGCCTCGTGTGGGATCTCGGTGAGACGCGCGGCACCGTCGCGCTGCGTATGCCCGACCATCGCCACGCCCTGCACTTGCTTGCCGACACCGGGCCACTCGCGGTGTCGAGTGCGAACCTGTCTGGACAACCCGCGGCGCGTACGGCGCACGAGGCGCTCGAGATGCTCGGTGATCGGGTGTCGGTCTACCTCGACGGCGGTGCCGTCGGCGGTGTCGTACCCGAGGGTGCCGACACCGGTTCGACGATCGTCGACGCGACGAGCCTGCACTTGCCCGAAGGCAAGCTGCGCATCGTCCGGCACGGCGTGATTCCCGACGACGAGATCATCCGCGTCGTCGGTCAGGAGCTCGTCGCGTGACGTTCTACCTGCTCATCGCGGTGCTCGCAGCTCTCGTGAGCTTCAGCGCCTCGTGGGCGGTCTGGCGGTTGAGCCACCGCTACAAGCTCTACCCGGGCATCCGCGAACGCGATGTGCACACGACGCCCACACCGCGATTGGGCGGTATCGCGATCGTCACGGGCATCGTCGCCGCGCTGGTCATCGCCTCGCAGATCAGCTGGTTTCGGCTGGTTTTTGCTGACCCTTTCCCGATCATCGCCATCGTCGCTGCGGCGATTGTGATGCTCATCATCGGGGTCGTCGACGATCTCTACGACCTCAACTGGATGACCAAGCTCGCGGGTCAGTTGCTCGTCGCGGGGTTCCTCGCGTGGTCGAGCTTGCAGATCGTCTCACTGCCGATCGGGCCCGGACGCATCGCCGCACTTTCCCCGACGATGTCGCTCATCATCACGGTGCTCGCCGTGGTGCTCGTCATGAACGCCGTGAACTTCATCGACGGTCTCGACGGCCTCGTCGCGGGCGTCACGATCATCGCGGGCTCGGTGTTCTTCGTCTACAGCTATTTGCTGTCGATCGACACTTCGCAGACGGCGTTCAACCTCGCCTCACTCGTCATGGCCGTGCTGCTCGGCGCCACCGCCGGGTTCCTGCCCTTCAACTGGCACCCCGCCAAGCTCTTCATGGGCGATGGGGGAGCCCTGGTCATCGGCCTGCTCATGGCCGTGTCGACGATCTCGGTCACTGGGCAGATCGACCCGAACGACATCGACAGCGGGCAACTCGTTGCCGCATTCCTGCCCCTCGTGCTGCCGTTCGCCGTGTTGGTCGTGCCGCTGCTCGACTTCGGCCTCGCCGTGCTGCGCCGGCTGCGGGCAGGCAAGTCTCCCTTCAGCGCCGACCGCAAGCATTTGCACCACCGACTGCTCGACATGGGGCACTCGCACTTTCACGCGGTCTTGATCTTCTATGCATGGACGGCGGTCGTCGCGATCGGCGCCCTTCTTTTTCTGTTCGTGCCCTGGTGGTGGGCGCTCGCTGTCGTCGTTCTCGGCCTCATCGCCTGCACGATCGTGACGCTCTCGCCGCTCAGCCGCCGTAAGCAGGTGGAGGCCGCTGTGCAGTCCGATCCGGATGCCCAGCCCCAGTTCGCGCGCTTTGATCCACTCGATGCCGCCGCTCCCGTGTCGCTCGATGATGTGCCCGAGCGTGAGCTCGAGGCGGTGGCCGCTGCCCTCGATGACAGCGAGCGGACGCCGAAAGACACCGACACCGCACCGACCACACCGCAGGAGACATCATGACCACGGCACCTCTTCCTCGCGCCTCGACAGCGGCACCCGCTCTGCGCAGCTCGCTCATCTATGGCGGCGCGGTCACGTTCGCCATCGCGGTCGTCGGCAGCGTCATCGGTGCGCTCGTGAGCGGCCTGCCTGGCATGCTCAGCGCACTCATCGGCGCCGGGATGGGCTTCGTGTTCCTCGGCCTCACAGCTGCGAGCATCCTCGTCGCCGACCGAGTGACGGGCTCTGACCTGCTCTCACCCGCCTACTTCGGCATCGTCATCGGCTCGTGGATGCTGAAGTTCATCGGTTTCCTCGTGCTCGTCTTCACGCTGCGCGATGCACCGTTCGTCGACGGCGTCGTACTCTTCGCCACGCTCGTCATCGCTGTGCTCGCGGGGCTCGTCACCGACATCGTCGCGATCACGCGCGCGCGTGTGCCGTACGTGAGCGACGTGCAGCTGCCGCCGGCCCCCAGCGACGACTGACTGACTCCTCGCGGCGCCGAGCGCGGTCACCGCCACCCCTGATCTCTTGGTAGGGTGGAAGAACCGCCGCCGATCGCCGCGAGACCGACCGTTTCGCCCCGATTCTGGAGACTCCCCTGAGCGCTGTCGCCCTGTTCCCCGCCATGCCCTTCGCGAGCGTTCCCGCTCCCGATGCGCCCGAGTTCTCCGGTCCGTCGATTCTCGACTTCTTCCCGCCGGCGATTCTCTTCGAAGGCACGCCGTTCGAGCTCAACCGCATCATGCTGTTGCGCCTCGTCATCGTCGCCATCCTCATCTTGCTGTTCTGGCTCGGCACTCGTCGCATGCGCCTCGTGCCCGGCCGCTTCCAGGGCACGATCGAGATGGGCCTCGATTTCGTGCGCGTCAACATCGCCGAAGACCTCCTCGGCAAGAAAGACGGCCAGCGCTTCCTGCCGCTCATCACGACGATCTTCTTCCTCGTGCTGTTCATGAACCTCACGGGAATCGTGCCCGGCATCAACATCGCCGGCACCTCGGTGATCGGGCTGCCGCTCGTGCTCGCCGTCGCGGCGTACATCGCCTTCATCTACGCAGGACTGCGCAAGCACCCCTGGACCTTCCTGCGCAACGCGCTCTTCCCGCCCGGCGTGCCGTGGTTCCTCTACATCATCGTGACGCCCATCGAGTTCATCTCGATGTTCGTGCTGCGCCCGGTCACGCTGACCCTCCGACTGCTCATGAACATGATCGTCGGCCACCTGCTGCTCGTGCTGTTCTTCTCGGCCACCGCGTTCTTCATGGTCGATCTCGGTGGGTGGTGGATCGCCGCGAGCGCCGTGACCCTCGCGTTCGGCACGGCCTTCACGTTCTTCGAGATTCTCGTGGCCGTGCTGCAGGCCTACGTCTTCGCTCTCTTGACCGCCGTCTACATCCAGCTCGCGCTGGCAGACGAGCACTAGCAACCCCGACGCGAGCATCCGCTCTCGTCATCCGAAACGGAAGGAAACACCCCTCGTGGACGCAAACACGGTTCTCGCCGAGATCAACGGCAACATCGCGACCGTCGGCTACGGCCTCTCGGCCATCGGTGCCGGTGTGGGCGTGGGCATCGTCGTCGGCAAGACGATCGAGTCGGTCGCCCGCCAGCCCGAGCTCCAGGGCCGCCTCACGGTGCTCATGTACATCGGTATCGCCTTCACCGAAGCGCTCGCGTTCATCGGTATCGCGACGTACTTCATCTTCGTCTAGGAGATCTTCTTCATGCTCGCAGAGCTCATCATCGCCGCCGAGGAGGCGCCGAACCCGCTGCTTCCGGCGTGGTACGACATCGTCTACTCGCTGGTTCCGTTCATCCTCATCCTGCTGCTCTTCTGGCGCGTCGTGCTGCCGCGCATGCGCACCATGCTCGACGAGCGCGCCGCGCTCATCGAGGGCGGCATCGCGAAGGCGGAGTCGGCGCAGGCGGAGGCCCAGGCGGCCCTCGAGGAGTACAACAAGCTTCTCGCCGAGGGTCGCGCCGAAGCGGCGAAGATCCGCGAGCAGGCCCGCGCCGAAGGCACGGCGATCATCGCCGAGCTCAAGGAGCAGGCTGCTGCCGAAGCCGCGCGCGTCACGGCGACGGCGCAGCAGCAGATCGAGGCTGAGCGTCAGGCCGCACTCGTGTCGCTGCGAGCCGAAGTCGGCTCGCTCGCTCTCGACCTCGCGAGCGGTGTCATCGGCGAGAGCCTCGCCGACGACAAGAAGGCGACGGCGCTCGTTGACCGTTTCCTCGCCGACCTCGCCACCGACTCGAAGGCGAAGCAGTAGTCATGGGATCAGCGACGCGCAGCGCCCTTGAGGCGGCACGCACAGCGCTGTCGGGCGCGAAGAACGTGGACCACGCGGCAGGAGAGCAACTGCTCGCTGCCGCAAGGACCATTGCGGACTCGCCGCAGCTGCTCGCCGCCCTCATGAGCACCTCCTCGGGCGAGAAGGGCACGGTCGCTCTCGTCAGCACCGTCTTCTCCTCGTTGTCACCTGCCTCGAGATCACTGCTCGAAGGCATCGCGACCTCGCGGTGGTCGAGCAGCGATGACTTGCTCGCGGGTATTGAGGAGATCGGCATCCGTGCGATCGCCGCGACGGCACCGCGCGATGGTTCTCTCGAGCGCGAGCTCTTCGAATTCGGCCGGGTCGCGACGTCGGAACCCGACCTCGAACTCGCCCTGAGCAGCAAGCGCGGCGGTGCCGAGGGCAAGCGCTCGCTTGTCGATTCCTTGCTGGGGTCCGCGAGTGCACAGGCTCGCGCGATCGCCTCGCATCTCGTGCAGCAGCCGCGCGGGCGTCGACTCGCTGCTCTCGTCAGCCAAGCGGTGTCGATCGTCGCTGACGTCTCGGGCAAGGGAGTCGCGACGGTCTCGGTCGCTCGTCCGCTCACCTCCGCACAACGCTCATCGGTCGAGGCCGCCATCACGGCGCGCTACGGCCGCGAACATGTCGTCAACCAGGTCGTCGACCCCGCGCTCATCGGCGGCGTCCGCATCCAGGTCGGCGACGAGGTCATCGACGGCAGCATCGCCGCCCGGTTGGCCGACCTCTCGCTTCAGCTGGCCAGCTAGCGCCAGCGCACCACTCACCACACGGGCCCTCAGGGCGCTCGAAGACTAAAGGGAAGAACATGGCAGAACTGACGATCAGCCCGGATGAGATCCGTGACGCGCTGAAGAACTTCGCGAAGTCGTACGCGCCCGGTACGGCCGCGGCGACCGAGGTCGGCCACGTCATCGACGCCGCCGACGGCATCGCCCACGTCGAGGGTCTCCCCGGCGTCATGGCGAACGAGCTCGTGCGCTTCTCCGACGGCACACTCGGCCTCGCCCTCAACCTCGACGAGAACGAGATCGGCGTCGTCGTGCTCGGCGAATTCACCGGCATCGTCGAGGGCATGGAAGTCACCC
>SXMH01000137.1 GCA_005777405.1 Actinomycetota bacterium
TCAAGAAGGCCCGCAAGGCGCCCCAGTACTCGAAGCGCTAGTCGCTCGAGTTCAGGCGAACCGACATGGGTCGTCTCTTCGGCACCGATGGAGTCCGGGGGCTGGCGAACGGTGATCTCACCGCGTCGCTTGCCCTCGGGCTTTCTCAGGCTGCCGCGCGTGTACTCACGCAAGGTCGTCACGCCGACGAGCTGCGACAGCAGGGCAAGCGTCCCACCGCGATCGTGGCTCGTGACCCTCGCGTCTCGGGTGAGTTTCTCACCGCTGCTGTGTCGGCAGGTCTCGCGAGTTCGGGTATCGACGTGCTCGACGCCGGGGTGCTGCCCACTCCCGCCGCAGCGTTCCTCGTCGGCGACATCAATGCCGACTTCGGCGTCATGGTGTCGGCGTCGCACAATCCGGCACCCGACAACGGCATCAAGTTCTTCTCGTTCGGGGGCACGAAACTGCCCGACGAAGTCGAAGAACGCATCGAGCGCGCCCTCGATGAGGGTGACGTGCTCGCGCCAACCGGGGCCGATGTGGGCCGTATTCGACGCTTTGCCGACGCCGAAGACCGCTACCTGCTGCACTTGCTCGGCACCCTCGATGTCTCGCTCAACGGCGTGCACGTCGTGCTCGACTGCGCGCACGGTGCCGCGTCGGCCATTTCTCCGCAGGTCTTCACCGATGCGGGTGCACGGGTGACCGTCATCGGTGCCGACCCCGACGGGCTCAACATCAACGAGGGCGCTGGCTCGACGCATCTCGAACTCTTGCAGGCGGCCGTCGTCGCTGAGGGGGCAGACTTCGGCATCGCTCACGACGGAGACGCCGACCGCTGCCTGGCGGTGGATGCTCACGGCAACGTCGTCGACGGTGACCAGATCATGGCAATCCTCGCGGTGTCGATGCACGAGCGAGGTGCCCTCGCGGCTGACACCCTCGTCGCCACGGTCATGAGCAACCTCGGCCTCAAGCGCGCGATGGCTGCGCGCGGCATCCGCATGGTCGAGACGAAGGTCGGCGACCGCTACGTGCTCGAGGCGCTCGCTGAGCACCGACTGAGCCTGGGTGGCGAACAGTCGGGTCACATCATCTTCAGCGAGCACGCGACGACCGGCGACGGCATTCTCACCGGCTTGCAGCTCGCCGCCGAGATCGTGCGCACGGGCCGCAGCCTCGCCGATCTCGCGAGTGTCATGACGGTCTTTCCGCAAGTGCTCATCAACGTGCGCGATGTCGATCGCACGGCGCTCGACGGGCACAGTGTCATCGCCGAGGCGGTCGCCGCTGAAGAGGCGCTGCTGGGCGACACCGGCCGCGTGCTGCTGCGCGCGAGCGGCACCGAGCAGATGGTGCGCGTCATGGTCGAGGCCGCTGAACTCGAGACGGCGCAGGCTGTCGCCGATCGTCTCGCTGGGCTCGTCGCCGAACAGCTCGCGGTCTGACGGGGAAGCTCGTCGCCTAGCGCGCAGCGGGGCGGGCGAGCAGCTCGCCGTGCGTCAGCGTCAGCCAGCCATCCTCGTCGTGTGACCACTGCTGCCACGCAGCACTGATGGCGCGCAGCTCGTCGAGAGTCGCGTGACCGCCGTCGACCGCGTGCCGCGCGAAGTCTGATTCGAGTGCGCGCTCAGCCCAGGCTTCGCCCCACCAGGCCCGGTCATCCGCTTCGGTGAAGAGCCAGCTCGTCGCCGAGTAGCGTGCATCGCGCAGTCCGGCCTGCCGTGCCCACGCACTAAGGTGACGCGCGGCATCGGGCTCGCCGCGCGTGGCCCGGTGCACCCGGCGATACACGTCGAGCCACAGCGAGAGCCCCGGCAGCAGCGGAAACCACACTGTCGCGGCGTAGTCGACTTCACGGGCGGCTACGAGACCGTCGAGTCGAGCGACGCGCGACATCTCGCGCAGTACACCCACCGGATCATCGACGTGCTGCAAAGTCTGGTGGGTGTGCACGATGTCGAACGCGCCGTCATCAAAGGGCAAGGCGAGGGCGTCGCCGAGCTCGAAGCGCACCGAACCATGAGCGAGCGCGGCCGCGCGGTCGGCGGCGTGCTGCTGCGCGGCCGCGATGGCGGCGGGTGCGGCATCCACGCCCACGACCTCGCCGGGCGCGAGTCGCTCGGCGAACTCGACCGTGATCGTGCCGGGGCCCGAACCTACGTCGAGCAGCGTCAGACCCGGGCTCAGCTCGGCCTCGAGGTACGCCGCCGAGTTGGCGATCGTGCGCCAGCGGTGCGCCGCGAGCACGCTCGGATGATGCCCGTGGGTGTAGACAGATCGATCGCGCATGCCGGTCTCAGATCTTGCGCAACAGCACGGTCGAGACGGCGTGATCGCTCTCTTTGCGCAGCACGAGCGAGGCACGTGCTCGGGTCGGCAAGATGTTCTCGAGCAGGTTGGGTTCGTTGATCTCTCGCCAGATGCGGCCCGCCGTCGCCACCGCCTCGTCGTGCGAGAGCGAGGCGTAGCGGTGAAAGTAGCTGCGCGGATCGGTGAAGGCGCCGCGCTGCAGCGCGAGGAAGCGATCTTCGTACCACTGGGCGATATCGCTCGTGCGAGCATCCACATAAATCGTGAAGTCGAAGAGATCGCTCACGGCGAGTGATGATCCCGGCCCGGGCGGCTGCAGCACGTTGAGGCCTTCGACGATGAGAATGTCGGGGCGTCGCACGATGATCTCGGCACCCGGCACCCTGTCGTAGCTGAGATGGCTGTAGACCGGCGCTCGCACCTCTTCGGCGCCCGACTTCACGCGGGAGACGAAGCGCAGCAGCGCACGGCGGTCATACGACTCGGGAAAACCCTTGCGGTGCAGAATGCCGCGCCGTCCGAGTTCTGCCGTCGACAACAGAAAGCCGTCAGTGGTGACCCGCTCGACGCGGGGCGTATCGGGCCACCGAGAGAGCAGCTCTCGCAGCAGGCGCGCGATCGTCGACTTGCCGACGGCCA
>SXMH01000013.1 GCA_005777405.1 Actinomycetota bacterium
CAGAAGGCCCGGTCGAAAGACCGGGCCTTCTGCGTATGGTTGCCGTCTGCGTCGCCGTCTACGTCACCGTCGGTGTCGGAGCGACCGCCGATGCGATCTCGGCATTCTGCTGCGGGCGCCAGGGCCGAAACTTCCCCGTCGCCAGCACGACCGTGACGAAGACGATCGGCACGATCCAGCCTGTCCACCCGAGCACTGTCGCTTGGGTCGTGTCGATGTGTTCGCCCGCCATGGCGAACAGCAAGTAGCTGCCGGCGGCACCGTTGAAGGCCGCATGAGCGAGCGCGGGCGGCCACACTGAACCCGACCGCAGTCGCAACCATCCGAACACGGCACCGAAGACGATGCACATGCCGACCATGGCGGTGAGTCCGAGCCAGCCGGGTGCGTCGGGGTAGTTGTAGCCGAGCAGAATCAGGGGCGCGTGCCACAGCCCCCAGATCACTCCCGAGATCACGATGGCGGCGATCGGCCCCAGCGGCATGAGTTTGGGCAGCAGCCAGCCCCGCCATCCGAGCTCTTCGCCCAGCGCCGGAATGAGGTTGATGAAGGCTGCGAGAGGAAGCGTGGCGAGCTGAATGGCGATGAGTGCGCCCGTGGGAATCGGAATGGCGCCTGATCCGGTGCTGCTCGCGAGGTCGTCGAGGGTTTGCTGGAAGGCCGAAAAGGTCACAAAGTCGGCCGGATACACGCCGAGCAGGGCCCCGACCGGTAGCGCGACGAGCACGAGGGCGATGGGCACGACGATGCTGAGTGCTGAGTACAGCAGGAACCGGCCCACGGGCTTGACCGCGAGACCGAGGGCCTGTGCCTTGCGTGCGGGTCGTTCGACGAAGAACACCACGGCGATAGCCGCGATGGCGGGAGTGGACATCATGGCGATTGACACCACGATGAACCACGGGCTCGCGAGGCCGTCACCGAGCCACAGTGGCATCGCGACGAGCCACGAGAGCAGAAACGCGATGGCGATGAACACGCCGATCGGCAGTAGCTCCGCCCGACTGAGCCGCGCCGTCGTGCTCTCGGTGCCCGGCGGTGTTACCGGCGCGCTCACGATGCCGGCCGTTCGAGAATGTAGAAGCCCGCGATCGACTCGTCGTCGCGGAACGTGATGCGAGCGGTGTAGTCGGCGGCCTCGAGCGAAAGGGGAGTGTTCGTGATGGTGACGTCACCGGCGCGCACGGCCTCGGTCTCGCCGTGGCCCTCGAATGCGCCAGCCATGCCGACGATCTGAGCCCACGCTGCGGCGAGCGCCTCATCAGAGAGGCCGTCGCGCATGGTCGAGTCGAATCTCTCGCTGATCTGCGACCACCTTCCGGCGACGAGGTCGCTGATGACGGCGGCGGCCAGGTCGGCCGCCGCGGCGAGTGGTGTGGTGTTCATGGGTTCTCCTGTTCGCGGATCAATGGGCTTGCCGTAGCGCTGGAAGGCCGCTTGACGGCTGACACCCAGGGCATCGCCGATGACTTGCCACGTCGCCCCGTGCTGTCGCGCACGGTGCACGACGGCGAGCATGACTGCCTCGGCAGCCGACTGAACTCGCACTGCTCGGTCGATCGAGGTCGACCAGTCGTCGTCGCTCGAGAGCACCCGCGAGGCGAGGAGTGCGTCGGTCTGAGCGCGCAATTCGCGGACGGCGTCTGTCAACGTATCTTGCATTTGTCAAGAATACATTGACGCGTCAAGTAGCACGAGTCGCGTTCGTTCTGCGCATATGCGCACCGCGTCCGATTTGGCTCGTGTCAATCAGGCAGCGAATATGGAGAAGCCGGGTGCAGGGATTCGCCCGACGTGCGCATCGCCCCCCTTCAGGTTCGTGAGCGCACGTGCCCGGCATGGCCGGTGCTCGGGTGCATTCGGGTTGTACCCGGGCACCGGCCGCCTTCGCATCAGCGTCACGGCTCGCCACGGCTAGCGTGGTGCCGTGCAGAGCATCCCGATTCTCGTCCGCCGGCCGGCCCTCATCTCGTCGGCACTCGCGCCCGTCTTCTTCGTCGGCGGCACGGTCGTCGCCGAACTGCTCTCGCCAGGATTCGATCCGGTACGACAGACCATCAGCGAACTTGCATCGGTGGATGCTCCCACGCAGGTCTTCATGACCCTCATGTTCGTGCTCACTGGCGTGTGTCACCTTGTGACCGCTGCCTACGCGCCCGGCCTCTGGTTGCCGGGCCGCATCGCGCTCGGGCTCGCTGGCGTTGCCCTTTTCGCGGTCGCCGCGTTTCCGCTGCCGGCGGAGGGATCATCGCCCGAGCACCGCTATTCCGCGATGGCCGGCTTCGTGCTGCTCGCTCTCTGGCCCGTACTGAGCATGCGGCTCGGTCGCCAGTACCCCTGGCTGCTGCGCCCGGTCGGAGCCGTGCTCAGCACGCTCGTCGTCGGCGCGTGCTGCGTGGCGTTTGCCTGGGTCGAGGCGCAGCCCGATGCAACGACGATCGGTCTCGCCGAGCGCGTTGCCGCCTACCTCGAATCGCTCTGGCCCGCCGTGGTCGTGGTCGTCATGTGGCGGCACCAGCGGCGATCGTCACGGCCTCTCGTCACTGCGATGTAAGGGCGCGGCGCCGTAACCGCGCGACGTGACTATTCCGCGAGGGGCGGTTGCGCCCCGAGCCACTGCACTGCAGCAGCGCCGGCGGAGACACCGCGCTCGACCGCTGCCGAGAGCGCTCCGCCCTCCTCGGCGAGGTGCGCGGCGAGCGCTCCGGCAAAGGCGTCGCCCGCACCCGTCGTATCGACCACCTCGACCCGCGGCGCAGCGATGTGACCCGCGCCCTCGGCGGAGGCGAACACCGCACCGTCGCCGCCGAGTGTGATGACGACGCTGCGGCATCGCGCGAGCAACGCCTGCGCGGCGGCCGCAGCCTCGTCGGCTGAGCCGACCGGCAGGCCGCTGAGGTCTCCGGCTTCTGACTCGTTGACGATCAGCGGGTCGCAGAGCGCGAGCAGAGCATCCGGCACCTCACGACTCGGCGAGAGGTTGAGCGCGACGCGACCACCGAGCTCTGCCACCACCTTCGCGGCCTCGACGACCACGGGCAGAGGAATCTCGAGTTGCGCGAGCAGCACCGTTCCGGGGCCACCCAGCGCGCGGATGCCCGCCTCGACCTCGTGCGCGGTGACGCGACCGTTCGCGCCGGCGGCGACGACGATCGTGTTCTCGCCGTCGCGCGAGACGGTGATCAGTGCGATGCCCGTGGGCGCATCGTCGACCACGGCGAGGTGCGCCACATCGACTCCGCCCGACCCGAGGGCGCCGAGCAGTTGTCGCCCGTTCGCGTCATCGCCAACAGCCCCGAGAAAGTGGGGGAGCGCGCCCGATCGAGCCGCAGCGAGAGCCTGGTTGGCGCCCTTGCCGCCCGTCGCGACGACGAGCTCGTCTCCGAGCAAGGTCTCACCCGGTTGCGGATGGCGGTCGACAAGAACGGTGTAGTCGGTGTTGGCAGACCCGAGCACGATGAGCGACGCTGGCATACGCCCATCGTGGCAGACCCGAGGGGTGCGGGCACCCCGCGGCACTAGCCTGATCGCATGAGCATGCCGACCGGGAGCACTGTCGCCGTCGCCCAGTTCGCACCGGTCGATGACCGCGCCCACAACCTCGCCACGCTGCGCTCGCTGACGCTGCGCGCTGTCGATCAGGGCGCCGGCCTCGTCGTGGCGCCGGAGTACAGCAGCTGGTTTCACCGCACGATGGGCCCCGACTGGCTGACGGCGGCTGAGCCCCTCGACGGAGCGTTCGTCAACGGGCTCGCCGACATCGCGTCAGCGAGCGGCGCGATCATCGCGGCGGGACTCATTGAGACAGGCACGACGGCAGAGCGCTTTCGCAACACGATCGTGGCAGTCTCTCCCGGCGGCGAACTGCTCGCCGTCTCGCGCAAGCTGCACCTCTATGACGCCTTCGGGGCAACGGAGTCGCGCTGGGCAGAACCCGGGGCGATCGAGCCGCCACAACTGTTCGACGCGCTGGGCCTGCGAGTGGGCATCCAGACCTGCTATGACTTGCGTTTCCCCGAAGTCACCAGACGGCTGGTGGATGCTGGTGCCGAACTCGTGCTGGTGCCGAGCGAGTGGGTGGCAGGACCCGGAAAGGTGCACGCCTGGCAGACCCTCGTCACCGCGAGGGCCATCGAGAACACGGTGTACGTCGCCGCGGCCGACCACGCACCTGCGATCGGCGTCGGTCACAGTATGGTCGTCGACCCGCGCGGCGAACGACTGGCGTTCATCGAGAGCGAGACCGATGTCGCCGTGGCCTCGCTCGATCGCGCTGTGCTCGAAGAGGTGCGGCGTGTGAACCCCGCCCTCGAACTGCGACGGTTCACGGTGTCTCCGCGCTGAGCTGCTGACCTATTGGGTGGGCGCGCCGGACGTGCCGATCGTGAACTCGACGGTGCGTGTGGCGCCGACTCGGCCGGAGTCAGGATCGATATAGCGCACGCTGATGGCATGCGTGCCATCGGGCAGCGGTGCCGTCACGCGCAGGATCGGTTGTTCTTCGAGCGTGTGGATGTTTCCGGTCGCGACTCCGTTGATGATCACCTGCACTCGCTCGCCTTCGACGCCCGCGAGCATCACATCCACGACCGTGCCACCGGGCTGCGACTCGACGTCGAGCGGCACGGTGAGGTCGGGTCGTTGCAGTGTGATCGGGCCGACTGACGTTGCCGCTGACTCATTGCCTGCGCGGTCGATCTGCATCACGGAGACCGTGATCGACTCGGCGGCGGGATCGGGGAGCGCGAGGTTCCACCTACCATCGTCGTCGGCAGTCGACTGGGTTAGCGAGTCACCCTCCGCGTTGAGCAGCACCACGGTCGCGCCGGCTTCGGCTGTTCCTCCCAGGATGGGCAACAGTCGAAGGTCGTCGAGCTCGAGATCGTCGACCTGCGGCGGCAGTGCAATGGCGTCAACCGGCGGATCAACCGGCGGATCGACAGGCGGATCAACCGGCGGATCGACAGGGCTCGTCGGGCGCGGTGCTGGCGCCGACTGTTCGGGGTCAGTCCGCTCCGGTTCGACGGCTGGTGGTCGTTCATCGGCCTGCGCGTCGGTCTCGATCTCTGGGTCTGCGGGCACCGGCGGCGGCGCGGGGATGGGCGCCACCGCCGGTGGTCGGGATCCCTCGGCCTCCGGCTCGCTGGACGACGGTGAGGGGAGTGAGGAGAGCACGACGACCGCTGCGGCGACGGCAGCGATCGCTGACACGGCGACAGTGGCGACGATGGTCGGAACCGACGTCGAAGCTCCCGCGGTCCCGACGGCGGTGGCACTCTGTGGCGCCACGCCCGCGTCGCCGCCTGCCGCGAGCCCGGAAGCCGAGGCGCTCGTCCCGCTAGCGAGAAGCTCGGCGAGGAGCGCAGAGCCGGCAGTGCCTCCCAACACGAGCGGCAGCACGAGACCCGCGAGCCTGCCGCTCAACTCGTCGACCTCTTCGACGAGAATCGAGCACCGCGTGCAGTCACTGACGTGCGCGTCGAAGCGTTCCCTCTGACGAGCCGAGAGTGCTCCGCGAGCGCGGTCGCCCATGCGGGCTGACGCCCAGCGGCAGGTCTCGGGCACGCGCGCGTCACTGATGTGCGCTTGCAACCAGGCTGCTTTGAGTCCTTCACGCGCGCGATACGCGAGCGCCGCAGCACCGTTCGCGCTGAGCCCGAGGTGTGGCGCGGCTTCGGCAGGCTGCATGCCTTCGACCTCGGTGTACCAGAGCACGGTCTGCCACCGTTCGGGCAGGGTGCGGAAGGCGCGCACGGTGATCGTGCTCTGCAGCGCCGCTGTCTCGGGGTCGGGCCGGTCGTCGGCCAGGTCGAACGCGTCCTCCAGCGGCTGTGTCTGCGTGCCCGGTCGCCAGCGCAGAGCGATGTTGCGAATCGTGCGGTACAAGTACGGCCGAAACGCTTCGTGCGGTCCACCACCGCGCTGCACAGCTCGCAGAATCTGCAGGTATGCCTCCGCGACCAGGTCGTCGGGTTCGGCGATCGCGCTGAACTGACGCGCGGCAGCGCGACCCGCCTTCGCATGCCTCTCCCAGAGCACGCCGAAAGCGCGAGGGTCTCCTGCTCGAGCGCGCTCGGCGAGCTGTTCGTCGCCGAGGGCGTGCAGTTCTCTCGGCACGGTGAATCCTCCTGGTGCTGTGCGCGATCGGGTCTGCGCGCACGTCTACGTCTGTTAACAGTCTGCGGTGGTCGAGATCATGACGCGAAAACTTCTCCATTTTTTGGCGTCATGATCGCCGACCGCACTGACTGTTCTTCAGTGGACGACCACCCCGGCACGGGGACGACCCGAACCTCCCCGTGCCGGCGGTCTCCTCTACCGTCACCCACCGGAGTCTTGTCATGCCCGCACCCACCACCGCCCCGTCGCCACTGCGCACGATCATCATCGCTGTGCTTGTCGCCCTCATCGCTGCCGCGTCAACGATCGCGCTGCCGCAACGCGCTACCGCAGGGCAACTTGAGGGCGTCATCACCGACGTGCGCACGACGAAAGAGCACTACACCTGGAACGAGCGTGTGACACTCGCGTTCACCTGGCGTGTGCCGGCGGGTGCCGTGGCGGGCGACACGTTCTCTCTCGACCTTCCCGATGAGCTTGCCGCTGCGAGCCTCGCGCTCTTCACGCTCGACGCCGCTGACGGAAGACCCATCGCTACTGCGCGGTGGGAGGGAAAGTCGGTGGTCTTCACGCTCACTGACTATGTCGAGCAGCACGACGAGGTCGCGGGTGAAGGGCACCTCACCGTGCGCTGGGACCACTCAGTCGTCGTCGAGACAACCGACCCGATCGTGCTCGTCTTCGGCGGCATCGCCACGGAAGTCACTATCGGTCCCAAGCCGGTGCCGACTCCGCCGTGCACGGAGAACTGCCCGCCGCCGAAGCCTCCTGCGCCGCCGGCAACAAGCCGAACCCTCGCGAAAGGCGGCAGCTGGGCCGATGGAGCATACGAGGGCACGCGCGATGAGACCGGCAACATCTCGTGGGCGATCGCGCTGCCGGGCAATGCTGAGGGCTTCGATACCCCGGTGACGGTTGTCGACGAGATCGGACCGGGCAGCATCATCGAATGCTCCACGATCGCGATCACGACACAGCAGGGTCTCGCATCCACCGCCGTGCGCACCGCACTCGACCCGGCGCGCGTCGACCTTGACTGTGACGAGCAGGGCTTCACGCTCTCACTCGACCGCATCGCACCGAACGAGTTCGTGCGCATCACCTACCGCGGCACGATCATCCAGCAGGGCCTTGGCACCTACACGAACCGCGTTGTCGTCGAGATCGCGGGCACGACCGTCGAGCGCTCGACGACGATGCGACGCACGAGTGCGGGTGGCTCAGGTGCCGGCGTGCGCAGCGTCAGCGTGGGCGACCTCGTGTGGCTCGACGCCGATCTCGATGGTCGACAGTCAGCAGGCGAGCAGGGAATCGCGGGGGTGGTGCTCGTGCTCACGGGTCCGCAGGGCGCCCCTGTCGTCGACATCGATGGCCGCACCGTCGCTGCAACCACGACCGACGAGCTGGGTCGATACCGCTTCAGCCGACTGCCCGTGCTCGCCGCGGGCGAGTCGTACACCGTCACGATCGACGACGAGCTCTCCGCTGAGGCTCTCGATGCACTCACCCCCACGCTGCCGGGGGTCGGAGAGCGCGAGGGCGATTCGTCCACCGGTTCGGCGTCGTCCGTCGACTTGATCGTCAACGGTGCCAGCGACCTCAGTCTTGACTTCGGTTTCGTGCTGCCCGAGTTGCCGACGCTGCCGGAAGAAGAGCCGGTCGACGACGGCGGTGTCGTGAACGAGCCGGTGGATGCTCCGGCCACGCAACTCGCGAGCACAGGGCCGAGCCCGCTGAGCGCGGTGCTCGCCTTGAGCAGTGCGTTGCTCGCGCTAGGCGCAGCGCTGCTCGGGCTCGTCGCCTGGCGCATGCGCGGGCCGCGCATCCGTCGTCGGGGGTGAGGTCAGGCCTGCAGCGATCGCAGTCGCCGCACGCCCTCGAGCAGCACCTCATCGGGCTTGCAGAACGCGAAGCGCAGTGCCGTGC
This sequence comes from Actinomycetota bacterium, assembly GCA_005777405.1. Taxonomy (GTDB): domain Bacteria; phylum Actinomycetota; class Actinomycetes; order Actinomycetales; family Microbacteriaceae; genus Microcella. Next base: position 8,047 of record SXMH01000013.1, read on the forward strand.
GGCTGACGGCACCGTCCGCACGGCCGAACGCGCGCAGCGGAATACCCACCACTCCGGGGTCGACGGCGAGGGCCCTCGCCGTCGCGGCGCCATCGCCGAGACCCAGAGGGTCTCCTTCCGCAACGATGAAGTACGAGCCGGCGGCATGGCTGACGGCGAAGCCCGCGTCGGTGAGGCCCGCCGCGAGCAGATCGCGCCGCCGCTGCAGCGTTGCCGTGTGCGCCTCGAAGCGTTCGCGCGACAATTCGAGCCCGATCGCCACGGCATCCTGAAACGGTGAGCCGTTGACGTAGGTCAAGAACTGCTTCACCGCGAGACTCGCCTCAACGAGGTCGGCGGGGCCAGTGATCCACCCGATCTTCCAGCCCGTCACGTTGAACGTCTTCGCCGCGCTCGAGATCGTCAGCGTGCGGGATGCTGCGCCAGGGTGACTCGCGACCGGCACGTGAGGCTGGCCGTCGAAGACGAGGTGCTCGTACACCTCATCGCTCACGATCACGGCGTCGTGTCGCTGCGCGGCAGCAACGATGCGGTCGATGTGCTCGGCGGCGAGCACCGAACCGGTCGGATTGTGCGGCGAGTTCAGCAGCACCACGCGAGTGCGGTCGGTGATCGCGGCATCGATCGCAGCGGGGTCAGGCTGAAAGTCGGGGCCGTGCACGGCAATCGTGACGTGGCGCGCCCCGCTGAGGCCGATGATCGCCGCATACGAGTCGTAGTAGGGCTCGAGCGTCACCACGTCGTCGCCCGGGCCAGCGAGGGCGAGCAGGCTCGCGGCGATGGCTTCGGTCGCGCCCGCGGTGACGAGCACCTCGCGGTGAGCATCCACGTCGATGTCGTACCAGCGCTGCTGATGCTCAGCGATCGCGGTGCGCAACCGCGCGGTTCCGCGACCGGGCGGGTACTGATTCTGGCCCGAGCGGATGGCGTCGACCGCGGCGTCGAGCACCTCGATGGGGCCGTCGTCGTCGGGAAAGCCTTGGCCGAGGTTGACCGACCCGTGCTCGGCGGCCAGAGCCGACATCTCCGCGAAGATCGTGGGTCGCACCGTGCCGTCGAGGTCGACGAGTCCCGCGCTGCGTGCGGCGCGCATCCACGGAGCGTCGGCTGTCATGAGGTCAGCGTACTGAGCCGAACGACGGTCGTGACGAGCGGCGAGCGAGCGGTCGTGCTCGCAAAGCGAACATCGCGGCGACCGCACCGTTGTCGCCTGCCGCGCCATTGCTCACACTGGAGGTATGACCGCCCGCGATGACACGCTGGTGCTCGTCGTTGACGACGAGCCGGTCATCCGTCGTGTGCTGCGACGCACCCTCGAACGTGCGAGCTTTCGCGTCATCGAGGCGGAGCACGGCGCCGAAGCACTCGCGATCATCCGCAGCGGCGAACACAATGTGGCGGCCCTGCTCAGTGATGTGACGATGCCCATCATGGGCGGAGTCGAACTCGTCGAGCATGTGCATCGTGACGCTCCCGGTCTGCCTATCGTGCTCGCGAGCGGATTGCACGGGCGGGCAGAGCTCACCGAACAGCTCGGCGATCGCGTGCACGGTTATCTCGAGAAGCCCTACACGGCATCGTCGGTCGTGGCGGTGGTCACCGACGCGCTCGCGGGAGTGCAACCGGCCGCACCGTAGGGGCCGAGCCGCTACGCGCTCTCGCGCGGCAGCGTGAGGCTTGTCGCCCACTCGAAGAACACGGCCTTGCCCGCCGACGTATCAGTGACGTCAGCATCGACACCGCGAGCGATGAGCGTCGCGAGACCGGCGCTGATTGCATCGAGGTCATCGTGCGGCGCCGTCAGGGCAAGACCGGCGGAGCAGGCGGAGAGCACGCTTGACACCGTGCGAGCATCCACGTCGTCGCGCACCATGCCGGCAGCTTGCAGTTGCTCGATGAGGTCGCTGCGAATGCCCACGTTGGGCGTGTAGGAGAAGCTGTGGCTCGTGCGCATGATCGCGTTGAGCGACTCACGGTCGATGATGAAGAGCGTCTTCGCGAGCGGCCGCTCATAGACCGAGCTGAGAATGTAGGTGTACATGCGCGAGAGCAGTCCGCCGCGGGGGTCGCGGTCGATGTTCTGCACGATGTTGCTGTACATGCCCGAGAACTCGCGATTGAGCATCGCCACCATCGCGTCGTGCGGGCTCGCGAAGAGCGACTCGACGTCAGACGCCGAGAGGCCGCTGCGGGAGGCGATCGACGCGAGGGTCACCGCCGCGTAGCCATCGTTCATGAGCACGTCGCCGGTCGCGTCAAGCACGACATCGACGTCGATGAGGCTGGAGGAAGTCATGCACGTACCTCGAAGCGGCCGGGGGGCAAGGGTGGTAGAGCGATTCTAAGGTGACGACAGACGACTCTGTACACCCCATTGGGGTGGCAAAGTCGCCAGACTTATTGTGGGAAACCTCTTATGTGGAGAGGTGCGACGGGATGCCCGGAGCCTGTCTACGGTGGCACGCATGTCTCGCCGACTCGCCCTCGTCGCTGCCCCGCTCGTCGTCGCTGCCCTCGTGCTCGGCGGCTGCACGCCCGACACCCGCATTCCTGCGGCCGAACCTCAGCCCACGGCCGCACCGCTCTTCGCGAGTGACGAGGAGGCGCTCGCCGCAGCGACGGCGGCGTATGAGGAGTATTTGGCCGTGCTCGACGAGCTGCTTCAAGATCCCCGACCCGTCGGTTCTGAGTTTGACCTGCTAGCGAGTGGGGAGGCTGAAGCGACGGCCATGCAAGATGTTCGGGACTTCCTCGATGGGTCTATCCGAATCACCGCGCCTCGTGTGGTGGGAAGTGCGACATTGCAGAGCAACACAGCTACGGCGAACGGCGCGGAAGTCATTGCTTACTTTTGCGAAGACGTGAGTGACGTAGTTGTACTTGACGCAAACGGACGCACATTGACAACTTCGGACCGGCCCGACTTCTCTCTGTGGGAAGCGACGGTCACCTTCGACGGCGTTGGAGAGCGCGTTACGCGACGCGATTTCTGGAGCAATGAGGAAGCGTGCTAGTTCGTACTGCATGGTGGTCATTGGCAGCGGCGGCATTGCTGGCCGCTTTCCAGACGGGCGCGCTACAAGTGGTCTCGTCATGCGGAGCACAAAGCCACCTCGTGGCAGGGTGCCCTAACGTGAGTGGCGAAGTCGGAGGCGGCGGCGCGACGCTCATCGGCGAAGGCTCGAACCCGGGCAGCCCCGGTTCCGGCGGCGGTAGTTCCGGCGGCGGCAACGGCAACGGCAGTTCAGGCGGCGGCACCGGCAGCGGCGGCTCGGACGGCGCGGGCCAGCAACCCACGACGCCGTGCCAAGAAGTCGTCGAGGGCTACTGCCAGGGCGATGGCCAGCCGAAGCCGGGCGATGCCGTCGAGTCCGACCCTGGCACACCCGCGATCACCCTCAGCGACGTCGCGCACTTTCGTCCCGAACCACCGCAGCAGCGCATGCAACCCGACGGCTGGATGGTCGTCGGGCTTCCGGCCAACATCTATGCCCGCACGAGCCCTCACGTCGTGAGCGGTTCACTGCTCGGCGCACCCGCCGAGGTGCGCTTCACCCCTTACTCGTGGCACTGGACCTACGGCGACGGTCGCACAGCGCGCCACTCCACACCCGGATCCACGTGGCAGTCGCTCGGCCTCGCTGAGTTCGACGCGACACCGACGAGCCACGTCTATCGAGCATCCGGAACCTACGTCATCGACCTCGACGTCAGCTACTCCGTCGCCTACCGATTCGCCGGCGGCCCGTGGACTCCACTCGCTGGAACCATCGTGCTGCCGGCTCCGCCGCTCACGGCGACAGCGGGCGAGGCCGTCACCGTGCTCGTCGACAGAAACTGCACGACCGCTCCGCGCGGCCCCGGATGCTGATGCCGGGCGCGCTGCCGCACCAGTGAACCGCTGAGCGAAGCGTCGGGAGGCGCTCAGCCACGGCAAATACAATGCACAGGTTCGCCACGCACGCTGGCAGCGGCGAAAGGAGCCACACCCACCATGAGCACTCCCACTGACCCGACCGGCGCGCCGTCGCACAACGCAGACGCCCCGTCGCACGATGCCCCCGCGTCCAGCAGCCCCGAGCAGCCGGTCGTGAACTCCGCTTCCGCAGACTCGCCGGCCGCCCCCGCAACGTCCGGGGCTCCCGCTTCTTCCACCGAGGCGCCCACTCGTCGCTCCTCGCTGCCCATGGCCCCCATGCTTGCCGCTCTCGCAGTCGGCGCCCTCGTCGGTGGCGTTGCGGGCGGTGGTGTGACCGCGGGCGTGCTGGCGTCGACCAACTCGCCCTCGGTCGTGCAGGCACAGCCCGCAGCGATCACGGTCAATGACACCGACGACGCGACTGTCGTGACCGGCGTCGTCGCCACGACGATGCCGTCGGTGGTGACGTTGCAAGTGCAGGGTGGCGGCACGGCCGGCAACGGCTCAGGCGTGATCCTCAGCGACGACGGCTACGTGCTCACCAACAACCACGTGGCGACGCTCGAAGGCGCCACCTCTGACCCCACGATTCGCGTGACCCTCAGCGACGGTCGCATCTTCGATGCCGAGCTCATCGGTTCCGACCCCATCGCCGATCTCGCCGTCGTCAAGCTCGAGGGCGCGAGCGACCTTCCCGTCATCGAGTTCGCCGACTCCGACGCCCTCAACGTCGGCGACCGCGCCATCGTCATCGGAGCACCGCTCGGCCTGTCGGGCTCGGTGAGCGACGGAATCGTGTCGGCGCTGAACCGCAGCATCACCGTGCGCTCGTCGGCCGTGCCCGAGCAGACGGCCGAGCAGCCCCCGACCGAGTCGCCCGAGGGCGACACCTTCGACTTCTGGGACTTCGACATTCCCGGCCAGGACGAGTCGCCCAACACCGGTGGTGCCACGGCCTCGCAGACGATCTCGCTGCCGGTCATCCAGACCGACGCGGCCATCAAC
>SXMH01000138.1 GCA_005777405.1 Actinomycetota bacterium
AGCGCGTCGCGATCGCGCGAGCGCTCGTGAAGCAGCCCACGGTGCTGCTCGCCGACGAACCGACGGGCAACCTCGATGAGCAGACGCGCGACGACATCATGCTCATGCTCGAGTCACTGTGGAGCGATCGCGGGCTGACGCTCGTCATAGTCACCCACGACAGTGCCGTCGCGGCACGCGCCGAGCGACGACTGCGACTCAAGCAGGGCCGCGTGACCGAGAACACCAAGGCCGCGGCCTAGCGCGAGCGGTTCAGGCCCCGGGCAGGAGGTATCCCTGCTCGGGGCTTCCGACGGCGAGGCCATCGGCAAGCAGGCCGGCGAGGGCTCGTTCGCGCTGCACAGCATCGGGCCACAGCAGGTCGATGTGGTCTGCCGGCACCGGTTCGTCGCTGTCGCGCAGAGCGCGCATGATGATGCCCCGCACCTGACGGTTGCTGCCCTCGAACGTCGCTTGCCGCGGTGCGCGCGGGCCGTCGTAGTCGGGGTACCCGGCCGCGCGCCAGGCGCACAGCTCAGCGATCGGGCACGCGTCGCACCGCGGAGCGCGCGCGGTGCAGACCGTCTGCCCGAGCTCCATGGCGCCGGCGTTGAGCGCTTGCGCGTCGGCGGCATCACTCGGCAGCAGCGACTCCATGTCGGCGAGGTCGACTCTCGTGCGGGCTGGCCCCGCTTCGCCGCGGCCGTGCACCGCGCGGGCGATGACCCGGCGCGTGTTGACGTCGACGACCGGTGTGCGCGTGCCGAACCAGAACGCCGCGACGGCGCGGGCGGTGTAATCGCCGATGCCGGGCAGGGCGAGCAGAGCATCCACATCGGCAGGTACCTCGCCGGCATGCTGCTCGCTCATCGCGACAGCTGCCGCGTGCAGACGGAGTGCCCGCCGGGGGTAGCCGAGGCGATCCCAGGCGCGCACGGCCTCGGCGGGCGAGTCGGCGGCGAGCGCGTCGGGGTTGGGCCAGCGGCGCAGCCACTGCTCCCAGCGCGGAATCACGCGCGCCACCGGGGTCTGCTGCAGCATGATCTCGCTCACGAGCACCCCCCAGGCCCCCGCGTCGGGGCGCCGCCACGGAAGGTCGCGTCCGTGCTCGGCAAACCACTCGATGATGCGAGGCGGGATGCTCGCTCGCCGTTGATCCTCACCCGCAGTCTGCACGGCTCCACGCTAGAGCCTGTCTCGTGCACAAACGCTCTCGATCGGTCCCTCGTTGCGAGTTGTTGCCGCGGCGCAGCAATACGGGACCGATGGCCGCGAGTTCTGCACGCATCAACCCGTGGGTGGCTCGGCAGCACGGCAGCTCGGCAGCACGGCAGCACGGCATCTCGGCAGCACGACACTAGGGTCGCTGCATGACCGAACGTGCCGCGCTGCTGCTCGAGATCGCTCGCGAGGTGCTCTCCCTCAACCCCGCGGGGCGCCGCATCATCGCGATCGACGGCGTTGACGGCGCCGGCAAGACGACCTTCGCCGATGCGCTCGCTCCCGTGCTGGGGGCGCTCGGCGAGCATGTCGTTCGGGCAAGCGTCGACGGCTTTCACCGCCCGCGCGCCGAGCGCTACGCCCGTGGTCGCGACTCGGCCGAGGGCTACTACCGCGACTCCTTCGACCTCGCCGCGATGCGCGATCGACTCATCGACCCGTTTCTTGCCGGAGCTTCCGAGATCACGACCGCCGCGTTCGACCACGAGCAGGATGCGCCCGTCGATGAGCGTGCGTCGAGCATCCCGCGCGATGCCGTGCTCGTGATCGACGGCGTGTTTCTGCACCGCCCCGAGCTGCGACGCCTCTGGCACAGCAGCATCTGGCTCGACATCGACGACGCCGTGCGCGATGCGCGGCTCACGGCGCGCGACGGCGCGGGGTCACTCTCGACGAGATACAGCGAGGGCCAGCAGCTCTACCTGCGCGAGGCAAACCCCCGTCGAGCGGCCGACATCGTCATCGACAACAACGACGGCGAGCATCCCCAGCGGCTCTTCGTCGACTTCTGCTGACAGCCGACGGCGTCAGCGCCGCGAGCCAACTCCCAGCGCGCACACGTAGCGTGCGGGCATGAGGATGCTCGTCACCGGCGCGACCGGATACATCGGTGGGCGCCTCGCGCCTCGGCTGATCGACGCTGGCCACGACGTGCGCGTGTTGGTGCGCGATGCGGGCCGATTGCGCGACGTGCCGTGGGCCGCGCAGGCCGAGGTCATGCAGGGCGATCTCGCCGACGCGAACGCCGTACGTCGGGCCCTCGACGGCGTCGACGTGCTGTTCTATCTCGTGCACTCGATGGCGACGACGCGCGACTTCGCTCGCACCGAGCGCGCGATCGCCGAGGTTGTCGCGCGCGAAGCGTCAGCCGCGGGCGTGCAGCGCATCGTCTACCTCGGCGGTCTGCATCCCGACGGCGAACTCTCGCCGCACTTGCGCAGCCGGGCTGAGGTCGGTCGCATCCTCATGGAGAGCGGGGTGCCCACTGCGGCGTTGCAAGCAGGAGTCGTCATCGGCTCGGGCTCGGCGAGCTTCGAGATGATTCGCCACCTCACCGAAGTGCTGCCCTACATGCCAGCGCCGAAGTGGGTGCGCAACTTTGTGCAACCCATCGCGGTGCGGGATGTTCTGCACTACCTCATCGGTGCAGCATCGCTGCCCTCCCACGTGAGTCGAACCTTCGACATCGGCGGGCCCGATGTGCTGCGATACGGCCAGATGATGAACGGCTACGCGGTCGAGGCGGGGCTCAAACAACGGCCGATCGCGAGCCTTCCCGTGCTGACGCCCTACCTCGCGAGTCAGTGGGTCAACCTCGTGACGCCGATTCCGCGGGCGCTCGCCGTGCCCATCATTTCGAGCCTGCAGCACGATGCTGTGTGCCGCGAGCACGACATAGATGAGTACGTCGCACCGCCCGAGAAGGGGCTCACGGGGTATCGACAGGCCGTGCGGTACGCGCTCGCCAAGATGCGCGAAGGCGAGGTCGAGACGAGTTGGCAAGACGGTACCGTGCTCGGTGCCCCGGCTGACCTGTTGCCGAGCGACCCCGAGTGGAGCGGTCACACCGTCTTCACCGACGTGCAAGAGGTCGACAGCAGTGCCCCGCCCGCGGCGCTGTGGACAGTGGTCGAAGGCATCGGTGGCGAGAACGGCTGGTACTCGCTCCCCGTCGCGTGGGCGGCGAGAGGGTGGCTCGACAAGCTCGTCGGGGGAGTGGGCCTTCGACGAGGTCGCCGAGACCCTGACCGGCTCGCGGTGGGCGAGGCACTCGACTTCTGGCGCGTCGAGAAACTCGAGCGCGGTCACTCGCTGCGGCTGCGCGCCGAGATGAAGGTGCCGGGCCGTGCATGGCTCGAGTTCACGGTGACAGATCGCCCCAGTGGTTCACGCCTCACGCAGCGCGCCGTCTTCTTTCCTGCAGGCCTGGGCGGTCGACTCTATTGGCTCGCGGTACTGCCGTTTCACGGCGTGATCTTTCGCGGCATGGCGACCTCGATGGTGAACGCCGCGGAAACAGCGACCGACATTCAGATCACGAAACGGTAACGGCTGGGGTAGCATGGCGGCACCGCACCGTCGCGGTGTACCCGATCAAAGGCGATCGCATGACTCCCGAACCGTCGCCGGCCAGGCCGTATTCGCGCCGCCGCATGACCGCCTGCTTCGCTGCGACCGTCGCGCTCATCGCGGTGCTCGTGTTCGACCACACCGCCGCGACGGTCTACGCCGCTCAGCCCCTGGGTTCGCCCGCGCTCAACGGCGGCTTGCCTCTCACGGTCGCCCACCGCGGCGACCCCGCTGGTGCTCCCGAGAACACCTTGCCCGCCTTCGAATCGGCGTTGCGGGCAGGTGTCGACGTGCTCGAACTCGATCTGCAGCTCAGCGCCGACGGCGAGGCCGTGATCATTCACGACGAAACGGTCGACCGCACGACGAACGGCACCGGAGCGATCGCCGAGCTGAGCCTCGCCGAACTGCAAGCCCTCGACGCGGGCAGCTGGTACGGCAGTGGGTGGCGGGGCGTCACCATTCCGACCTTCTCGGAGTTCTTGCCCTTGCTGCAGCGCTCGAGCGCCAGCGCCATCATCGAGTTCAAGGGAGTCTGGCCTGCCGATGGCGTTGCTCCCGTCATCGCGGCGATCTACCGCTTCGGAGTGCAAGACCGCGTCGTGCTCGCGAGCTTCGAGACGGAGACCCTGCTCGAGTTGGCGCGCGAGGCACCCTCGCTGCCACGCGCGATCATCGTGCGACGGCTACCCGATGATCCCGTCGCGCTCGCGGCGGCGCATGGAGCCTCGGCCGTCATCACGAGCATGCGATCGTTCCAGGTCGAGCCAGAGGCTGCGCAGCAATTGCGCGAGGCGGGACTCATGATGATCGTCTACACGCTCAATCGCGGTGACCTCTGGCTGGCGGCCCGCGAACTCGGCATCGACGCGATCGTGACGGATGCCCCGCGCCGGCTCGCGCAGACCCACGAATCGCTGCGAGGCTGAGCAGGTCTTCTTCTGCTGAACGTCAGCGGCGCCGCAACAGGCTCGCGTAGACCTCGATGCCGTCGAGGAATGACCGCACTCTGATGCGCTCGTTCTTCGCGTGCAGGCACGCTCGCTCTTCGGCCGAGAGCCGAAACGGTGCGAACCGATAGACGTGCTCGCTGATCGCCGTCATATGACGCGAGTCGCTCGCTTGCATCATCGTGTAGGGGCTCACGAGCATCCCGGGGTGATGCTCGTGAATGGCGGCGACGAGGTCGTTCCACGCGGGACCTTCGGCGGGCGACACGGGCGAGGGTTCGCTCGGGTCGAGTACTTCGATCGAGACGAGATCATCGGCGATCGCAGCGCGTACCTGCTCGACGGTCTCAGCGACGCTCGACCACGGTGCGATGCGAATATTCACGGTCGCCTCGGCGAACTCGGGCAGGGCGTTGGCGGCGTGACCCGCGCGCAGCTGCGTGACGGCGCGCGTCGTGCGCAGTAGTGCGGTCGTCTCAGCGCCGCGAGATCGCAGCACGCGCAGCAGCAGGGGGGCGAAGACGTCGACGTGCCGAAAGACGAAGCGCAGGGGTTGCCGGGCTCCTGCGCCGAGCGTGCGGATCATGCGGCGCATCACGGGGTCGAGCCGTGCAGGCGCTTGCTTCGCATTGAGCCGAAGCACCGCCCGCGACAGTCGCTCGGTCGCGGCGAACGGCGGCGGCGCCGAGGCGTGACCGCCGTGCTGTTCGACGCGCAGCGTGAGCGTCACGATGCCCTTCTCGGTGACGCCGATGAGTGCCGCGTCGTCGTCGAGTCCGGGAAAGACGTCGCGCACGATCGCGCCGCCCTCGTCCACGACGAGCGAGGGGTGGATGCCCCGCTCGCGCAGCACGTCGACGACGACCCGCACTCCCGTGCCAGCGACCTCTTCGTCGTGGCCGAAGACGAGCAGCACGTCGTGCTGAGGCTGAAAGCCTTGCTCGAGCAAGCGCTCCACCGCTTCGAGAATGGCGACGAGGCTGCCCTTGTCGTCGACCGTGCCCCGCCCCCACAGCACCGCGCCGTCGTCGCTGAGCTCGGCTGCGAACGGCGGATGCTGCCAGCCCTCATCGTCGGCCGGCACGACGTCGTAGTGCGCCATGAGCACGGTCGGGGTGCTCGCGCCGCTCGCATCGACGCCTGCCCAGCGGTAGAGCAGCGCATAGCCGGGGGAGTCGGGGTCGCCGAGGGCGGTGGGTCCTCCGAGCCGCTCGCGTTCGAGCACCTCGTGAACGCGCGGATAGAGCGTCGGGAGCGCGGCGATGAACTGCTCGAAGGGTTGCCGGTCGGCGCGGGGGCCCGGGCCGCTCTCAGGGCGCGACATCGTGGGGATGCGCACGAGCGACTGCAGGCGCTCGAGAGCGCGGGCATCAGCATCCACGAGAGAAATCGACTCGGTCACCTCGTCAGGGTACGCGGTGCTCCCGGCGGTGGCAGCGGCGTCGCCGCCGATCGGGTTCAGTGGCGATGCAGGATGCTCGCCACCTGCGCGATGCCTTGCGGGCCGACCCGGCAACAGCCACCGACGAGCCCGGCACCGGCATCAATCCACTGCTCGACGAGTGACGGCGGAAAGCCGGGGTCGCCGACCCACACGCGGTTCTTCGCGTCCCATTCCTCACCGCTGTTCGGGTAGACCACAATGGGCTTGTCGGTGACGCGTCGGGCGGCGGTGATCGTGCCGAGCACCTCGCTGGGGTGCGAACAGTTGAGACCCACCGCGACCACTTCATCGACGCTGTCGGCGTCGGCGAAGGCCTGCTCGAGCGATTCCCCCGTGCGCAGGGCTCCGAGGTGCACGGTGAACGACAGCCAGAGGGGCATGCCGCTGCCGCGCACGAGATCGAGCAGCGCGAGCGACTCGTCCCGGCTCGGAATCGTCTCGGCGGCCAGCAGGTCAGCTCCGCTGTCGGCGAGCACAGCGAGGCGCGGCTCGTGCCACGCGCGCAACCCAGCGCGGTCGAGCGCGTAGTCGCCGCGGTATTCCGAGCCGTCGGCGAGGGTCGCGCCGTAGGGGCCGATCGACGCGGCCACCCAGCCCTCGGGGTCACGGGCATCGCGTGACTCGCGTGCGAGCTCGACGCTCAAGCGCAGCACGCGCTCGGTGATCGCGTCAGCCGATCCCTCGTGCTCGAGTTGCAGCCCGCCGAGGCCGAGCGTCGCGAGACCGTCGCGCGACACCTGGTACGAGCCGCTGATCGCCACGCGGGCGCCCGCGTCGAAGAAGTCGTCGTGCACCGCACGCACTTCGTCGGGCTGTTCGAGCAGCAAGCGGGCGCTCCACAGTTCGCCGCGCAGATCGTGTCCGCGCGCCTCGAGGTGGGTGCCGAGGCCGCCGTCGATCACGATCGGTTCACGCAGGTCGTCGAAGAGCATGCACCCATGGTGCTCGCCGAGCATCGTGGATGCGAACGCCCGCGTCATGCGCCGTCATAGCCGCGCGAGCTCGAGCGACCGTGTGGCTCTGCCCGGGCTCGTCGGCCCTTCTGGCACGGTGTAGACTCTTCATCGGCACCATCGCCCACCGGTCGTTCCCGACCGGGTCAGGGCGCAGGGGTGCCAGCACCGGGTTCCACGGCCTCGTTCTACCGAGCAGGCGCGTTGCGCGCTTGCATCGAGATCACGCCGAGGTGTTGACCGTTTCGAAGCTGCAGCGCTTCGTGTTTCGAGGAGGGGCATGGCCCAGACCGGCCAGCGTCAGAAGAAGAATTCGTCGAGCCGTCAGGGCACGCGCCGCAGGCGCCCGCTCGACGAGCAGGGCATCATCCCGATCTTGGCGCGCGCCGTGCGCGAGGTCGAGAACGCCGCCGAGCGCGGCGCCAAAGTGAGCCCCTCGAACCGCACGAAGTTTCAGGTCGCAGCCCTGCTCGTGCGCGAGGAGCGCGCCAGGGTGAAAGACGACCGCGAGGTTCCCGAGAGCGAGCGCGCCGAAGTGCTCAAGCGGCTCGACGGGCTCGCCGGCATCATGGCGAAGACGGCCGCGCGCGACACCTCGCTCATCGCTCTGCTCGCACCGGAAGCCAAGGTCTCTGACGCCGCGAAGGCGCTGCGTCGCGACATGCTGCTCGCCTCGGGCGCCGAGCTCGAGCCGGATGACCTGCTCATCGTCACAGAGCAGCCCACCATCGCCCCCGAGGTGGCGAAGCAAGTCGTGCCGAAGTCTGTCAAGCAGGCTCAGATGGCGAACCCCTTCCTCGCTCCCGATCTCTCGGCACTCACGCCGGTTCCCTCGTCGACCTCGGGTCGACTATCGAACTGGGAGCTCATCGAGCCGCTGTTCCGCTCGTTCGAGTACGGCGCTGGCGGGCAGGCGGCCACGATGCCATTGCCCGAGACCGGCACGCTCGTGACCCCGGGCGGCATGGAGCTTATGCTGCACCAGGCTCGCTTCGTCGAGTCGGTGCGTCAGGGCCACCGCACCTACCTGCTTGCCGATGAGCCGGGACTCGGCAAGACCGCGCAAGCACTCATGGCGGCGAACGTCGCCAAGGCCTTCCCGCTGCTCGTCGTCGTGCCCAACGTCGTGAAGACGAACTGGGCGCGCGAGGTGCAGCGCTGGATTCCGCAGCACAGAGCGACGGTGCTGCACGGCGACGGCGACGACCTCGACGCCTTCGCCGACGTCGTCATCGTCAACTACGAGATTCTCGATCGGCACGTGGGCTGGCTCGGCCGGTTCGGCTTCAAGGGCATGGTCGTCGACGAGGCCCACTTCATCAAGAACGCCAGCTCGCAGCGCTCGCGCCACGTGCAGTCGCTCGCGCAGAACATCCGCGTGCTGCACCCGAAGGCGCTCATGATGGCGCTCACGGGCACGCCGCTCATCAACCAGATCGAAGACTTCCGCATGATCTGGAAGTTCCTCGGCTGGATCGACGACAAGAAGCCTCTGGGTCGCCTCATGGCCTCACTCGAAGAGACCGGCCTGTCGCCGGCTGACCCCGGCTTCTTCTCTGCGGCGCGGCAGTGTGTCATCGACATGGGCATCGTGCGACGCAAGAAGGTTGACGTCGCCGCCGACATTCCGGCTCGCCGCATCGCCGACATTCCGGTCGAGCTCGACGACGAGGCGACGCGCTCGATTCGCGCCTCCGAGGCGGCACTCGTCACGCGGCTCGTCGAGCGCTACCGGCGCGTTGTCGCTGCCCGCGAGGTGCCGCCCGTGGGCGTCGACCTCGACCTCGTGCGGCTCGTGGCCTCGGCCGAGCTCGAAGAGTCGAAGCAGTCGAGTTCGGGCGACAACGTCTTCACGATGGTGCGTCGCATCGGCACGGCGAAGGCCGTGCTCGCGGCCGACTACACCGCGCAGCTCGCGCGCAGCGTCGGCAAGGTCGTCTTCTTCGCCAAGCACATCGATGTCATGGATGCTGCGGAGGCGCACTTTGCCTCTGCCGGGCTGCGTGCGGTGAGCATCCGTGGCGATCAGTCGCCCAAGGCGCGCCAGGAGGCCATCGACGGCTTCACCAACGACCCCGACGTGAGCGTCATCGTGTGCTCGCTCTCGGCCGCTGGTGTCGGCGTCAACCTGCAGGCGGCGTCGAACGTCGTGCTCGCCGAGCTGTCGTGGACGTCGGCCGAGCAGACGCAAGCGATCGACCGCGTGCACCGCATCGGGCAAGAGCTGCCGGTCACGGCGTGGCGCATTCTCGCCGCGCAGACGATCGACGCGCGCATCGCTGACCTCATCGACTCGAAGGCGGGCCTCGCGGCGCGCGCGCTCGACGGTTCTGACGAGCAGGTGTCGGCCGAGGGCACGGTGCAGCTGCAGGCGCTCATCTCGATGCTCGCCGAGGCGCTCGAGCACAAGGCCGTCGCGGCCTGACCGCGTTGCGCCGGGCTAGCGCTGGTGAGCGTTAGCCGGCGCGACGAGTCGCTCGACCGCGGCGAGCGGAATGGGCAACCAGGTGGGTCGGTTGCGCGCCTCATACATGGCTTCGTAGACGGCCTTGTCGAGCTCGAAGGCGTCGAGCAGGGCCCGGTGCGAGCGCAGGTCGAGACCCGAACCCTCGCTGTAGCCCTCGAGGAAGGCTTCGCGCGCTTCTCTCGCCCAGTCGTCGAGCCGCTGTGCGGTCTCAGAGAGTGCTTCAGCGCGCACCGGCCGTGCGTCGTGCGTGCGCACGTCGCCGTCGGGCGTGACGCTCGTGACCGAGTCACCCGCACCGTCGCGGCGGGCCGCCGCGCCGACGTGCTCCGCGAGCACCGTGCCACGCGCGTAGTCGAATGAGCGCACGACTCCCGCCACATCGCGCACGGGGGAGTCGAGTCGCGTACGGTCTTCGAGCGGCCGCAGCGGTTCGCCTTCGAAGTCGACGAGCACCCACCCGCCGTCGGGGCGTCGCAGCGCCTGACCGAGGTGCGCGTCACCGTGGATGCGCTGCAGAGCAGGCCAGGGCTCATCGTGCGCCGCGTCGTACACGGCGTCGATCGAGGGGCGCAGGGCGCGCAGCTCGGGGGCATCGGCGGTGGCGATCGCGAGCCGCTGGTGCCACCCGGCGATGGCGCCGACGACGTCGCCGAGCGAGGGCTCGCGCGAGGGCAAGTGTTGCGCGAGCGTCGCGTGCACCTCGGCGAGCAGCGCGCCGAGGGCACGAGCATCCGCCGCGAACGATGTGCCATCACGCGCCGACTCCAGGGCGATCGCCCAGCCGTCGCGCGCGTCGCGCACGAATTCTTGCGCCACCGCGAGGTGCCCCGTGCGGGGTTCGGCGGCATGCCCGTCTGCGGCGGCCCGGGGGTCGAGCGGGTCGCTCCACGTGGCGCGCAGGGCTCCGGCCACGCGCGGCACCGCGCGACTGCCCGCCGCGCTCAGCGCCGCCTGCAGCACGACGTCGGGGTTCTCGCCTGCTTGCACGAGCCTGAAGAGCTTGACCATGAGCGGCTGCCCGCCGTGCTCATTGACGATGATCGACGTGTTCGACTGTTCGCCGCTGTGCACGCGCCCCTCCAGCGGCGCCCCCGTCGAATCGACCGAGGGCGCTCCCAGCTCGCGCAGCAACGACGGAATGTAGGCAGGGTCGAACGGTGCGTCGAACAAGTAGTCGTCGTGCTCGTCGCGACCGATGAGCGAGCGACCCGCGCCACGCGGAATCGTCGGTCGCACCACGATCGGCACGTGGTAGAGCGAGGGCGGAACATTCGCGGTATCGCGCAACAGCAACACGCGGATGCTCACACCCGGTTCATCGCACGCCCACTCGGCACGGCTCACCTCGACGAGCTGTGGCACGCGGCCTTTGCCGGCGTACCACCTCTGTCTCAGCATCCAGTCGGTGATGCACTCCATCGTGCGAGTCATGCGCGAAACCCTACACAGCCACTCTGGGCGGGGCGGGGGCGTTGACGCAGAGCATGCTCAGTGATACCTAGTCTCGCCGAGACCGCAAGAAGCCGTTCATGGCCGCCGTGAGCCCAGCATCCACCGGAATCTCGGTGCCGTCGACCGAGCGGATGATCGCCGCGTGCCGCACGCTCGAGACGAGCCAGGCAGCGTCGGCCGCGAGCAGCTCGTCTGGGACGAGTGGAGAGATCGCCGTCGAGAGCCCCCACTGCTCGGCTGCGGTGAAGAGGTCGCCCTGCGTCGTGCCTTCGAGAATGCCGAAGCTCGGCGGCGGGGTGACGAGGGTGTCGCCGCGGCGCAGAATGAGCGTCGAGGTCGGACCTTCGAGCAGCATGCCGTCGGTCGAGACGAAGAGCACGTCGTCGGCGCCCCGACGCTGCGCTTCGCGCACGGCAGCACGATTCGTGGCGTACGAGAGCGTCTTCGCGCCGGCGAGCAGCCACGGGCTCGACTCGGCGACATCACTGCGGTAGCCGCGATCGAGCAGCACGACATCGACGCCGACCTCGCGCTCACGTCGAAAATCGGGGGAGACCGCCGCGTACGCCCAGCCCGTGGGAGCCGTCTCGCCGTGCCCGTCGATGCCGCGCGTCAGCACGGGTTTGACCCAGGCCTCGTCGACGTCGACGAAGTGCTCGGCCAGCTGGTGCACCGCGTCATGCCACACCGAGAGATCGCCGAGGGGAAGGTCGAGCATGCGCGCCGATCGGGCGAAGCGCTGCAGGTGCGCGTGCAGCGCTTGCGGGCGACCGCGCCCGATGCTGATCGTTTCGAAGATGCCGTCGCCGCGAGTGGCCGAGACGTCGAGCACGTGCACCTGCGGAGCATCGGGGTCGGCCTCGATGAGTTGAGGCAGTGAAGAGATGTGGTGGCCGGAGTCGTGCTGCCCGGCGGGAGGGTGCACGACGAGCAGCAGGCGATGCGCAACAGTCACACGCTGAACGTATACCCGCAGTCGTGCAGTCGGCACTCGAACGTCGGAGGGTCGGGTTGCGAGACGACGCCGCCCAGCGCGATCTCTCCGCGCAGCGCGGCGCGGATGTGCTGCGGCTCGGGGTAGCCGTAGTGAATGGGCAGGGGATCGGGTGCCCCGCATTGCGGGCATTCCGCCGCTCCCGGCCGAGAAGCGGTGTCGGTCATAAGAACAGTGGAACCCTCACTACCGACATTCGTCAAATCGATTCGAACAGACCGGTCTGTCAAGACACTGGCTCACGATGATCACGGGATGCTCAGCGCAAGTCTGCGCGCACGACGGGAATCTCGCCGGTGTGGCGGCGACCCTCGCCGACGTCGCGCACGCCG
This sequence comes from Actinomycetota bacterium, assembly GCA_005777405.1. Classification (GTDB taxonomy): domain Bacteria; phylum Actinomycetota; class Actinomycetes; order Actinomycetales; family Microbacteriaceae; genus Microcella. The sequence continues at coordinate 12,142 of SXMH01000138.1, forward strand.
CGCGTCGACCAGCGGTTCACGGCCACGGCGAGTGCCGTGAGGGTGAGGATGACGGCCGCGATGCCGACGACATAGAGCACGACGCCCAGCACGCCGTCGGGGCCGTCGGGCTCGAGGAAGGGGTAGGGGTACCACCCGGTGAGGGCGCCGCGCAGCATGGTCACGCCGACCCAGATGAGCGGGAACGACGCCGCGAGGGCGAGCGTGCGCGGCTGGAGGCGAGCGCGGCCCGGCGTGAGCATCCAATCGAGAACGATGTAGATCGGCACCCAGACGTGCAGCGCCTCGTTGGCCCATTCCGGCCCGACGTAGCCATCGTCGTTCGGAATGTCGCGCAGCAGCAGGTTGTAGACCACCGCCGTGACGACCAGGTAGCTCACGAGACTCGCCCTGATCGCCGTGTAGAGCTCGGTGTCGCGGCTTGAGCGCAAGGCGTGCACGCCGCCGCTCACGAGCACGACCACGCTGATGAGGGCGGTCTGAATCGTGAAGTAGGCGAAATACTCGGTCGGCTGGAAGCGACCGACGCTGATCTGGTCGGTGATCTGGGTCGCCAAAGCGCCCAGCACGACGAGGCCCACGACGAGACTGATGGTGCCGGACATGTGTCGCAGGGTCGAAAGTCGCGCTGAGGCGGCTTTCTCCCCGAGGGGGGACGTCACTGTCACCCGACCGAGGTTAGCGTCCAAACGATGAAAACGCATCAACCTTGTTCGGGGGACGCTTCCTCAGCGAGCCCGAGCACGTCGAGCAGCCAGGCGAGCTCGATGGCCCGCTGCTTCCACGCTGAGTAGCGACCGCTCACGCCGCCGTGACCGGCCTCCATCTCGCAGCGCAGCAGCACGTCGGCGCCGACCTCGCGCAGTCTGGCCACCCACTTCGCCGGCTCGACGTAGAGCACGCGCGTGTCGTTGAGGCTCGTGACGGCGAGAATGCGCGGGTACGGCGTCTGCCTGACGTTCTCATAGGGCGAGTAGCCCTTCATGACGCGATAGATCTCGGCGCTCTCAAGCGGGTTGCCCCACTCGTCCCACTCGATGACGGTGAGCGGCAAGTCGGGGTCGAGAATGCTTGTGAGCGGGTCGACGAAGGGAACATCGGCGAGGATGCCCGCGAACAGCTCGGGAGCCAGATTGGCCACCGCGCCCATGAGCAGGCCACCCGCGCTGCCGCCCTCCGCGACGAGCAGCTCCGGTGTCGTGAGCCCCGTGTCGACGAGGTGTCGGGCGACCGCGACGAAGTCGCTAAAGGTGTTGGGCTTGCGCTCGAGCTTGCCCTGCTCGTACCACTCTCGACCGAGCTCGCCTCCGCCGCGCACGTGCGCGATCGCGAAGACCACACCGCGGTCGAGCATGCTCAGCCGCGGAATCGAGAAGCCTGGGTCGATGCTCGCCTCGTAGCTGCCGTAGCCGTAAAGGTGAACAGGTGCCGGGCCGTCGTGCTGCTTGTCTTTGCGCCACACGATCGACACCGGCACGCGTGTGCCATCGGCCGCGGTCGCCCACTCGCGGCGCTCGCCGTAGTGCCCGGCGTCGTACCCGCCGAGCACCGGTTGGCGCTTGAGCACGGTGAATGCTTCGGCTCCCTCGTGCAGTCGTGCGACGTCAAGCGCGGCGACGGTGCTCGGTTCGGTGAAGCTCGTCCACCCGAGCCGCAGCACGCTCTGCCGCCACTCGGGGTTGCCGCGCACACCGATCGACACGAGCCGGTCGGCGGGAAGGGGTGCTTGCAGCTCGTGCCACTGCAGCCGGTCGGCGAGCGACGCTGCGGCGCTCGCCGGGGCAAGGTCGGCGAGGCGCGCTATCGCCGTGCGGGGTAGCCCCTCACGGCGGTAGTCGAGCACGAGCTGCTGCGCGAAGGCGTCGACGCCCTCCACTCGGCGACCGGGCTCGTGCGGCACGACAGTGATGGGGGGCTCGTGGGGAGCATCCACCAGCACGGCGTCGACCTGGAAGTCGGGAGCCTTCTCGTTGTGCGTGACGAGCCACCAGTCGCGGCCGTCGATCACCGCGTGGTCGAGGTCGTATTCGACGCCGTACTGGCGCGGTCGAACGACAACGAACTCGCCCGTCGGGTCGCTCGCGTCGAGCGCGCGGGCTTCGCTCGTGATGCTGCTCGAGGCCTCGATGATGAGAAAGCGGCCGCTGCGCGTGCGACCGGCGCCGACCCAGTACGACTCGTCGGCTTCGTGGAAGACGGCCACGTCGGCCTCGCGGGCCGTGCCGACCTCGTGACGCCAGACGGTGTCGGGGCGCCACGAGTCGTCGACGGTCGTGTAGAAGATGTAGCGGCCACTGGGATCGAAGAAGGCACCCGCGGCCGTGCCGGTGATCTCGTCGGCGAGGTTCTCGCCCGACTCGAGGTCTCGCACGCGCACGGTGTAGCGCTCGTCGCCCTCGACGTCGGTGGCATAGAGCAGCAGCGTGCCGTCGTCGCTCACGTCGACGCTGCCGAGGCTGTAGAAGTCGTGGCCCTCGGCCTCGACGTTGTTGTCGAGCAGCACCTGCTCGCCCTCGCGCGGCTGGGAGGGGTCGGCGGGCGTGGGCGGGGGCATCCACAGGTCGGGGTCGATCGCCGTGCCGTCTGCCGTGTCGGTTGCGGCCGGCAGCGGCGTCGCAGGCATTCGGCACTGGATGCCGTACTGCAGCCCCTCGACGGTGCGGCCGTAGTACCACCAGTCGCCTTCGCGCACGGGAATGCTCAAGTCGGTCTCTTGCGTGCGGCTCTTGATCTCGTCGACGATCGTGTCGCGCAGCCCATCGAGGTGGGCCATGCGCGCATCGCTGTAAGCGTTCTCGGCCGTGAGATGGGCGATGACCTCGGGGTTCTCCTTCTCGCGAAGCCACTCGTAGGGGTCGACGACAGTGTCACCGTGGTGCACGCGGATGGTCGGTTTCTGGGCAGCGCGGGGAGGGGTTTCACTCACCTCCCCAGCGTAGGCTGGTGCGACTATGTCTGACTCTCCGCTGGCTGCGAACCCCTATGAGGTTCTCGGCGTCACCGCCGGAGCCTCGGAGGATGAGCTCAAGCGCGCTTATCGCGCGCGGCTGCGGCAAGCGCATCCCGACACCGGTGGATCAGCCGACGAGTTTCAGGCAGTGCAGAAGGCGTGGGAGCGCATCGGCACCCCGGCTGCGCGCCGTGCTTTCGACTCCGGGCTCGACGCGACGACGATGGGCGCGTCGGCGTCGTGGGCTCCGAGTGACCCGCACGCCGCCGGTCGCGCGGCGCGAGGCACGCGCCCCGCTGCCCGCGCGCAAGGCCACCCCGGTGGCTGGTACCGCGAGCAGTACCTCGACCACATTCGCGAGTGGGCGGGTCGGGGCGTCGAGTTGCCCGACCCCTTCGACGCGGCGCTCGTGCGCTCGGCCCCCGCGCACATTCGGCACCTGCTGGCCAACGCGGTCGCCGAAGAGCAGACCGCTGCGGCAATCACCTCGCTCGGCATCGGCTTCACCATCTGGCACGACGTGCAGGTCGGCCAGGTGCGCGGCGAGAAGCTCGACCACATCGTGCTCGGCCCCACCGGGCTCTGGGCGTTGCTCAGTGAAGACTGGGGCTCGCCCGTCGCAGTCAAGCGCGGCGAAGTCATCGGCGCGGGGCTTGCTGCGGGAGAGCGCCCTCTGCACGACCTCGCGGCGCGCGCCCGCGTCATTGCCCGGGCGGCAAAGGTGCGGTTCTCGGGTCTCGCCATCGTGGTGTCGGATGATCAGGCACCGGCTTCGCTGACCGAATTGTCGAGCATCCGCGGGGCGCAGGGGCTGCTCGTGCAGCGCTCGCGCTTGGTGAACGTGCTGCGCTCGGGGTTGCCGGGTGTCGGCGTCGGAGGCACTGACCTGTTCGAGGTGCGCTCGCGCCTGCAGGGGGCCGTGCGGTTCGTGTGAGCCGGGGCCTCTACCGTGGGTCGCGCTCTTCGGCGTGGGTCGCGCAAAGTTTCACGACCCTTGCCGAAAAGCGCGACCCACCCGAGCCCGCGCCGCGTATGGTGTCGGCTCGCGCCACGGTTCGTGACACACGCCGCGAGACGTTCGGCGGCGTGAGTCATGAACTCCGGCGTGAGTCCAGTGAGGCGGAGGAGGATGGCCGCGTGACTTCTTCACTGCGGGTGGCAGGCGTCGATCTCGCGGCAGAGCCGGCGGGCACGGCGCTCGCCGTGCTGCAGTGCGAGCCCGGCGCGGCTGGGCAACCCGCGCTCGTGCAACTCGCCTCACTTGAGCTCGGGCTCGATGACGCCGCGCTCGTGGCGGGCACGCGCGACTGCACACTCGTCGGCATCGACTGTGCTCTCGGGTGGCCGGCCGAGTTCGTGCGGTTTGTCGGGCGGCATGCGGAGGGGCATCCACCGGGGGAGACCGACTCGGGCGATAAAGACTGGCGCCGCTCGCTCGCCTACCGCGAGACCGACCGCGTAGTGCGCGAGGTATCGGGCCGGTGGCCGTTGAGCGTCGCGACCGACCGGCTGGGGCTCACGGCGCTGCGGTGCGCGGTGCTGGTCGACCGCTTCGCCGCTGATGGTCGCGTCGTCGACCGCTCGGGGGCGGCGCCGAGCGGCGTGGTCGAGGTGTATCCGGCGATGGCGTTGCGGCACTGGGGGCTGACGCAGCGGCAGTACAAGACCGACGTGGATGCTCGCCGCACGCTCATCGCGGCCCTCGAGCAGGCCGCGCCCTGGCTGGACGTGTCGGCACACCGCGAGCTCATGACCTCGTCGGCCGATGCTCTCGACGCGGTCATCGCCGCGCTCGTCGCCCTCGCGCACGCGCTCGGTGCGACGCTCGCGCCGACGGCCGCGCAGGTTGCCCTCGCCAGGGTCGAGGGGTGGATCGCGATGCCGACGCTGAGCCTCGCCGAGTTGGGCGCCCGCGCGCTCGCGCCGACACCGACGTCGGCACCCGCGCCGGCCACCCCGTCGGCACACCTTGCGGCACCCCCGTCGGCACTCCCACCCGAGGGCGAGTAACCTGGAGGTTCGGCCTGCAGTTCTTTGGGTGTGTCTACACCGCCGCGGGCCACGATTTGGGAGTTGCGTGTCTGACGAGGAGTGCATCCACGGTTTCGAGTTGGCGATGTGCGCGCCGTGCAGTGCCACGGGAGCCGATCGCCGCGAAGCGGGGGGTGCGGGCCGCACGGCGGGAACCTCGCCGAAGCCTGCTGCTCGAGCGGCGGGCACGCGGGCGCCGCGCGACCCCAGC
>SXMH01000139.1 GCA_005777405.1 Actinomycetota bacterium
CCGCGCCGTGGGCGGCGGCGTACCTGGGCGCCTCGGCGCTCCTCGGCTGCGGCGCCAGCGTTGATGTTCAACTCCTGGGCGTCGGTAGTGATGGCGATGAATTCGACGCCCCGCAGACCCAGCTCGATCATGCGGTTGACCGCGTTGACACCGCCTCCGCCGATGCCGACGACCTTGATGACGGCGAGGTAGTTCTGATTGCTGGTCACGAGGCGCCTTCCGCGGTGAACTGTCAAGCGATGAACTCTCAAGCTCAAGTTGAACTCTAAAGTTATGCTCGGTATGTACTACTGCGCTTGACGGTACGACCACGGCCGCCGCCGCTCGCGCAGCCGCGCCGCGTGTCGGCAATCCCGACGCGCAGAACCGGGTTCGCGCTCAGCGTGGACGTCAGTTGCGACGCACGACGAGACTGTCGGGCGCCGACACGTCGTAGACCCATCCGACGCCCTGGTCGGTCGCCTCGATCGCCGCCTCGAGCACACGGGCCTTGAACTCCGAGCGCTCATCGCTGCCCCAGATCACCTCGTGCCCGGCGCCCGTCATCGAGAACGACACGTCGTCGCGCGTCGTCGCCGTGATGACGTCGACGCGGCTGCGCAGCTCGTTCGGCAGGGCGGTGAGCACTGACGCGACGCCACGGAAGGCCGGCGCATCGGGGTCGACGCTCTCGACGCGCACGATCGGGATGCCCTCCGGTCGCTCCGCAGCCGACTCGACCACGACGCCCGCGGCGTCGACGAGATCGACGGCGCCTTCTCGCTCGATGGCCCCCACGGGTTCGCGCTCGACGATGCGCACGACGAGCGTGTGCGGGGGCACAATCTCGGTCGAATACGACTGGATGAGTCGGAACTCCGCGAGGTCGTCGCGAATTCCACTCTCATCGAGCAGCGCAAGGGGCGTGCCGAGGTGTGCTTCGAGCGACGCCGCGACCTCGGCGGTATCGAGTCGCTCGGTTCCGATGACCTCGACCTCGTCGAGTGCCATGAGCGGCGAGAGCGTCACGACCGCCACCGCCACCACGAGCCCGACGAGCGTCGCCGAGAGACCGAGAGCGAGCATCCGCCGTCGCCGGCTACGCCGGGTGAAACGGCGCACCTCTCCGCGCTCAGCGCGACGGCGTTCACGCGCGGCGACGCGTGCCGCTCGGCGAGCGTCAGCTGCCGAGTCGTTGCGCGGTTCACGGGGCTGTTGCTGCGGTCGTGGGCTCGGCGTGGGCCTCGACGTGGCCTTCGGAGTGGCCACAGCGGGAGTTGCGACGGAAGCCTTCGGGGTCGCTGTCGCTGATCGCCGCGGTCGTGGAGTCGGCTCGGCGCCAGTGCCGGGTGCGGCGGGACGGCCGCCGACACCTTCGGGGCGCTTCATCGCTCAGTGCTCGTCACTGCCGCGCACCTGTCACGGGGCGACGCGGCGCTCGAGGGCCGCGCGCACCAGGGGAAGGATGCGGTAGACATCGCCGCACGAGAGAGTCATGACCAGATCGCCTGGCCGGGCGATCTCGGCGATGCGCTCGGCAGCGTGTTGCCAGTCCGGTCGGTAGTCGACCACGTCCGGATCGCCGAAGCCATCCACGACGAGCTGCCCCGTGACTCCCTCGATGGGGTCTTCGCGCGCGCCGTAGACGTCGAGCACCACAGTGTGGTCTGCGCCTGATTCGTAGACACGAGCGAAATCGCCAGCCATGGCTTGCGTGCGGCTGTAGAGGTGCGGCTGGTGGATGGCGATAACGCGCCCCTCCCCCGCGACCGATCGCGCGGTCTGCAGCGCGGCGGCGACCTCGGTGGGGTGGTGCGCGTAGTCATCGAAGAGCCGCACGCCGTCGGCGGTGCCGTGCGACTCGAACCGGCGCTGCGTGCCCGCGAAGCCGTCGAGCGCGGCCACCGCCGCCTCAGCCTCGATACCGAGCCCCACGAGCACGGCCACAACACCAGCTGCGTTAAGCGCATTGTGGCGACCAGGAATGCCCAGTTGACCCTGCCACTGACGCCCATCGATCTCGACGGTGTAGGCCACGGGTCCTACATCACTGATGCTGGTCAGCCGCACGTCGGCATCAGCGTGCTCGCCGAACGTGAGCACGCGCGGGCCCGAGACGGTCTCACGCAGTCGACGCGTCGCGGGATCATCGGCCGAGAGCACCGCGAGCTCACTCGTCTCGCTGACGAAGCGCGCGAAGGCAGCATCGAGGTCGTGCTGGCTGCCGTAGTGGTCGAGGTGGTCGGTGTCGATGTTCGTGACGAGTGCGATCGCGACGTCGTAGAGCAAGAACGAACCGTCAGACTCATCGGCTTCGACGACGAAGAGCTCTCCTGACCCCCAGTCAGCACTCGTGCCGGCTCCTTGGATGACGGCGCCGTTGACGAAGCTCGGGTCGCGCTCGAGCGCGCGCAGCGCCGTGACGAGCATGCCGGTCGACGTCGACTTGCCGTGGGCACCCGCCACCGCGACGAGTCGCTCGCCCCGCACGAGCCACGCCAGCGCTTGAGCGCGGTGCAGCACCGGGATGCCGCGCCGAAGCGCCTCCTGGTACTCCGGGTTATCGAGCCACAGTGCTCCCGTCACGACGAGCGCTTCCGCGTCTCCGACGTGGGCTGCGTCATGCCCGATCGCGACCGCGATACCTCGCTCGCGCAAGGCCTGCACCGCGGCAGAGTCGGAGCGGTCGGACCCGGTCACCACGTGGCCGCGGTCGTGGAAGAGGCGGGCGATGCCGCTCATGCCGCTGCCGCCGATGCCGACGAAGTGCAGTCGACCGAGGGTGTCAGGCAGAACGAGGTCGAGGTCGGGCTTGATCATCGTGCATCACCCTACGCGGCGCGCGGCGAGAGCGTCGTGCACGAGCCTCAGCAGGGCATCCGCGCCACCGGGTCGCCCGACCCCCGCAGCGGCTTGGGCCATGCGCTCGATCTCGTCACGATCTGCGAGCAAAGGAAGCAGGTCGCTCTCCACCCACGTCGCCGAGACGGTGGCGTCGTCGACGATGCGTGCTCCACCTGCCTCGACGAGTTCGCGCGCGTTGAGGCGTTGTTCTCCGTTGCCGACGGCGTAGGGAACGAGCACAGACGGCAGGCCCAGCGCCGCGAGCTCACTCACCGTCGCGGCCCCCGAGCGGCACAGCACGAGGTCAGCGGCCGCGAAAGCGAGATCCATGCGGTCGCAGTATTCGAGCACCCGATAGCCCGGCAGTCCCGGATCATCGCCTCCGCGGCCCGAGCCCGTGATGTGCAGCACTTGCCAGCCCGCGCCGAGCACGGCGCTCGCCGACGACGTCAGAGCCTCGTTGAGTCGTTTCGCGCCCGTGGAGCCTCCCGTCACCAGCAACACGGGTCGTGAGGCATCGAGATCCCACCGGCGCACAGCCTCGGGTCGAGTCGCGACGCGGTCGAGGCCGACGATCTCGGCGCGCAGTGGCATGCCCACCACGACGGCCCCCCGCATCGGGGTGCCCGAGAAGGTGACCCCGACGACTCCACCGAGCCACGAGGCGAGGCGATTGGCGATGCCCGGGCGAGCGTTCGCTTCGTGAGCGACCATTGGCACGCGTTCGAGCCGTGCTGCCAGGTAGGCCGGCGCCGAGGCATAGCCACCGAAGCCGACGACAACCTCGACCTTGCGCTCGCGGATGATCGCGCGCGTGCGGCGCACGGCATCGCGGAACCGCCCGGGGAAGCTCAGCGCCGATCGCCCGAGGCGGCGCGGAAACGGCACGCGCGGAATCGTGAGCAGCTCGTAGCCCCGCTCGGGCACGAGCCTCGCTTCGAGCCCTTCGGCCGTGCCGAGAACGAGCACCTCCACGGTGGGCTCGACGACACGCCAGCGGTCGGCGGTCGCGAGGAGGGGATTCACATGGCCGGCCGTGCCGCCGCCTGCCAGCAGGGCGACCGTCATCGTGCCGCTCGAGACCGCGGAGGAACCGGCGCAGCGCGAGCGCCGTGGGCGGGAAGATCGCGAGCGAGCGAGAGCACGACGCCGATCGCGAGCAGCGAAGAGACGAGCGCGGTGCCACCGGCAGAGATGAACGGAAGCGGCACACCGAGCACGGGCAGCAGCCCGAGTACGACAGCGATGTTCACGAAGGCCTGCCCGACGATCCACACGAGCACGGCTCCCGTGGCGATTCGGCGGAAGGGGTCATCGTGCGCTCGCACGAGACGCAGCAGCCCGATCGCGAGCACGGCGAAGAGGGCGAGTACGACGATCGCGCCGACGAGGCCGAGCTCTTCACCGATGATGGCGAAGATGAAGTCGCTCTCAGCGTGCGGCAACCACCGCCACTTCGTCGCCGAGTTGCCCAGGCCGACGCCGAGCACGCCGCCCGAGCCGAGCGCCCAGAGGGCGTGCACCGACTGCCAGCAGGTGTATTCGTAGTCTTCGGGCGCGCAGCCGTTGAGCCACACCGAGATGCGGTCGGAGCGCGAGACGCTCGACAGCGCGAAGATCACGGCACCGCCCACGACGACGCCCGTCATCGTCAGCAGCTTGCCGAAGGGTGCGCCCGCGAAATATAGGGCGGCGAACACGATGGCGATCATGATGGATGCGGTACCGAGGTCTTGCCCGAGCAACACCATGCCGATCGCGACGCCAGAGAGTGGCACGGCGGGCACGAGCACGCTGCGCCAGTCGGTGAATCCATCGGCTCTGTCTGCCAGCACCGAGGCAAGCCACACGACGAGCGCGAGCTTGAGGAACTCGCTGGGCTGCGCGGTGAATCCGCCGATCGAGATCCAGTTCTGGTTGCCGCCGTAGCCGTAGCCGAGCCCCGTGAAGACGAGCAACTGCAGGCCGAGCCCCAGCATGACCGCCGCGCGAGCCCACCGGCGCCAGAAGACGACTGGCAGTCGGGCGACGACGAGCATGAACGGGATGCCGATGAGCGCGAAGAGGCCCTGCCGCAGGAACACGGCGAAGAAGTCGCCGTCGTTGTTCTGGCTCGACGTCACCGCCGACGACGAGAGCACCATGACGAGCCCGAACAGCACGAGAAAGACCGTCGTGCCGAGCACGACGTACCAGTCGGTGTTCTCGGCGCCGAAGAGCTTGCGCACGGCCACCACCGCGGCGGGCGTGCCTGAGGAGCCTCCCTGGGCCTGGCGGGGCGCGCGGGGATCGCGCCCGCGCGGCTCAGGCGCCGGGCTGCGGTGCGGGGGTCGCACTGCCGTCATGCGTCTCCCCCTCTGCGTGCTGGCGAACGGCCGCGGCGAAACGCGTGCCGCGGTCGGCGTAGTCGGCGAACTGGTCCATGGATGCTGCTGCCGGAGCCAGCAGCACGGTGTCGCCGTGCTGCGCCACTTCGGCCGCCGTCCGCACAGCGGTCGGCATCACTGCTCCAGTGTCTGCCTCGTCGACCTCGAACAGCGGTACCCCGGGCGCGTGTCGCTCGAACGCCGCGAGCACCGCGGTGCGATCGACGCCGATCGCGATGACCGCGCGCAAGCGATGGCGATGGGCCTCGACGAGCGGAGCGAGATCGACGCCCTTGAGCAGCCCGCCCACGATCCACACCACCGAGCGGTAGGCGCTCAGAGCTGAGGCCGCCGCGTGCGGATTGGTCGCCTTCGAGTCGTCGACCCAGGCGATGCCCTCGGCCTCGAGCACGAGCTCGGTGCGGTGGTGGTCGACGCGGAAGCGGCGGAGGGCATCCCGAACCGCCACGGGGGCCGCGCCCGCCGCACGGGCGAGCGCGCTCGCCGCCAGAGTGTTCGCGAGACCGTGGGGGGTCGCGAGACCCGCGGCGTGCACGTCGGCGAGGCTGCCGAGCTCGATCGCGGTCGTGGCACGTTCGTCGAGGAAGGCCCGGTCGACGAGCAAGTCGTCGACGACTCCGACATCGCTCGGACCCGGGATGCTCGCGCCGAAGCCGATCGCGCGGCAGCCTTCCTGCACCTCGGCGTCTTCGACCATGACGCGGGTGGCCTCGTCTGCGAGGTTGTAGACGCAGGCCACGCGCGTGGACGCGTAGACCTTGGCTTTCGCCGCCGCGTAAGCCTCGGGGCCGCCGTGCCAGTCGTAGTGGTCGTCGGCGAGGTTGAGGCACACGCTCGCGAGGGGCCGCAGAGCTCCTGGTCCGTCGAGCGGCAGCCAGTGCAGTTGAAAGCTCGAGAGCTCGACGACGAGCACGTCAAACCCCGCGGGGTCGCGAATGGCGTCGAGCACCGGCACGCCGATATTGCCGCATGGCGCCACGCGTACGCCGTGCTCCTGCAGCATTGTCGCCGTCAGTTGTGTAGTCGTGGTCTTGCCGTTGGTGCCGGTGACGAGGATCCACTCGGCGGGCACACCAACTTTGTCGCGAAGCCGCCAGGCGAGCTCGACATCGCCCCAGATGGCCGTGTCGCGCTGATGGGCCCACGCCACGAAGGGGTGGTCGGGACGAAAACCGGGCGAGATGATGACGAGCTCGGGATCAAACTGCTCGACAGCGTCAGGAATCGCGTCGTCGCTCTCGAGCTCGAGCAAGTCGACGCCGATGACAGGCAGGATGCGCGCGCGATCGTCATCGGGAGCCTGCGCGGCGATGAGAACGCGAGCGCCGAGCTCGGCAAGGGTGTCGGCCGCGGCGAAGCCGGTCACGCCGAGTCCGAGCACGAGCACGCGAAGACCGCTCCAGTCGTCGCTCCAACTGGAGAGATGCTGAGGTGACCGTGCCACTACTGGCTGACCCATTCGAGGTAGAAGAGGCCGACGCCGACGGCGACGAAC
>SXMH01000140.1 GCA_005777405.1 Actinomycetota bacterium
CGAAGTTGATCCCCTCGTCGGTTGCCCCGGCGGGCAGGTACAGCACCTCGCCCATCACGATCGCGTCGCGCTCGCCCAGCCGGTCGCAATAATCGCCCACGAAATCGGGCGTGGGGATGCAGTCGATGTCGAGGTTCGAGTCGATCGAACTGCGCACGAGCGCGTAGCGGGCGGCGTCGGTACCGACGACCTCGACGAGGTCTTCGAGCGTCACCACTGTTCCCGCGCGCTTCGACATGCGCACGGGCTTGCCCGCCTGCACGAGGTTGACCATCTGCCCGATGAGCACTTGCAGGTTGACGTACGGCGTGTCGCCGAACGCCGCGCACATCGCCATGAGCCGCTGCACGTAGCCGTGGTGGTCGGCTCCAAGCATGATGATGCACCGGTCGAAGCCACGTTCGCGCTTGTTGAGGTAGTAGGCCAGGTCGCCCGAGATGTAGGCAGCCTCACCGTTCGACTTGATGACCACGCGGTCTTTGTCGTCGCCGAAGGCCGTCGTGCGCAGCCACACCGCACCGTCGGCGTCGAAGATGTGGCCGAGTTCGCGCAGTCGAGCAACGGCGCGCTCGACCGCACCCGTCTCGTGCAGCGTGTTCTCGTGGAAGTACACGTCGAAGTGCACCCCGAACTCGCCGAGGCTTGCCCTGATGTCGCCGAACATGAGCTCAACGCCCTCTGCGCGGAAGGCCTCTTGCAGGTCGGCATCGGACAGCGAGTCGAGGTCGTCACGGCGCTCGACCACGCGAGCCGCGATGTCGGAGATGTAGGCACCGCCGTACCCATCCTCCGGGGCGGGCTCACCGCGGTACGAGGCGACGAGACTCCGCGCGAAGCGATCGATCTGCGCGCCGTGATCGTTGAAGTAGTACTCGCGCGTGACGTCGGCGCCGCCCGCAAGAAGGATGCGCGCGAGTGAGTCGCCGACCGCCGCCCAGCGCGTGCCGCCGAGGTGGATGGGGCCCGTCGGGTTCGCCGACACGAATTCGAGGTTGATCGACTGGCCCGCGTGGCTGTCATTGCTGCCGTAGGCCTCGCCCTGATCGACGATCGTGCGCGCGAGTTCGCCCGCGGCGCCAGCCTCGAGGCGGATATTGAGAAAGCCAGGGCCAGCGATCTCGACGGCGGCGACCCCCTCGATGGCTTGGATGCCCGGCACGAGTTCTTCCGCGAACGCGCGCGGGGGCATCCCGAGAGCCTTCGCGTTCTTCAGCGCCACCGAGGTGGCCCAGTCGCCGTGATCACGGTTGCGCGGGCGCTCGAGAGCGATGTCGCCGACCGTGAGAGCCCCCGCCGCTGTGGCGTCGCGTCGCTCGACCGCGCCGACGACGACGGTGAGCAGAGCGGCGGCGAGCTGGTCGGGATTCATGAGGGTCGATCCTACCGGCGGGCGAGTGGGCGTTTCCGCCGCTCAGCCGAGGTGAACGAAGGCCTCCGGCACCTCTCGCGCCGCCTCGCCGACCTCGGCGTGCACCGCGATACCGGTGAGCACGAGCGACGAACCGTCGTTGGCGAGAAACGCTGTATCTGCTGCGTCCCGACCCGTCGCGATACGCAGCATCGACGCGCGCGGTGCGAGACCCGTCGCATCGAGCACCCACCACCGATCTTCGATCGCAACCTCGACGACGGCGTGGAAGTCCATCGGCTCGAGGTGGGGCGCGTACACCGACACGGTGCGAGCCGGCAGGTCGGTGGCCCGCAGCACCCCCGCGAGCAAGTGCGCGAAGTCGCGGCACACGCCGGCGCCCGTTGCGAGCACTTCGGGCAGGCCGTCGATGGGGCTCGTCGAGCCCGGCGTGTACGAGAGCCTCGACGCGACCCACTCCTGGGCCGCGAGCACCCGATCGAACGGGTCGAGGCGGGCGAGCTGCTCGACCTCGGTCGGGTCGACCAGACCGCCCGCGAGTTCGTCAGACTGCACGTACCTGCTCGGCCGCACGAACACGATGCGCTCGTGAGACGCCACGACGCGAGGGTGGGCGCGACCGAACACCTCGGCCTCGTAGCGCACGCGCAACTCACCGGCCGGAGCCCGAGTGGTGTGCCACCGCGTGCCCGAAGCGTCGACGATCTCGGAGGTGTCGAGTAGGCCGTCCTCGCCCTCGACCGACAACGACTCGTGGATGCTCAAGCCGGGCTCGCGGGCGACCGCGATCGCGAGCACGAGGTCGGTGGGCTCCCCCAGCGCGGCCTCGAGCGAGCATCCGACCGTGCGCCGCAGCCCTGACTGCTCAACCCGATCCCCCATGCGGTCAGCCTGACACGGCACCCGACACTGAGGCGAGCACTCGACGGAGTGCCGCGAGCATGCTCACGAAGCCGCTAGGCTGAACCCGCCTCCGTAGCTCAGGGGATAGAGCATCAGTTTCCGGTACTGAGGGTCGCAGGTTCGAATCCTGTCGGGGGCGCGGTGTTTGTTCGTGGCGCCGCCGCTCCTGCGGCGCCACACGCTCCGCGCACCGAACGCGGTCGCTGCGCTTCGCTCGGATCAACGCGAGCATTTCGAAGCATCAACACGCCGCCGCTCCTGCGGCGCCCGCACCTATTGCACGCCGCGGTTCGCGCGGCGACCGCACCTATTGCGCGCCGCGGTTCGCGCGGCGCACGTGCTTCGGGGCGCGGCCGCCGAGGAATGAGCGGGCCGGGTCGACGACGAAGCCCTGCCGCAGAGCTTCGCGGCCGATGAGCATGCGAAAGCCCATCGCATCGCGATTGGTCAGCGTGAACTCGGCGGTCACCTCGCGTTCGCGCAGCGAGATCGTCAACAGCACGACGTAGCGCTGCTCGGTGTGGCCAGACGAACTGCGCACGGCGCGGCGATCGTGCACCGGCAGCGTGAGCTCGACGACATCATCGGTCGAGCGCTGCCAGGGCCGCAGCAGAAACCGCACGTGCGCGACGCCGTCGACCTCGACCTCGCGAATCTCGTAAGCGTGAATCGACGAGCTGCGCGCTCCGGTGTCGACCTTCGCCTTGATCCAGTCGACGCCAGCGCTCGGAAGAGCAACCCACTCGCGCCACCCCACGAGGGTGCTTGAATGGTCCGTCGCGTCGCGCACGTGTTCATCCTCTCAGTTCCACCAGCACGAGGGCACTCACCATGAAAATCGCCATCCTCTCGCGTGCCCCGCAGTCGTACTCGACGCAGCGGTTGAAGACCGCCGCGCTCGATCGCGGGCACCAGGCCAAGGTGCTCAACACCCTGCGCTTCGCCATCGACCTCTCCGGCCCCGAGCCCGATCTGCACTTCCGCGGTCGCCCGCTCTCGAGCTATGACGCGATTCTGCCGCGCATCGGCAACTCGATTACGTACTTCGGCACGGCCGTCGTGCGACAGTTCGAGCAGATGGACGTCTTCACGCCCAACACGGCGAACGGCATCAGCAACGCGCGCGACAAGCTGCGCGCCACCCAGATTCTCAGCCGTCACGGCATTGGCATGCCCGCCACGGCCTTCGTGCGCAACCGCGCCGACGTGCGCCCCGCGATCGAGCGCGTAGGCGGGGCTCCGGTCGTCATCAAGCTGCTCGAGGGCACACAGGGCATCGGTGTCATCCTCGCGCCGCAAGCGAAGGTCGCCGAGGCGATCATCGAGACGCTGCACTCCACCAATCAGAACGTGCTCATTCAGCAGTTCATCGCCGAGAGCCGGGGCAGCGACATTCGCGCGCTCGTCGTCGGCGACCGGGTTGTCGCCGCGATGCGCCGCACGGCGGCGGGCGACGAGTTTCGCAGCAACGTGCACCGTGGCGGTTCGGTCGAGCCGGTCGAGCTCGACGCCGACTATGAACGAGCCGCCGTGCGGTCGGCGCAGATCATGGGGCTGCGCATCGCCGGTGTCGACATGCTCGAAAGCAACGACGGCCCGCTCGTCATGGAGGTCAACTCCTCCCCCGGCTTGCAGGGCATCGAGACAGCAACGAAGCTCGACGTCGCGGGCGCGATCATCGACTACATCTCGAACGAGGTCGCCTTTCCCGACATCGACGTGCGGCAGCGCCTCGCGGTGTCGACCGGCTACGGCGTCGCTGAGCTGCACGTGCACGCGGGGGCCGGCATCGTCGGCAGCAGCCTCGGCGACTCCGGTCTGCTCGACCACGACATCACCGTGCTGACAATCAACCGCGGCACGAGCGTCATTCCGAACCCGCGCCGCACGCAAGTGCTGCACGACGATGACCGCCTGCTGTGCTTCGGCAAGCTCGAAGAGATGCGCGCGCTCATCCCCCGCCGACGCCGCCGCACGAAGGTGCGTCGACTGCCGCGCGCGGCGGGCTCGAGCGGGGCATCCTGAACCAGGATGCCCGCACCGGGCTCATCGCACATCGACGCTGAGCGTTTCGCTCCCCGCATGAGCCGCGCGTTTAGCGCTGTGAGGGAGCGTGCGACTCGAGAAAGTGGTACAGCTCGTGGTCGTCGACGCCCGGAAAGGTGCCACTCGGCAGGGGCGACAAGATGTGCGCGTGCAGCTTCGCGCTCGTCCACACCTTGCCCTGCCAGCGGCCCGCGAGTTCACCATCGGGACGCTTGCAGCACGAAGGATCAGGGCACGTCGAACGGTGGCGCTCGACCGTGTCGCGACCGCGGAACCACTTGGAGTCGTGGAAGGGCACACCGACCGTGATCGAGAACTCGTCGTTCGTGCCAGAGCCGATCTGCGTCGACTCCCAAAAGGTACCTTCGGGCGTATCGGTGTACTGGTAGTACTCGGTCGTGCGGTTGGTGCGGGCGAACGCGGCGCGAGCGCTCCACTGCCGGCAGACCAGCTGACCTTCCGTTGAACCGGTGACGTCGACGGGCAAGCTGAGCCCATCGTTCTCGTAAGCCTTGTAGACCGCGCCGTCGCCTCCCACGCGCAAGAAGTGCACGGTCAGATCGAGGTGGCGAGTCGCGAGGTTGGTGAAGCGCAGCGCCGCGGCCTCGTGCGTGACTCCGAACGCATCGCGGAAGTCTTCGACGGCGATGTTGCGGTCGCGCTTTGCTTGCGTGAGAAACGCGACAGCCTGCTCGCGCGGCATGAGCGCGCACGCCGCGAAGTAGTTGATCTCGAGGCGCTGGCGCAAGAACTCGGCATAGGTCGTGGGCACCTCATGGTCGAGCAAACGGTGGGCGATGGCCTGCATCGCCATCGACCGCAGACCGTGACCACCGGGAATCGACGCTGGCGGCAGGTAAATGCGACCGTGCTCGAGGTCGGTGACCGAGCGTGACGAGTGCGGCAAGTCGTTCACGTACACGAGCTCGAAACCGAGCTTCTGCGCCATGAGCCCGACTTCGCGGTGAGTGAGCGCACCGCTGATGTGCCCCGACTCGGCGACTACCTGCTGCGCGAGCTCTTCGATATCAGGCAGGTAGTTGTCGAGCGTGCGCATGTGCAGTCGTTGCGCAGTGTTGGCGCGTCGCGCTTCTTCGGGCGTCGCGATCGCCTGCCGCTCACGATCGAGCAGCGCGCGGTGCAGCCCGACGAGCGATTCGAGCACCTCGTCAGACAGGCTGCGGCTCGCGCGCACGCTCGGCAGCCCGAGCGCTGCGTAATGCGGACTGCGCTGCGCCTTGTCGAGTTCGATCTCGAGTGCGGCGCGCGGACTCGGCGGGCTCGAATCGAGCAGCTCGCCAAGAGTCGTGCCCAGCGCCTCGGCGATCGAGGTCAAGAGTGTGACACGAGGCTCACGTCGGCCGTTCTCCATGAGGGAGAGCTGACTGCCCGCCACGCCGACGCGATCGCCCAGCTGATCGAGGGTGAGCCCGGCGGCGGTGCGAAAGTGCCGGATGCGCTGGCCGAGGGTCACGAGATCGCTCATGACCTTGACACTAGCGAAAGAACCGCTGTTCTTTCCACCCGATTCGTGCACAATCGCCGTTTCGAGGCCCGCATAGTGGACACATCGCCGCTTCCTTCGTTCGGATCGCCACTCGCACGCGATTCCAACGGGATGCTCGAGACACCTGGAGACCACGATGACGCTGCTCGATCGAACGACAGACAGCACGACGACCCCGGCACCCCTGAGCGCCGCCGCTCCGGCCCCGCGCCCGGCCGATGTCGAGCACTGGGTCTCCGATCTCGTCGACCTGCTGCAGCCCGACGCCGTGCAGTGGGTCGATGGTTCGACCCGCGAGCGCCACGACCTGCTGCAGCTGCTGGTCGCGGCCGGCACGATCGAGCAGCTCAACCCAGATCTGCGCCCCTACTCGTTTCTCGCCCGCTCTGCCGAGAGCGACGTGGCCCGGCTCGAGAGCCGCACCTTCATCTGCACCGAGCACGAGGCCGACGCTGGCCCGACGAACAACTGGCGTGAACCCACTGCGATGCGCGCTGAACTCGACACGGTCTTCCGCGGCGCCATGAAGGGCCGCACGATGTACGTCGTGCCCTTCGCGATGGGACCCATCGGCTCACCCATGGCGCGCTACGGAGTGCAGGTGACCGATTCGCCCTACGTCGTGGTGAGCATCGGCACGATGACGCGGATGGGAGACGCCGCACTCGCGCCGATCTCGGCGGGAGCATCCTGGGTGCCCGCCGTGCACAGCGTCGGCGCGCCTCTTGCTCACGGCGAGCACGACGTCGCCTGGCCCTGCAACGACACGAAGTACATCGTCCACTACCCCGAGACCCGTGAGATCTGGTCATTCGGATCGGCCTACGGCGGCAACGCGATTCTCGCGAAGAAGGCCTACGCGCTGCGCATCGCCTCGGTGATGGCGCGCGATGAGGGCTGGCTCGCCGAGCACATGCTGCTCATCAAGGTGACGCCGCCGAGCGGCCGCGCCTACCACTTGGCCGCGGCATTTCCGAGCGCGTGCGGCAAGACGAACATGGCGATGATGACCCCCAGCCTGCCCGGCTGGAAGGTCGAGACCATCGGCGATGACATCGCCTGGCTCTGGATCGGCTCTGATGGCCGCTTGCGCGCGATCAACCCGGAAGCGGGCTTCTTCGGGGTTGCTCCCGGCACGGGAGTGCGCACGAACCCCACCGCCATCGACTCGCTGTGGGGCAACACGATCTTCACGAACGTCGCCCGCACCGATGACGGCGACGTGTGGTGGGAGGGGCTCACCGATCAGGCCCCCGCGCACCTCACCGACTGGCGCGGCGAGGAGTGGACCCCCGATGCGGGTCGCCCCGCAGCGCACCCCAACTCACGGTTCACCGTGTCAGCCCGACAGTGCCCCTCGATTGCGGGCGACTGGGATGACCCGGAGGGCGTCGTCATCGACGCCATCATCTTCGGCGGCCGCCGAGCCAGCAACGTGCCCTTGGTGGTAGAGGCGCGCGACTGGGATCACGGTGTCTTCATGGGCGCCACGATCGCTTCCGAGCAGACGGCGGCCGCCGAGGGCACTGTGGGAGAGCTGCGCCGCGACCCCTTCGCGATGCTGCCCTTCGCCGGCTACAACATGGGCGACTACTTCGCCCACTGGCTCGACTTCGGGCGTCGCTTGCGCCGCTCGGCTCGCGTGCCGCGCGTCTTCCAGGTCAACTGGTTCCGCAAGGGGGCCGACGGCAGCTTCCTGTGGCCGGGCTTCGGCGAGAACGCCCGCGTGCTCGAGTGGATGATCGGCCGCCTCGACGGCAGCCTGCCCGCGAGCGAGTCTCCCATCGGAGCCCTCCCAACGCGCAGCAACGGCATCAACGTTGACGGCCTCGATCTCGACGAGGAGGCGCTCGATGAACTGTTCCGTGTCGACCCGGCGGCCTTCCTCGCGGAGGCAGACGACGTCGAACAGTTCTTTGCGAGCTTCGACGATCGCTTGCCTGGCGAGCTCGACCGTCAACTCGAGCTGTTGCGCACGCGACTGCGAGCGGCGATCGGCTAAACGCGACTCGCACGCTCTCCCCCAACGTTCCAACCCTCCCGTTCGTCTGAGAGGGTGAGGGCTGCGCGCAGCGCGCCGCCGAGAGCGCCGGGAGGGAGCGAGCATGGTCGAGGCTGCTCCTGTGCGCCAGCAGCAACACTGGGAGTCTGTGCTGGCCGAGCTCGTCGCTCACCGCGGCGATGCACTGGCGCGGTACGCCTATGTGCTCTGCGGCGACCGCGACGATGCTGCCGACCTCGTGCAATCAGCGCTCGTCGCCACCTTCAGCCGGCTGCGCAATGGCTTCGACGTCGAGCGGGCCGAAGCCTACGTTCGTCGTGCCATCGCCTCGGCCTACGTCGATCGAGGCCGCCGCGCGAGTCGCTGGCGCGCGACGGTGCACCTGCAGGCACGCGAAGAACTGGAGGAGTCGCCCAGCGCGGCGATCGACCGCCGACTCGATCTTCGCCGTCAGCTCGGCACCTTGAGCCCGCGCGAACGCGCGTGCGTCGTGCTGCGATACTACGGCGACCTCAAAGTCGATGACATCGCGACCGATCTCGGCATCAGCGCCGGGGCCGTGAAGCGGTACCTCAGCGACGGACTCGCGAAGCTCGCGAGCGCGCTCACCGATCCCGCGATCGCGGCGAACCCCAGGGGGCCACATGTCGGGCTTCGATGATCTCGGTCGCGCCTTGCGCGACGACGCCGACCGCCACGCGCCACGCGCCAGCGCTTTCGACGTGGATGCCCTCACGCGCGCCGCTCGCGCCCGACGAGCACCTCGGCTCTGGGGCACGGGCGCCCTGGCGCTCGCGGCCGTTCTCGGCATCGGCGGTCTCGCGCTCACGCTGCCGGGTCTCACCCCGCCGATGCTGCTCGCGGGTGGTGCCGACGAGGCCGCCACTCTCGAGTCTGCCGACGGCGGCGGCGATGTCGAGAGTGACCGCGACCTGCTCTCGTCTCCGGCGACCGCTCCGCCAACGTGCGGCGAGGTCGTTGCGGCCGGCGAGCAGGCGTTCTCACCCTCGGGCATCGCGCTCGGCCTGGTTGATGTGCAGCTCGAGCGACTCGACGACACGTCGGCGGTGGTCACCGGGTCGCTCGTCTTCGAGAACTCAGGTGAACTCGCGCAACGGGTCGAGGGTCAGGGATCGCCTGACGTGGCTCTCGTGAACGCCGACGGTGTCGTGGTGGCGACGACGCCCGTGCGGGGCTCGCTCGGTCTCGCCGTGGACCTGCCATCGGGCGGGGCAAGCCGCGTTCCCTTCGCCGCCACCGTGGTGTGGTGCGCTGCGGACGAGTCGGCGATTGACGACAGCACTGTCGCACAGGTCGAGTCAATCGCCACCGTCGAGATCGTGAGTGAAACGACGAGCGTGGAGGGTGTCACTGAGGAGAGCGTGCCTCTCGTCACCACCGTCATCTCCCCACCCGCGGCAGTCGAGCCTGGGTGAGTGCTCAGCAGATGGGGAGCATCCGCGGAGCACCCTGTCACTGAGTCACGAGCGCTCGCTATGATCGCGGCACGGCGCCGCACCGCCGCTCGCCTGAGCGGTCCGTCGCACTGCGCATCGGGTACGGACCACGAGGGAGCAGCCCATGAGGGCACGATCGACTCAGCACCGCCGTGGCTCTCTGGTCGCCAGGGGGTTGAGCGCACTGGCGATCACCGCCGGACTGCTCGTCACGGCCGCTGCTCCCGCTCTCGCTGCGCAACCCGTCGACCTCGACGGCGCCTACGTCATCGACGACACAGGTGTGCTGGGCGCCTCTGGCGAAGCTCGCGTGCAGCAGTCTCTCGATGCCCTTTTTGACGCCACGGGCGCTCCGCTCTTCGTGGTGGTCGTGGGGAGCTTCGAGGGCGCGCTCGATGCCGAGGCCTGGGCCGACGAATCGGCGCTGCGCTCCGGGCTCGGTGACGGAGATGCGCTGCTCGCCATCGCGGTCGACGATCGCGAGTACGCGACGAGCGTGGGGCAGAGCTTTCCGGCGAGCGATGCAGAGCTCGCCGCGGCAGAAAGCGATGCGCTCATCCCCGCGCTGCGCGACGATCGTTGGGCAGACGGCATCGTCGCCTACGCCGAAGCACTCCAGGGCGGCGTCGAGCAGGCGGCGAGCGCGGGCGGCATTCCTGTCGTTCCGATTGTCATCGGCGCAGGAGTCGTGGGGGTCGGCGCATGGTTCTTCTGGCGCTCGCGTCGCAAGAAGAGCCCAGTGACGGCGGATGTGGCTCAGCAGTCGATCGGCGAGCTCGACCAATCGGCGTCGCGGCGACTCGTGCAGCTCGACGACGCGCTCACGACGAGCGAGCAAGAGCTCGGGTTCGCCGAGGCGCAGTTCGGCTCCGAGACCACGGCGGGCTTTCGCGCCGCTCTCGAGCAGGCCCGCGAGCTCGTAGCAGGAGCATTCCGCGCGCGACGCGAGCTCGACGACGAGAACCCCGAGACCGACGAGCAACGACGCGCAGCGTTGCTCGGCATCATCGAATCGTGCGAGCAGGCCGATGATCTCTTGGAGCAGCAGGAAGAGGCTTTTGAGGCGCTGCGCGACGTCGAGAGCGATCTGCCCGCAGCCCTGGCGGCGGCTCAGCAACAGCGAGCCTCGGCTCCCGCACGCGTGACCGCGGCCGCCACGACGATCGGTCGACTGGCCTCCGAGTACAGCGCAGCAGCACTGCGAACGATCAGCGAGACGCCCACGCAGGCAGGGCGACTGCTCGAGCTGGCCGAGGCCGAACTGACCGAGGCGAGCGACAGGCAGGCAGCGGGAGCGACCTCGGAGGCCGCCGTTGACGTGCGGTCGGCTCAACTCGCGCTCACGCAGCTCTCGCAGTCGCTCGACGCGGTCGAGCGCACCGCTGTCGCGCTCGACGAAGCGCGGGCGGCACTCCAGGCGCAACGAGCCGACACGCAGCAGGCGATCGCCGCCGCCAGCGCTGTTACCAACCCACCCGCCACCCTCGAGGCTGCTGTGGCATCCGCCCGGCAGTCGCTCGAGACGGCTCGAGACGACGACCCCGTCGCCGGACTCGAACTGCTCATTCCTGCCGATCGAGAGCTCGATGCCCAGCTTGCCGACGCTCGTGAGGCGAGCGAGCGCCGGGGCGCTGCCGAAGCCGCGCTCGAACGCACTCTGGCGTCAGCGCGGGCCCGCATTCTCAGCGCACAGGAGTTCGTCACCGCGCACCGCGGCGGCGTCGGAGCGGATGCTCGCGCACGTCTCGCAGAAGCTCAGGCCCAGCTGCAGCTCGCTGTCGACGGTCGAGGCACTGATCCTGTGAGCGCTCTCGAGAGTGCGCAACGCGCCCTCGAGTTGGCGGGCCATGCGCTGCAGTCTGCCGAGCGTGACGTGCAAGACGCGCTGTCACCAGGTGGCGTCGTTGGGGGCCTGCTCGGCGGCAGCGGCGTGGGCGGCGGCAGTTCAAGCGGCGGCTCGGGCGGCGCCCTCTTGGGCGGCCTCATTGGAGGCCTCCTGAGCGGCGGAGGGTCGAGCGGCGGCTTCGGCGGTGGAGGATTCGGCGGCGGCTGGAGCGGAGGCTCGTCACGGCCGAGCTTCGGGTCGTCGAGTGGCCGACGGTCATCGTCGGGCGGTGCCCGCCGCGGCAGCTCGGGCCGTTCGAGTGGCCGACGAGGCGGAGGTGGACGCTTCTAGGCACTGCGCGCGAGGTGAGCATCCACGTTGCGACACCACCGTCATCTTCAGACCCCCGCACCACAACAGAAAGGCACGAACCATGACCAAGCAGTCGATCTTCGGCCGCATCGCGCAACTCGCGAAGGCCAATATTCACGCGCTCCTCGACGCCGCAGAAGACCCCGAGAAAATGCTCGACCAGATGGTGCGCGACTACACCACGAGCATTCAGGAGGCGGAAGCTGCGATCGCCCAGACGATCGGCAACCTGCGCCTGCTCGAGCAGGACCACGCTGAAGACGTCGCCTCGGCGCAAGACTGGGGGCGCAAGGCCGTAGCGGCGAGCGCCAAGGCCGACGAGCTGCGTACGGCGGGCAACACCGCCGATGCCGACAAGTTCGACAATCTCGCCAAGGTGGCGCTCGGCAAGCAGCTGCAGGCTGAGACGGAGGCGAAGACCGTCGAGCCGACGATCGCCAACCAGAACCAGGTCGTCGACCAGCTCAAGAGCGGCCTCGAGGCCATGAAGGGCAAGCTCGACCAGCTGCGCTCGCAGCGTGATCAGCTCATCGCGCGCGCGAAGATCGCCGATGCGCAGAACCAGGTCATTGACGCGGTCAAGAGCATCGACATCATGGACCCGACGAGCGAGCTCGGCCGGTTCGAAGAGAAGATCCGCCGCGAAGAGGCGAAGGTCATGGGTCGGCAAGAGCTCGCCGCATCGACGCTCGACGCTCAGTTCGAGTCGCTGGAGGACGTGGGAGTGCAGCTCGAGGTCGAGGCCCGACTCGCTGCGCTCAAGTCGGGTGGCACCCAGCAGGCCATCGGCCAGTAGGCACGAGCATCTCGACCGACACCGACTCGCAGGGGCGGGTGGCATCCTCGCCGCCCGCCCCTCGTCGCGCGCGTCTGCACGGGCTGGACGCCGCGCGCGGACTCGCCATCATCGGCATGATGGCGGCGCACCTGCTGCCCGTCGACGTGCTCGTCATCACGGTCGGCTCCGGGCTCGATGCATCGTCGGAGCGCATCGTCGATGGTCGATCGTCGATCCTCTTCGCCGTCGTCGCTGGCGTCGCGCTCGGTCTCGTCACCGGCGGGTCGGCGCCACCACGAGAGCGGCGGTGGCCCGCTCGCGGTCGCCTCGTCGTGCGAGCGCTGCTGCTCATCGCGCTCGGCACGCTGCTGTGGATGCTCCCCAGCGGCATCGCGATCATTCTCGACTACTACGGCGTCATGTTCCTGCTGCTCGTGCCGCTGCTGTTTCTTCGTCGCCGATGGCTCTCCACGGCCGCCGTGGTGATTCTCATCGCGGCGACGCTCGCCAGAGATGCCGCCCTGAGCGCGGGCGTGGTCGACGAGCCGGCAGCGACGCTGCTCGACTATGCGCTGCTCGGCTACTACCCAGCACTGCTGTGGCTGCCGCTGCTGCTCGCGGGCTTGGTGCTCGCGCGCTCAGGGCTCGGTTCGACCCGCACGCGCCTCATCGCGCTCGCGCTCGGAACGCTCAGCGCCGTGGCCGGCTATGGCGCGGCTGTCGTCGTGCCGGGCCAGAGCGCCGCCGCCCACAGCAGCACCGTGCCTGAGCTGCTCGGCTCGGGCGGACTCGCCGTGGCGATCATCGCGCTGCTCGTCATGCTGCTCGACGCAGGCGATCGCTCCCGACTCGCTCGGCTGCTGCTCGCGCCGCTGTCGGCGATCGGCCGCGTGCCGCTCACCGTCTATACCGTGCACGTCGTCGTCATCGCGCTGCTCGCGCCCCTCGGCCCTGCAGGGTTCTTCGAGCCGCAGGTCGGCCTTGCGCTCTGGCTGACGTTCTCGATCGGCGGCGCCGCCCTCGGGCTCGTGCTCGGGCGGCTCGGCTGGCGCGGACCGCTCGAGGCGGCGTTGTCGACGATCAGTGGCCTGCCGTTTCGCGCCCGCAGTGTTCGCGACGAGCGCACGACGCGAGACGACTCCGAGGCCCCCGGGCGGCCGGGGGCAGTGCAAGACTGAGCCCATGAGCAGCACCTTCCTCGTTGTGCCGCAGTGGCAGGGTTCTGGTTCGTCGCGCGCGATGCGCCTGGTCGACGGCGCCGAAGCGGTGCGACACGAGCTGCCGAGTGGCGCGACGCGACTCATCGAGGTTCCCCTCGAGGCCGGTGACAGCGAAGGCACGGGCATTCTGAGGTTCAGCGCCATTCGACTGGTGCGGGAGCGCGTGCAACGCGAGCTCGCGTCGCTCGATGATGTCGCCATCATCATCGGCGGCGACTGCGGCGTGGAGTATGCCGGTGTCGAGCACGCCGCTCGAGCGGGGCAGGTCGTGTTGCTGTGGGCCGACGCCCACGCCGACCTCAATACGCCCGAAACGTCGCCGAGCGGGGCGTTTCACGGCATGGTGCTGCGGTCACTCATCGACGAGGGTGTCGTCGCTCCCGAGAACGTGCTGCTCGTCGGTGTGCGCGATCTCGACGATGCCGAAGCGGAGTTCATCGAGCGAGCGGGTATTGCGCACGTGCCGGCGAGCGACGTCGGCGCAGCGATCGCGGCCCGGGCAGCGGCAGTGCGCGAGGCGGGAGGCACTCCTGTGCTGTACGCGCACGTCGACCTCGATGTGCTCGACCCCGGCGCATTCAGCGGCGTCGGATTTCCCACCCCCTTCGGTCTCACACTCGACGAGTTGACGACCGCCATCACCGACGCACGCGCATCGCTTGAGCTCGTCGGGGCCGGACTCACCGAGTTCGCTCCCGCCGCGCTCGGAAGCGCCGATCTCGACCCCAACCCGAGCGCTGACGCTAACGCTGGCGACGATCTCACGACGATCTTGCGCATTCTCGGTGCACTCCGTCGCTGAGCGACAAAGCCTGCGACGACCGCGACCACCCTGGCTACGCTGGCGCGCATGAGCGAAACACCGACGTTTCCCCCGACCTCCGAGCCCTCGAACTCCGGGCCGACGGGCGCTGACCGCCCTCGCGTGACTCTCGAGCGTGACGGTCACGTGCTGCTCATCGGCCTCGATCGGCCCGAGAAGCGCAACGCCGCCGACGCTGCGATGCTGCAACAGCTCGCCCTCGCCTACGGCGAGCTCGACCGCGACCCCGAGCTGCGGGTCGGCGTGGTCTTCGCGCACGGCGACCACTTCACGGCGGGTCTCGACCTCGCCGACATCGCCCCGCGCATCGGACCGGAGGGTCTCTCCGTGGTGCCCGAGGGGGGCATCCACCCGTGGGGCATGGATGGCGTGCGCGTGCGCAAGCCCGTCGTGCTCGCCGTGCAGGGCACGTGCCTCACGCTCGGCATCGAACTCGCGCTCGCGAGCGACATCGTCGTCGCGGCGAGCGACACCGTGTTCGCGCAGCTCGAAGTGGCACGCGCGATTCTGCCGTTCGGGGGTGCGACGACGCGCTTCGCCCGCACGGCCGGCTGGGGCAACGCCATGCGGTGGATGCTCACAGGAGATCGTTTCGACGCCGCCGAGGCGCACCGCATGGGTCTCGTGCAAGAGGTCGTCGAGCCCGGCGAGCAGCTCGCGCGTGCACGCGAACTGGCCTGGCTCATCGCGGCGCAGGCTCCCCTGGCTGTGCAGGCGACGCTCGCGAATGCGCGGCTCGCCGTGCGCGAGGGCGAAGCAGCGGCCGAAGCCGCGTTGCCGCGCGAGCTCGTTCGGCTGGTGCAGACCGAAGACTCGCGCATCGGCATGCAGGCCTTTCTCAGCCGGACGGAGCCGCAGTTCGTGGGACGGTAGAGCATGCGCACGCTCACGACCACCGCGACGACCCACCTCGACGACCAGGATGAGTACGACCTCATCGTGATCGGGGCCGGCCCAGTCGGGGAGAACGTCGCCGACCGCGCCGTGCAGGGCGGTCTCACCGCCCTCATCGTCGAGAGCGAACTCGTGGGTGGCGAGTGCTCGTACTGGGCGTGCATGCCGTCGAAAGCGCTCTTGCGCTCCCCCGCCGTGCTGCGCGCGGCACAGCACGTCGCGGGAGCCCGCGAGGCCGTGACGGGGGCGATGGATGCTGATGCCGTGCTCGCGCGGCGTGACGAGCTCGCCGCGCACTGGAATGACGCCGGGCAAGTGCGCTGGCTCGATAGCGCCGGCATCGCACTCGCTCGAGGGCACGGTCGACTCGACGGCGAGCGCCGCGTGACGATCACCGACGCGAGCGGCGCGGTGCGCGTCGTCACAGCGCGGCACGCGGTGGCGATCTGCACGGGCACGTCGGCCGCGATGCCGCCGATCGACGGACTCGCCGACTCGGCTCCGTGGACCTCGCGAGAGATCACGAGCGCCGAGTCGGTACCGCCCCGACTCGGCATTCTCGGCGGCGGCGTCGTCGGCACCGAGATGGCGACGGCCTTTACCGCCCTCGGCAGTGACGTCACGATCCTCAGTCGAAGCGGACTGCTCGGCGGTCTCGAGCCCTTCGCTGGCGAGCTTGTTGCCGAGCGCTTGCGGGAGTCGGGCGTCACCGTGCTCACGGGCACGACCCCTGATCGGGTCGAACGCCGCGACGACGGCACGGTCGAGCTGCACCTGCCGAGCGGCGAGACGATCGTCGTCGACGAACTCGTGGTGGCGACCGGTCGCCGCCCGAACACCGACGATCTCGGCCTCGAGTCGGTCGGTCTCGCATCGGGCTCGTGGCTCGAGGTCGACGACACGATGCTCGTCACCACTGCTAAGGCAGCGAGTATGGACACTCGGTGGCTGTACGCGGTCGGCGACGTCAATCACCGCGCGTTGCTCACCCACCAGGGCAAGTATCAAGCTCGCGCCGCGGGCGATGTGATCGCTGCGCGCGCGAGCGGAGCATCCCTTGATGATGCTGCCTGGGGTGCCCACGTCGCGACGGCCGATCATGCCGCCGTGCCCCAGGTTGCCTTCACCGCTCCGGAAGTCGCGAGCGTCGGACTCACGGCCGAGGATGCCGAACGGCGAGGATTCCGCACGCGCGTCGCCGATGTCGAGCTCGGTCGGCTCGCCGCCGCGTCGGTGCATGCCGAGAACTATGTCGGTCGAGCGCGCCTGGTCATCGACGACGAGCGCGACATCGTGCTCGGCGCGACCTTCGTGGGTGACGAGGTCGCCGAGCTGCTGCACGCCGCGACGATCGCTGTCGTCGGCGAGGTTCCGCTCGCGCGCTTGTGGCACGCCGTGCCCTCGTATCCGACCTTGAGCGAAGCGTGGCTGCGATTGCTCGAAGCGGATGGCCGCCACTCTGCGCACTCGCGCCAGCGCGCCGCGCACTAGCGTCACCCGCGCCTGCTAGGAAAGAGGCTATGAGTGCGCGCCCGACCTCCCCACGGCCGGGTTCTCCGGGCCGAGCAGCACGGGCGGTGCATCGCCTGGCAGGCAACCGAGCAGTGCGGGCGGTCGGACTCCACCCCGTGGTCGCCCGACCCGGATACTGGTTCGCCACCGCCGCCGGAGTGCTGTGGGGTGCCGTGCTCGGCGGCTTCAAGGTGTCACGTCGCGGCGGAGTCATCGTGTGCGAGGGCCTGCCGCGCTGGGCTTTCGGCCGCGGCGGCACGACGATCGGCGCTGCCTACCTCACGCGCGACAACACACGCGAGTCGGTGCTCGAGCACGAGGCCGTGCACCGCGCGCAGTGGAAGCGCTACGGACTCGCCTTCATTCCGCTCTATCTCGCCGCCGGCCAGAACGCTCGCACCAACAGGTTCGAGATCGAGGCTGGCCTCGAGAAGGGCGGTTACCGATGATCCGCACCGTCGTCATCACGGGCGCGTCGGGCGGTCTCGGCGCTGCAGCTGCACGCGAGCTCGCCCGGCGAGGCTGGCACGTGGGCGTGCACGGTCGCAACCCCGAGCGCACGCGGGCCGTGGCCAACGAGATCGGCGGCACGCCCTTCATCGCCGACTTCGACAGTCTCGATGACGTGCGCTCTCTCGCGGATGCAGTGCTGCAGCGCTTCGGCCGACTCGACGTGCTCGTCAACACCGCCGGCGGCATGCTCGGTGAGCGCTCGATCACGCGCGACGGTCACGAATCGACGTTCCAACACAATGTGCTCGCCCCCGCACTGCTCACCGAACTGCTCGTACCGCGGTTGCTTGAAACGCGCGCGCGACTGACGGGGCCCACCATCACGCCGGAAGGCGCCGACCCCGGCATCGGCAGTGGTCGAGTCGTGCACACCGCGAGCGTGCTCAATCGGCTCGGGGGTGTGCGACTCGATGACGTGGACTGGCAGCACCGCCGCTTCGGCGCCGGCTGGCGTCCGTACGGCGCTGCCAAGCTGGCCGTCATCCTCTACGCCCGCTCGCTCGCCGCACGAACCGGCATCGAGAGCGTCAGCTTTCATCCCGGATACGTGCGCACGAGCTTCGGTGCGGAATCTGCGGGCGCGCGCTGGTTTCTCGCGCTCACTCGATCGATGACGATCGATGCTGAGGCGGGCGCTGCTCCGCTCGTGCACCTCGTCGACACGCCCGAACTCGGTGTGCCGAACGGAACCTACTTCGATGGGCTCGCCCCGCACGGTCACGAGCACCGGTCGGCTCGAGACCCCGAACTCGCGGCCGCGCTGTGGTCGGTGATCGCTGACCGGCTTGGCCTGCGCGCACTCGGGCTACCGCCCGACGTGCCCGCGGTCTAGCCTGCCTGCATGACCCCTCGACGTCTCGAGCGAACCGACTCCGCATGCGTGGCGCTCATCATCGCCGTGAGCGCGCTCGTGCTCTCCGGATGCGCGCCCGAGCCGACCGCCGAACCGAGCACGACGGCGAGCGCTGCCTCACCCTCCGCCTCGAGCGAACCGAGCCCGAGCGCAGAGCCGGCCATCACGCTGCCGGAGTGCGAGTCCCTCTACTCGCCCGCTCTCGTCGCGACCCTCGAATCGGAGAACCGCGAGAATCAGGGCGACATCAGCGCCGACGGCCCGGGAGGCGTCGGCACCGCCGACCCGGGTATCGAAGCGATCCTCAGCGCAGTGCCCGAACGCGTGAGTTGCACGTGGATTCTGCCCGCGAGCGAGAGTGGGAGCACGACGACTGTTGCCGTGCTCGACGACGCGTCCCGCACGGCGCTGGTGGCGAGCCTCGCCACGGCCGGGTTCGCGTCATCGACCGCGCCGAGCGGTGATCTCTACACGCTCTCTGTCGAGCAAGAGTTCGGCACGTACACCGAGGCCCACTTGCTCACCGAGCAGCTGTGGTTCGCGAGCGTCTACGCCGGCGGTGACGCGACGACGCTGACCCTCGATGCCGCCGCGACCGTGTTGCCCTGATCGAGTCGCGGCCTACCACTGCGGCGGGTGAATCTTCGTCGCACCGAACCGCCGCTCGAGTTGCGCTGCGAGCGAGAGCAGCGTGGCCTCACCCCCTGGTCGCCCGATGAGCTGCACGCCCATGGGCAATCCTGGTTCATCGAAGCCGTCGGGAACGAGACCCACGGGAACCGTGATGGCGGGCAAACCTGCCACGTTGATCATGCTCGTCCACGGGGTGTACTGCACCTGCTGAGCGAAGTTGCGCTCGGCATCGTGCGGGTCGTACCACCCGAGCGGGCGCGGCGTCATCGCGAGTGCGGGAGTGAGCACAGCATCCACGGTGGAGAGCTGCACGATGAGCCGTCGTTCGAACGCGGTGAGCCACGCAAGCGACGCGGCGAGAGAGCGCGCCGAGAGTGCACGGCCCTGCTGCACCAGCCACGACGTCAGCGGCTCGAGTTGCGCCAGCTCGTCGGGAGACTCTGCAGGAATCCCGGCCGCCGAGGCCATCCACAGCGTGCGGAAGTGACTCGCGTACTCGGGCTCTGTTTGCAGCACGAGCTCGTCGAGACCGTGACCGAGGGCATCGAGCGCATCGAGCGCGAGGTCGAAGGCCCAGCGCGCTTCCGGAGCGATCGAGAGCTCCGTGAAACCCTCCCACGGCGAGCTCGTCATGACCCCGATCTGAAACCGCCCTTCGCCGCGGATAGCGGCAGCGAGATACGGTGCGGTCGAGTGCTCGGGCGCGACCGTGGCGAACGGCCAGGTCGCCGCGCGGCCACCCGGGCCGGCGACGAGCGCATCGAGAAGGAGCGCTGCGTCGGCGACGGTGCGGGCGATCGGCCCCGGAACGACGAGCCCACCGAGGCGGTCGAGGCCCGAGCCGGCGGCGATGCGACCCCGCGAGGGCTTGAGCCCCACGAGCCCGCATGCCGCTGCGGGAATGCGGATGCTTCCACCGCCGTCGCTGCCCGGCGCGAGCGGCAGCAACCCTGCCGCCACGGCCGCTGCTGCGCCACCGCTCGATCCTCCCGCTCCGCGCTGCGGGTCGAAGGGATTGCGGGCAGGCGGCGAGACGAGGCTCTCGGTGTACGACGGCAAGCCGAACTCGGGCGCGGCCGTCGCCCCCAGGCTGATGGCGCCCGCAGCGTCGACGTGCTGCACGAGTTCGTCATCGACCTCGGCGATGTGGTGGGCGAAGAGGCGAGAGCCGAAGGTCGTGCGCTGACCGGCACGTGGCACGAGCTCTTTGTCGGCAAGGGGGATGCCCCACAGCGGCGCCGCGCGCGGCACGAGGTCGTGCAGCGCATCAGCCCGAGCGAGTGCACGCTCCCCCTCGACGACGGTCATGGCACCGACGGCACCGTTGAATCGCTCGATGCGGTCGAGGTAATGCTGCACGAGTTCGCGCGGCGAGACAGAGCCGTCGCGCAACCATTGCCCTTGCTCCAGGGCGGTGAGGTGATGCAACTCGAACACCCTGCGAGCCTAGGCGCAGGTGCCGCTCGTATCGATTCGGCAACGAAGCCGCGTTCGCCCGGCCCGCAGCCGCTGCGGCACCCTGGGGGGACGGTTGCGACTGCTACATTCACGCGCAGGAGGACTTCTCATGACGGCACAGCACCCCCTCACGACCCGCTCGCGCGCGCAGCGACTCGCGATCGGCACTGCCACGCTCGCGCTCGTCGCAAGCCTCGCCGCGTGCGCCCCCGAGCCCGAACCCGTCGCGGAGCCGGAACCGACCGAGCAGGTCGTCGAGCCGGTCAACACCCCCGAACCCGAGCCGGAACCAGCCGTCTTCGAGATGCCCGCCGATTGCACGACGATCCTTCCGCAGTCGCGCATCGACAACTTCACTGAGCAGTCGCTTGAACTGCTGGGCGGCCCCGGCAGCGTGTACGGCGATGACTACTTCTTCGACCCGACCCCCGAGCAGCTCGTCGGCGGCATCAGCTGCGTGTACGCGATCGACGGGCAAGACCTCTCGAGCCTGCTCATCAGCGTCGCACCGATGTCGACGTCGACTCGCGCGGGGGTCGTCAACGATCTCACCGCGCAGGGCCTCAACGAAGACACGACCGATGACGGCGCCGTGACCTACAGCCAGTACGGCGATGAGGCCGGGGTGCCCGCGATCTACAACATCGTGCGCGATGACTCATGGATCTCGGTCATCAGCGCCTTCGGCGGTCAGGTGTTCTATGACGAGGCAGTCGTGCTCGCCGACGAGGTGGCGGGCCAGGTCTACCAGTAGGCCCAACAGCAGCGGATCGCGCTAGCGCCGCTTCTCTTTCTTGCCGAGCGACTTCTGCATCATCACGACACCGAGCCAGCGATCGAACTTGTAGCCGACGCGACCCATCGTGCCCGTCGTCACGAACCCGAACTTCTCGTGGAGCGCGATCGAGGCTTCGGCGCCTCGATCGGCGATGACGGCGATGACCTCTTTGGCTCCGGCGTCGCGCGCGCGATCAAGCAGCTGTTCCATGAGCGCTCGGCCGAGACCTCGACCCGTCGAGGCAGGGCCGAGGTAGATCGAGTTCTCGACCGTGAAGCGGTAGGCGGCCTTGTCTTTCCACGGCAGCACGAAGGCAAAACCCAGCACCTGCCCGCCGCCTGACTCGGCGACGAGGAAGGGATACCCGAGCTCGCGAACCTTCGCGTACTTCTTGCGCAGGGCAGCGAGCGTCCAGGGCGCCTCGTCGAACGTGACGGTCGAGTTCGCGACGTAGTGGTTGTAGATCTCACGCACATCGGGCAGATCGCGTTCGGTCGCTTCGCGCACGCTGTACACGAACTCGGGTTGCGGTTCGGGGCGACGCCGACGAAAGGCCTCGAGGCTGCGGCGTTGCTGGTACTCGTGCTCGAGCATCCCGTTCGTTCCTCTCCCGCGACCGCCGCAGCGGTCTCCGCCTGGGTCATTCTACGTCGGCAGGCGCCAGTCGATCGGGTTGGCGCCGAGTGCTTCGAGAGCGGCATTCGCCCGGCTGAACGGACGAGAGCCGAAGAACCCGTTGCGCGCCGAGAGCGGGCTCGGATGCGCGCTCGCAATGATCGGCGCCGTGCCCAGCAGCGGGGCAGCCTGCTGCGCATCGCGGCCCCACAGGATGCTCACAAGCGGCCCCCCGCGTGCGACGAGCGCCTCGACCGCACGCGTCGTGACCTGCTCCCAGCCGCGACCCCGATGTGACCCTGCCTCCCCCGCCCGCACGGTGAGCACTCGGTTCAGCAGCAGCACCCCTTGCTCGCTCCAGGCCGTGAGATCTCCGTGGGAAGGGGTCGGCACTCCGAGGTCATCGCGCAGCTCGCGATAGATGTTGTCGAGGCTGCGGGGAATCGGCCGCACGGCGCGGTCGACGGCGAAGCTCAGTCCGATGGCGTGGCCGGGCGTCGGGTACGGGTCTTGGCCGAGCACGAGCACCTTCACGTCGGCCAGCGGCTGCGTGAACGCACGCAGCACGTACTCACCGCGCGGCAGATACGGCCGACCCTCCGCGACCTCGGCGCGCAGCCACGTGCCCAATTCGGCGATGACAGGGGCCACCGGCTGCAGCGCCTCGGCCCAGTCGGGTGCCACGAGTTCCGTGAGCGGGCGGGGTGCGGGTGACTCGCTCATGACTTCACGGTACTCGCGCAAGCGCACGACGCACGGCACGGGGAGGCAGGGCGCTAGCATCGCCGCATGAGCCAGCGCAGCGGTGCGACCCCCACCAGTGCCACCTCTCCCGCCGCAGGCACCGCATCGCGGCTGCAGGGCAAGGCCGGCGCCATCACGATCGGCCTCGTGGGGTACTTGTTCTTCGTCGAGTTCGTCAGCGGAGTGCTGCAGGGCTATTACGTGCCACTCATCAGCGACATCAACGTGTGGCTGGGCATCCGCGATGCCGACTTCAATTGGTTCGAAGCCTCGCAATTGCTATTGAGCGCACTGGTCGTGCCGATTCTCGCGAAGCTCGGCGACATGATCGGGCACAAGCGCATTCTGCTCATCTCGACCGCTCTCACAGCCGCCGCGAGCTGGTGGCTTCCCTTCGCCGATTCGTTCTGGGTCTTCCTCGCCGCCTGGACCCTGCAGGGCTTCTATGTCGTGTG
Source organism: Actinomycetota bacterium (assembly GCA_005777405.1). Lineage (GTDB taxonomy): Bacteria > Actinomycetota > Actinomycetes > Actinomycetales > Microbacteriaceae > Microcella. The sequence continues at coordinate 22,758 of SXMH01000140.1, forward strand.
GTTGCCCCTCGAGGTCGCGCTCATCTTCGATCGGGGCCGCCGCACCGACACCGGAGCCTCGCAGACGCGTCGCGCCGCTGGACTGCTCGTGGTGGCCCTCGAGGCAGGAGCGATCGCCGGGGCTCTCGGAGGAGGTCGCATCTTCACCGCGGTCGGTGGAGACATGACGCTCACACTCATGATTCCGGCGATCGCCGTGACGGCGGCCTTCTTCGTCATCTGGTTCGGCGTGCCAGAGTCTGAGCGAGTGACGGGTCGCCGACTCGACACCGTCGGCTTCATCCTGTTGACGCTCTCGCTCCTGACGATCACCTCGGGCCTGACGTTCTTGCGCATCAACGGGCCCGGCGCGCTGTGGGTGTACGGCCTCATGGCCGTCGGTCTGCTGCTGTTGCTGCCCTTCGGCCGCTGGGTACTGCGTCATCCCGACCCCGCGATCGACCTGCGGGTGCTGCGGCGCCCCGAGATGTGGCCCATCCAGCTGACGGCCGGGCTCGTCGGCGTGAGCCTGCTGGGCGCTCAAGCTCCCCTGAGCACCTTCGCCGGCACCGACCCCGTCAACGGTTTCGGTCTCGGCCTCGACGCGAGCGACCGGTCGTACATCATCGGCGCCTACCTCGTCGCCATGATCATCGGCGCCCTCCTCTTCCCTCTCGTGTCACGACGTACCACGCCCCGCATCGCGCTCATCGCGGCGACGTTCATCGTGGCGGGCGGGTACCTCGCCTTCCTCGTGAACAACGAGACCGTCATCGGTGTCACGCTCAACATGGTTGTCGCCGGCATCGGCTCCGGCGCACTCGTCGCGGCTCTGCCCGCTGCAGCGGCTGCCGCGGCACCTCTCGGCCAGACGGGCATCGCCACCGGACTGACGAACACCACCAAGACGATCGGCGGCTCGTTCGCGAGCGCGATCTTCGCGGTCGTGCTGGCCTTGAGCGCCGGGCAAGCCATCACCGAAACGGCCTCAAGCCTGGCTGGCTACCTCACGGTCTTCGCGATCTGCGGAGGAACGGCGCTGGTCGCGGCCGTGCTGCTGTTCTTCGTACCGAAGCTTGCATTCGGCGACGTGGCGGCCGACGAGAACCTCGTGCCGACCCCCTCGCAACCGTGACCACTCAGTCGGCCAGCACCTCGAGGGGGCGTCGCACGAGCTTGTGAGCTGCTGCCTGCGCCGTCGGGCGCATCGTGATCTCGTCGAGGTTGACGTGTCCGGGCAGTTCGAGAGCGTGCACGATGACCTCGGCGACGTCCCCCGCGAGCAGCGGATGCTCAACGCCCTCGTAGAGCGCGTCGTACTTGCTCGCGTCTCCTCCGACTCGGTTGAGCGTGAACTCTTCCGTCTTGACCATGCCGGGCGCGACCTGCATGACGCGCAAGGGCTCCCCCGCGAGCTCGAGCCGCAAAGCCCCCATCATGCCGCGCAAGGCGAACTTCGCCGCGTTATAGCCGCCGCCGCCCTCGTACGACACCTGACCCGCCGTCGAGGTGACCGCCACGATATCGGCGTGCCCGAGCTCGCGTGCTCCCGCGCGAAGGCCCGGAAGCAAGGCACGCACGACGCGCTGGGCCGCGATGACGTTGATGTCGATCATGCGAGTCCAGTCATCGGCATCGGCGAGCGCCACCGCATCGGTGCCGATCGCCCCTCCCGCGTTGCTCACGAGGGCGTGCAGCGGGCCGATCTCGTCGAGCTGCTCGCGCAGGGCATCCACTGCAGATTGCGACGTGAGGTCGGCGACGATCGTGGCAGTTCCGGTCTCGTCGGCGAGCGCCTGCAGTCTGTCTGCCCGGCGCGCAACTCCGACGGTCTCCCAGCCGTGGGCGCGCAACAGGCGCACGGTCGCGGCCCCGATACCGGAACTCGCGCCGGTGACGACGGCGCGTCGGGGTGCAGTCGTGGCAGGAGTGGTCGAAGAGTGCTCGTCGCTCATGCCGCCACGCTACCCGGCGCTAGCCTGGGCTCGTGACGAGTTCCGCGCCCGCAGCAGCCACCCCGCGATCGAGCAGCGGCACCGGTCGTGTCGCTTACTGGGACAACGCCCGCTTCATCGCCATCGCACTCGTCGTCATCGGGCACGCGATTCAACGCCTCACCGCCGACAGCGACGCCGCGATGTCGCTGTACCTCATCATCTACTCGTTCCACATGCCCCTCTTCGCCATCGCCAGTGGGTGGTTCTCGAAAGCCGCGCCGCCCGACGCTGCCGCGCTGCAGAAGGTCATCACGGCGATCGCCGTGCCCTATCTCATCTTCGAGACCATCTGGACCGCCGTGCGCTGGCTCGTCGAAGGCTCGGCGAGCCTCAACCCGACGACCGCGTCGTGGACACTCTGGTTCTTGCTGGCCCTCGGCATCTTCCGACTGCTGTTGCCCTACCTCGCGCGCTTGCGCGAGCCCGTGCTCTGGGTGGTCGTACTCACGACCGCGATCGGGGTGGGCTACTGGCCGAACGTCGACGACACGTTCTCGCTCGCTCGTGCGCTGGGCCTGCTGCCGTTCTTCGTGCTCGGCTGGCGTGCCAAAGAGTGGGGGCTCGGCGAGCTGTGGTTAGGCGCTCGACTCGACGGTCGTCCGCGCGTCATCCTCCGCGTCGCCGCCGCCGCCGTGCTGGTGACATGGTGCTCCGTCATCATCGTCGGCCTCAACCACTGGCGAGCGGTCGACTTGCGACTCTGGCTCTTCTACACCGAGGGCTACGGAGCGTTGGATGCCCCCGAGTGGTGGGCCGGAGCGATCAGGCTCGGTCTGCTCGTGCTCACGACCGTGCTCTGCACCTCCGTGCTCATGCTCGTGCCGCGCCGCTCCATGCCCTTCACCTCGCTCGGCGCGGCGACGCTCTACGTGTATCTGCTGCACACCTTCGCGCTCTATCCCCTGCGCGAATCCGGGTTGCTCGGAGGCGAGAACTCAGGGTGGCCGTGGCTCGTAGGCATGATCCTGCTCGGCCTCGTCATCACCGTCGTGCTCGCATTGCCGATCGTGCGACGCCTTGCCCGGCCGCTCGTCGAACCGCGGGTCGAGTGGCTGTTCCGTCGCGAGCGCTGAGCGAGCATCCACAGTGGTCAGCGACAGCGTGCGCCGCCGTGGACGCGTCATTACGGCGCGTGACCTCGCACGTTGACCGCGAGGGTGCACCGACGTAGCGTTCAGGGGTCCCACGACTGCTGCGAGGAGCACCATGACCACCGACTGGAAATTCGAAACGCTGCAGGTGCACGCCGGCGCCGCACCCGACCCAACGACGAACGCTCGCGCGACGCCGATCTTTCGCACGACGGCGTACACGTTCAACAGCGCCCAGCACGCCAAGAACCTCTTCGCGCTCGCAGAATTCGGCAACATCTACACGCGCATCCAGAACCCCACTCAAGACGTCGTCGAGCAGCGCGTCGCCGCGCTCGAAGGCGGCACTGCAGCTCTCCTGCTCGCGTCGGGTCAAGCGGCGACGACGTACGCGGTGCTGAACATCGCGCAGGCCGGTGACCACATCGTGTCGTCGTCGTCGATCTACGGCGGCACCTACAACCTCTTCACCTACTCGCTCGCGAAGCTCGGCATCGAGGTGACCTTCGTCGAGAACCAGGACGACCCCGAGTCGTGGCGTGCCGCGGTGCGGCCGAACACCAAGCTGTTCTTCGCAGAGACCATCGGCAATCCCAAGATCAACGTGCTCGACATCGAGTCAGTCGCCGCCGTCGCCCACGACTCGGGCGTGCCGCTCATCGTCGACAACACGATCGCGACGCCCTACCTCAGTCGCCCGTTGCAGCACGGCGCCGA
>SXMH01000141.1 GCA_005777405.1 Actinomycetota bacterium
GCACGGCGATCGGCCTCGCGATGCGCGGCTACCGCCCGGTGTGCGAGATCCAGTTCGACGGCTTTATCTTTCCGGCCTTTGACCAGATCACCACGCAGCTCGCGAAGCTCACCGCTCGACACGAGGGTGCGCTCTCGCTCCCCGTCGTCATCCGGGTGCCGTACGGCGGGCATATCGGCGCGGTCGAGCACCACCAGGAGAGCCCCGAGGCCTACTTCGCTCACACCGCGGGCTTGCGGCTCGTGAGCCCGGCGACGCCGAATGATGCCTACTGGATGATGCAGCAGGCCATCCAGAGCAATGACCCGGTGCTGTTCTTCGAGCCGAAGGGCCGCTACTGGCCCAAGGGCGAGGTCGACACGGCCTCCCCCGCGGCACCACTGCACGCGAGCCGAGTCGTGCGCACCGGCACCGATGCGACGCTCGTCGGCCACGGCGCCATGGTGAGCATGATGCTCGACGCAGCGGCGCTCGCCGACGAGGAGGGCACGAGCCTCGAGGTCATCGACCTGCGCTCGCTCTCTCCCATCGACTACGAGCCCATCATCGAGTCGGTGCGCCGCACCGGCCGTCTCGTCGTGTGCCAAGAAGCGCCGGGCAATGTCAGCGTCGGCAGCGAGGTCGCCGCGACGGTCGCCGAGCGCGCCTTCTACTCGCTCGAAGCCCCCGTGCTGAGGGTGAGCGGCTTCGACACCCCATTCCCACCCGCCAAGCTCGAGGGCGCCTACTTGCCCGACGTCGACCGCATCCTGCACGCAGTCGACCGCGCGCTGGCATACTGACCGCACCGCTGAAGGAGAGATCGTGAGCATCTCCGAGTTCCCGCTGCCGGATGTCGGCGAAGGCCTCACCGAGGCCGAGATCGTGTCGTGGCACGTGAAGCCCGGCGACACCGTCGCCGTGAACCAGGTGCTGGTCGAGATCGAGACCGCCAAGTCGCTCGTCGAGCTGCCTTCGCCCTTCGCGGGCACCGTCGAGTCACTGCTCGTCGATGAGGGGCAGACCGTCGAGGTCGGCACGCCGATCATTGCGGTGCGGGGTGACGGTGGCGCCGTGGATGCTCCTGCCTCCGCCCCCGCCGCCACGAGCGCCACCGCCGAGGCCGTCGCCGACACGGCCTCGAGCATTGCGCGCGAGAGTGCTGCCGGTGCCGACGAGAAGCCCGGAGCGGTGCTCGTCGGCTACGGCGCCAAGGGCCACGCGGTCTCGCGCCGCCGTCGCTCGGGCGACGCCCCGGCTGCGACCCCGCCCGTGGTGGAGGCTGCCGCGCGGCCGAGTGCGAGCATCCCGGCCTCGGAGGCCTCGCCCGTCATCGCGAAGCCGCCGATCCGCAAGCTCGCGAAAGACCTCGACGTCGACCTCTCGCAGGTTCCTGCGACGGGTCTCGCGGGCGAGATCACGCGCGATGACGTCATTCGCCACGCGCAGCAGGCGAGCGTGTTCCGCAACATTCAGACGCCGGAGTGGCCCAGTGAGCGCGAAGACCGCATCCCCGTCAAGGGAGTGCGCAAGGCCATCGCTGCCGGCATGGTGAAGAGCGCCTTCACGGCGCCGCACGTGAGTGTCTTCGTCGACGTCGACGCCACGCGCACGATGGAATTCGTCAAGCGGCTCAAGGCCAGCCCCGACTTCGCGGGCGTCAAAGTCTCGCCGATGCTCATCATGGCGAAGGCCATGATCTGGGCAGTGCGCCGCAACCCCACGGTGAACTCGACCTGGACCGACAGCGAGATCATCGTGCACCACTTCGTCAACTTCGGTTTCGCGGCGGCAACGCCGCGCGGGCTCGTCGTGCCGAACATCAAGAACGCGCAAGACCTCAGCCTGCGCGAGCTCGCTCAGGCAATCGAGCTCATGACGAACACGGCGCGTGACGGCAAGCTGCAGCCCGCCGACATGGCCGATGGCACGATCACGGTGACGAACATCGGTGTCTTCGGCATGGACACCGGCACGCCGATTCTCAACCCGGGCGAGGTCGCCATCGTCGCGCTCGGCACGATCAAGCAGAAGCCCTGGGTGGTCGATGGCGAGGTGCGCCCGCGCTTCGTGACGACGATCGGCGGCAGCTTCGATCACCGTGTCGTCGACGGCGACGTCGTGAGCCGTTTCGTCGCCGACGTCGCGAGCGTCATCGAAGAGCCCGCGCTGCTGCTCGACTAGTCCTTCTGGCCTGCGGGCTCGAGAACGACGATGGGAATGCGCCGCTCGGTCTTGCGCTGGTAGTCGGCGTAGCCGCGATAGGCCCGCACGGCGAGGGGCCACAACCTGTCGCGCTCGGCCTCGTCGGCGACCGTTGCTCGATAGGCGAGCGCAGCTCCACCCCGACGCGACACGGTGACCTCGGGGTGCTCGACGAGGTTGAGGTACCACGCGGGGTAGGCATCGTCTCCGCCGCGCGAGGCGACGACGATGAGTCGCTCGACACCGTCCACCGTCTCGACGACGGGAGTGGTCAGGAGGGTGCTGCGCGGCTCTCCGCTGCGTCGCCCGAGGGTGGTGAGTTCGATGACGGGCAGCGAGCCCAGGCTCCACCCGAGCCGGCCGAAGGTGATTCGCTGCAGCACGCGGTGAGCACCGGTCATGAACAACATCGAGCGTCGGTTCGACATAGGGGCACCCTACGGGAGCGACGTGCGGAGCACCCCTATTGATAATCGTTTTGACAACGGTTCTCGTTACCACCTAGCCTGGTGACACCGACCCCCCAGCTAGGAAGCCCACTCATGCACACGCGCACCCGCACGCTGACCGCTCTCGCCGGCACCTCGATCGCCGCACTCGCTCTGGCCGGTTGCGCGGCCACCGCGCCGCAGGCCGAGGTCACAGGTCTGTCGATCGTCGCGTCGACCAACGTCTACGGCGACATCGCGGCAACGCTCGGCGGCGACTTCGTCACCGTCACGAGCATCATCGAGAGCGCGGCGCAAGACCCGCACAGCTACGAAGCCAGCGCACAAGATCAGCTCGCCATCGCCAACGCCGACATCGTCATCGAGAACGGCGGGGGCTATGACCCATTCATCGACGTGCTCGTCGAGGGTTCGGGCACCGAGGCGATCGTCATCTCGGCCGTGGAGGCGAGCGGGATGCTCGAGGGTGATGTGCACGCCGAGGGGGAGCACGCCGAGGGGGAGCACGCTGAAGAAGAGCACGCCGACGAGACCACGGCTGACGACCACGTGCACGAGGGCGACGACCACGACCACGCTCACGAGGGCGACGAGCACGCCGACGAAGCTCACTCTGACGAAGCTCACTCTGACGAGGCGCACTCGGAGGGCGACGACCACGAGGGCCACAGCCACATCGAGGGCTTCAACGAGCATGTCTGGTACGAGATTCACGCGATCGAGGGACTCGCCGAGGCCGTGACGGCAGCACTGAGCGAGGCCGACGCCGACAACGCCTCGACCTACCAGGCGAACCTCGCCGCGTTCCTCGACGAGCTCGAGGCGCTCGAGGCCGAGATCGAGACGGTCGCCGCATCGATCGGCAGCGGGGCCGTCGCCGTGACCGAGCCCGTGCCGACCTACTTGCTCGCTGAGCTCGGGCTCACCGATGAGACGCCTGCCGACTTCGTCGAGGCCATCGAAGAGGGCGCTGATGTCTCGCCGCTCGCACTGCAGCAGACTCTCGACCTCGTGTCGAGCGGCGAGCTGCGGCTGCTGGCCTACACCGAGCAGACGACGAGCCCCGAGACCGAACGCGTGCTCGCCGCGGCCGAGGCGGCCGGAGTCCCCGTCGTCTCGTTCACCGAGACCCTCCCGGAGGGTGAAGACTACGTATCGTGGATGCGCGCGAACGTGACGGCCGTAGCGGCGGCGCTCGGCGCGTGACGCCGAGCCAGACCTCTCCCGAGACCTCCCCCGCCCCGCCGCTCAGCCCCGTGCTGAGCGTGCGAGGCGGGGCACTCGGTTTCGGCGGGCGCACGCTCTGGCGCGACCTCGACCTCGAGATCGCGCCTGGCGAATTTCTCGCGGTGCTCGGCGCCAATGGCTCGGGCAAGACGAGTCTGCTGCGCGCCATGCTCGGCCAGCAACGGCTCGACGCCGGCGACGTGCTTGTCGACGGGCATCCCGCCCGCCGCGGTGATCGCGCGATCGGCTACATCCCGCAGCAGAAGATCGTGCCGCCTGGCACTCCCCTGCGCGGTCGCGACCTGGTCATGCTCGGGGTGAATGGACACCGGTGGGGCCCGCCGTTCTCGACGCGCGCCGATCGCGAGCGAGTGGATGCTCTTCTCACCGCCGTCGGAGCCCAGAGCTATGCCGACCAGCCGCTCGGCACCCTCTCGGGCGGCGAGCAGCAGCGGTTGCGCGTCGCACAGTCGCTCGCGGCCGACCCCTCGCTGCTGCTGTGCGATGAGCCTCTCATGAGCCTCGACTTGCAGCACCAGCGCGGAGTGAGCGAGCTCATCGACCGTCGTCGTCGAGACCACGGCACCGCCGTGGTGTTCGTGACTCACGACGTGAACCCCGTGCTCGACATGGTTGACCGCATTCTCTATCTCGCGCATGGCCGCTTCACCGTCGGTACTCCCGACGAGGTGCTGCGCGATGACGTGCTGAGCGGCCTGTACGGCACGAGCGTCGAGGTGATCCGCACGCGCGGTCGCGTCATCGTCGTCGGTGCTCCTGACGAGCACCACCATCTGCACGGTGCTGAGGAGGCGGCGTCATGATCACCGTTGACTGGCCCACCTATGTGCAACTGCTCGGCCTCGTGCAGAACTCGATCATTGCGGCCGCGGTGCTCGGCGTGCTGGGTGGACTCATCGGGGTCTTCGTCATGCAGCGCGACATGGCCTTCGCGGTGCACGGCATCAGCGAGCTCTCCTTCGCCGGTGCGGCCGCCGCGCTGCTGCTCGGCGTCAACGTCGTCGCCGGTTCGCTCGTCGGTTCGCTCATCGCCGCGGCACTCATCGGGGTGCTCGGCGCCCGAGCACGTGATCGCAACTCGATCATCGGCGTGCTCATGCCCTTCGGCCTCGGCCTTGGCATTCTCTTCTTGGCGCTCTACCCGGGGCGCAGTGGCAACAAGTTCGGTCTGCTGACGGGCCAGATCATCAGCGTCGACATTCCGCAGCTTGGCCTGCTCATCACGATCAGCACGCTCGTGCTCGCGGTGCTGCTCGTCATCTGGCGTCCGCTGACGTTCGACAGCCTCGACCCCGAGGTCGCGCACGCCCGCGGCGTGCCCGGTCGGGCGCTCTCGCTCGTCTTCATGGTGCTGCTCGGGCTCGCCGTCGCCGTCTCGGTGCAGGTCATCGGTGCGCTGCTCGTGTTGGCACTGCTCGTGACCCCGGCGGCAGCGGCGTTGCGCGTGTCAGCCTCGCCGGTGCTCGTTCCCGTGCTCAGCATGGTCTTCGGTCTCGTGTCGGCCGTGGGGGGCATTCTGCTGGCGATCGGCGGATCACTGCCGATCAGTCCGTTCATCACGACCATCTCATTCGCCATCTACCTCGTCTGCCGGGTTCTGGGCGGACGACGCGGGGCTCTCGCTCGACGGTCTCGCGTAGCATCGACCGCGTGAAGCGCAATACCTGGCAGCGAGAAGCGGTGCGCACGGCACTCGCCGACCGCGACGACTTCGTGAGCGCCCAGACCTTGCACTCCTCGCTGCGTGACGGTGGCTCGAGCATCGGACTCGCGACCGTCTACCGTGCGCTCTCTGACCTCGCCGACCAGGGCGAGGCCGACTCGCTGCAGCAAGACGGAGAGGCTCTCTACCGGGCCTGCACCCCCGGCAGCCACCACCATCACCTCATCTGCCGCAACTGCGGTGTCACCGTCGAAATCGAGGCCGAACCGGTCGAGCGCTGGGCTCACGAGGTCGCTGCGGCGCATGGTTTCACTCGTGCCGAGCACGTGGTCGACATCTTCGGGCTCTGCGCTGCCTGTTCCGCTTTGCAGTCAGCCCCTGAAGCGTCGTAGACTGGGCGATTGTGTCGTGCGGGCAACCGCACGATCTTGTACGCACCTCCGGCCGTTCGACTCGTCGATCGGCGCGAACGGGGGCCTCGCGTGCCGACAAGTGACCTTGGGCACGGCATTCGTCGTGCGGTAGACCAATAGAAAAGAGGAGCCATGGCAGCCGTCTGCCAGGTGACCGGAGCCGTTCCCGGCTTTGGACACAACATCTCGCACTCGCACCGTCGCACCAAGCGTCGGTTCGACCCGAACATCCAGAAGAAGACGTACTTCGTGCCGTCGCTTCGCCGCAACGTCACGCTGACGCTCTCGGCGAAGGGCATCAAGACGATTGACGCGCGCGGCATCGAGGCGGTCGTCAAAGACCTTCTCGCACGTGGGGAGAAGATCTAATGGCCAAGCAGCAAGACGTCCGTCCGATCATCAAGCTTCGGTCGACCGCCGGCACCGGGTACACCTACGTGACCCGCAAGAACCGTCGTAACGACCCCGACCGCCTCGTGCTGAAGAAGTACGACCCGGTCATCCGCAAGCACGTCGAAGTCCGCGAGGAGCGCTAAGTCATGGCGAAGAAGAGCAAGATCGCGCGCAACGAGCAGCGCAAGGTGATCGTCGAGCGGTACGCCGCGAAGCGCGCCGAACTCAAGAAGGCACTCGTCGACCCCAACGGCACCGACGAGTCGCGCGAGGCTGCCCGCCTCGGCCTGCAGAAGCTGCCCCGCAACGCCTCGCCGGTGCGCGTCCGCTCGCGTGACGCGATCGACGGCCGCCCCCGTGGTGTGCTCACGCAGTACGGCATCTCGCGTGTGCGCTTCCGCGACATGGCGCACCGCGGCGAGCTGCCCGGCATCACGAAGTCGAGCTGGTAACCACCAGCCGCACCCAGCTGCACCCGACGGGGCGTCTTCCATCACGGAGGGCGCCCCGTCGTCGTTCGAGGCCCGAGAGCGTCTTTGGCGAGGATGCCCGGCGCTCCTCCCCCGCGAGTTCGCGCCGCGCCGCACGCGCCGCACCGCCCCCTTGCCCGGTTTTGCGCCGGAATGCTGGTAACTTCGAGGCGGCCTCGCGGTGAACACTGCCGAGGGGCTATCTCCACCAAACTGAAGGTCCGAGGAGGACATCATGAACCGTTCCGAACTCGTCGCCGCTGTGGCCGCTGAGTCGGGCCTGAGCCAGGCCGATGTGAACCGCGCTGTTGACGCCCTCTTCTCGGTCGTCTCGGGCGCCGTCAAGAGTGGCACCAAGGTCGCCATCCCCGGCTGGATCTCGTTCGAGCAGACCTCGCGTGCCGCTCGCACCGGCCGCAACCCCCAGACCGGCGAAGCGATCCAGATCGCCGCGTCGAAGGGTGTCAAGGTCAGCGCAGGCAGCAAGCTCAAGGCTGCCGCCAAGGCCTGATCACTGATCGGCGCCTCCGCGGCGCCGTCGTACGCCTCAAGGGCGGCTCTCCGATTCGTCGGAGGGTCGCCCTTCGCGGCGTTAAGGCCACGGGGATAGCGCGACAGGGTCGTCATCGCGACAGGATCGTTCACGCGGCAGCGTCATTCACGCGGCAGTGTCGTGCACAGGGCAGAGTCTGCGCCCGTCTCGCCCTCGTCGAGGGGCCCACAGCACCGACCCGGGCTGCTCGCCTACGCTGGCAGGGTGAGCCCGACAGCGACAGCCCCCGCGCGTTCGCCGCGCTCGGCTGCCGCCGAGAACTCCTTCGTGCCGTGGGGCGCAATCGCGGGTGTCACGCTCGGTGCCACTGCCCTCATCGCTCTGCTCATCGGTCTCGTCGTGGGCGGTGGAGCCGAGGCGCCGCTCGTGGCCGACCCCGGTGCTGTTGTGCGGTACGGCCTGCCGATCGCAAAGGTCGCGTTCAATCTCAGCGCCGCCGTGACTCTCGGGGCGCTGCTGCTCGCGCTTTTCGCCCTTCGTCCTGCCTCGGTGGAGTTCCACCGCGCGCTCGACGTCGCCGCGGGCGCCTCGGCGTTGTGGACCGCCACCGCGGCAGCCAACGCTCTGCTCGTCTTTCTCAGCGTCTACCTCGAACCCTTTTCACTCGACGAACGGTTCGGCCGACTGCTTGGCACCTATCTCACCGAAACTGAGTTCGGTGCCGCCTGGCTCGCGACCCTGCTCATGGCCGCAACCGTGACGGTGCTGTGTTTCGCCGTGCGCAGCCCGGCGATCCTCGCCGCCGTCTTCGTGCTCGGCGTCGCGGCCCTCTGGCCCGTGGCGACGACCGGCCACGCCGGCGGCACGGCCGACCACGATGCCGCGGTGACTGCGGTCTACCTGCACGCACTCTTTGCGGCGCTGTGGGTCGGCGGGCTCACGACGATCGTGCTGCTGCGCACGAGCCTGGCCGAACGACTGCCGATCGTGCTCGCGCGATATTCGACGATCGCACTCGTGAGCTTCATCGTCGTTGCAGCATCCGGACTCGTCAGCGCCCAGTTGCGGGTCGGCGGTATCGAACAACTCGCGAGTCCCTACGGCGCCCTCGTCGTTGCCAAGGTCGTCGCGCTCACCCTGCTCGGTGCTTTCGGCGCAGTCTGGCGTCGGCGACTCATCTCGCGGGTCGAGCGCGACGTGCGACCGCGCAGCAGTTTCTGGATCATGGTGACGGCCGAGCTCGCCATCATGGGCGCGGCATCGGGCATCGCGGCGGCCCTCGCCCGCACGGCGACGCCGGTGCCCCAGGTTCCGGCCGAGCAGCTGGCCAACCCGAGCCCCGCAGAGCTGCTCACCGGAGCACCGCTGCCGCCCCCGATCGAAGCGTTGAGTTACCTCACGGCGTGGAAGCTCGACCTGCTCTGGGCGCTCGTCGCCGCCTTCGCCATCTTCTTCTACCTCGCGGGAGTGCGTCGATTGCACCGGCGCGGTGACGCGTGGCCCGTTCACCGCCCGGTGCTCTTCGTCACCGCCATGCTCGTGCTCGTCTACATCACGAGCGGCGGCGTCGCGGTCTACGAGCAGTACCTCTTCAGCGTGCACATGCTCGCCCACATGGTGTTGAGCATGGGCATCCCGGTGCTCATTGTGCTGTCGGCGCCCGTCACGCTGGGTGCCCGCGCGATCGCGGCGCGCACTGACGGTTCGCGAGGAGGGCGCGAGTGGATGCTCGCCATCGTGCACTCGCGCATCGTCGGCCTGCTCGGCCACCCGATCGTGGCGTCGATCATCTTCGCGGTCTCGCTGCTGGTGTTCTACTACACGCCGCTTTTCGAGTGGGCCGTGACCGATCACCTCGGGCACCAGTGGATGATCATCCACTTCCTGCTGAGCGGCTACCTCTTCGCCAACATGCTCGCGGGCGAAGACCCGGCGCCGTTCCGCCCGCCCTATCCGATCAGGCTCGTCATCCTGCTCGCGACGATGGCGTTCCACGCTTTCTTCGGCCTCTCGCTCATCATGGGCGAGAGCCTCCTGCTCGTCGACTGGTACGGAGCCATGGGTCGTGACTGGGGTCAAGACCCGCTGTCTGATCAGCAGACGGGCGGCGGCATCGCCTGGAGTGTCGGCGAGATTCCGACCCTCGCGCTCGCGCTGCTCGTCATGGTCGCGTGGAGCCGCAGTGACAAGCGCGAGGCGAAGCGCCTCGATCGTCGTGCCGACCGCGACGGCGATGCCGACCTCACTGCCTGGAACGACATGCTCGCCGAGCGCGCGCGCCGCGGCTGAGTCAACCCGAGGTTCAACTGCTCGGCGAGTGAAAGGTCACGACGGGTGACCCGTCCACGATGACGACTTCTGCACGAATGCGGGCGTTGACGACCTCGTCGCGCACCGTGATCCGACCGTCACGCAGGCGCTGCACCTCGACGACGATTCGCATGCCGGCCTCGCCGCGCACGAGCCAGCGGCCAGGGTTGCTGCCGGCCTCGATCGAGATCGTCGGCGACGAGTCGATGCTCCACAGCGGCCGGTCGATGACACGAACGTCGTCGAGCTCAAGCCCGAAGGGGCAGCCGGCCGGCAACAGCACCTCTTGCGTCGTGCAGTCGGCGAGAAACGCCTCCACCTCGCTCAGCACGCTGCGCTCGAGTACGGCACTCGGAGTAGCGGCGAGCAGCATCGGAGGTGCCCCGGCGCCTGCGGACAGCTCGCCCCGAGCGCGCACCCGCACGGCGTCCGCCGTGAGTTCGGGCGTCGCCACCCGTGCTTCGAGCAACGCCGGAACGAAGGCCGTCACCGTGGTCGTCTCGCCCGGGCCCTCCGTGACGAGGTCGACGCCGTTGACCTGCACGCGGTCGTGCTGGTCGACTCCCACCTCGAGCGTCGCGACCGGGGTCTCGACGAAGCGCCAGGCCGGCAGCAGTCCGAGCAAGGGCGGCGCTGGTTCGAGGGCGAACGAGACGAGAGCGGCATCCGTCGGGCTGCCGAAACGTGCCGTGACGATCTCGCGACCCGACTCAGAGATCGACTCGACGATCGTGATCTCGGTCGAGGATGCTGTGCCCGCGTCTCCGAACGGCATCGCGGTGCCCGGCGGCAGGTCGGCGAGCCGCGCGGCGGAGCCGAGGTCGTCACGCGCGAGCGCCTCGAGGTAGCGCTCGACGTGCGCCGCGGCGCTCGTGCTCGGCACGACGGCGACGAACCAGACGACGGCGGCGAGGCCGAGGAGAACGGCGACGGCCCCTCCCCACAGCACGGCCGGCCGACTCATGCGCTCAGCCTACGCACGCCGCGCAGAGCGATTCGCGCGGCGCGGCTACAGTGGAAGACCGTCGACGCGAGAGGCAGGTGAGCGTGCAGCACCACGGCACCTCCTCCGACGGCACCGCGTTCGACGGCACCGCGCCCGATGGCACCGTGCTGAGTGCCGAGCAGCAGGCCGTGCTCGAGCTCATCGAGTCGACGCGCGAGCACGTCTTCGTCACGGGTCGTGCTGGCACCGGTAAGTCGACGCTCCTGGAAGCCTTCCTCGCGAGCACTGAGCGTCAAGCCGTGGTCGCCGCCCCGACGGGCGTCGCGGCGCTCAACGTGGGCGGGCAGACCATCCACTCGCTCTTCCGGCTGCCGATCGGTCTCATCGCCGATCATGATTTCGACGACCCGCCCGAACTGCGTCGCCTGCTCACCGCGATCGACACGCTCGTCATCGACGAGGTCTCGATGGTGAGCGCCGACCTCATGGACGCCATCGATCGTCGGCTGCGGCAGGCGAGAGCCCGGCGGCACGAAGCGTTCGGCGGAGTGCAGGTCGTGCTCTTCGGCGACCCGTACCAGCTCGCGCCCGTGCCCGGTCGCGATGAGGGCGAGCGCGCCTACTACGCCGACACGTATCGCTCCATGTGGTTCTTCGACGCGCGCGTGTGGAACGACGCCGACTTGCGCATCGTTGAGCTGCAGACGATTCATCGCCAGCACGACGCCGACTTTCGCGCGATGCTCACCGCGGTGCGGCACGGCACGGTGACACCCGAGATCGGTCGCGCGCTCAACGTCGCCGGCGATCGCCCCGCGCCTTCGGATGACATTCTCACGCTCGCCACGACGAACGCGACGGTCACGCGCATCAATGCGGATGCTCTCCGACGCCTTCCCGGAGAGGTGAAGACTGCCCGCGCCGACATCGTCGGCGAGTTCGGCCCCAAGGGCGGTTACCCGGCCGATGAAGAACTGCAGCTGAAGATCGGTGCGCGCGTCATGTTCTTGCGCAACGATGTGGGCGGCGACGGGCATCCGCGCTGGGTCAACGGCAGTCTGGGCACGGTCGAGCGCATCGGACGCACGGTGTTCGTCGAGGTCGACGGCGAGAGCCATGAAGTGCTGCCGTCGGTGTGGGAGAAGTTTCGCTACTCGTACTCGTCGGCAACGAAGCGCGTGACGAAAGACGTGGTCGCCGAGTTCACGCAGTTTCCGCTGCGGTTGGCGTGGGCGGTGACGATTCACAAGTCTCAAGGCTCGACCTACGACGCCGCGATCGTCGACCTCGGCCCCCGCGCGTTCGCGCCCGGCCAGACCTATGTGGCGCTGAGCCGCATCCGCTCGCTCGAAGGCCTGTACTTGCGGCGACCGCTGCGGCCGAGCGACATCATCGTCGACGATGACGTGCGCCGATTCATGGCCGATGTCGAGCCGCTCATCGGTCGCGGGGCGGCACTCGAGAGCTGAGCATCCACGCGGTCGTTCTCGCGATCGGGGCGGGTGCCGGGGGCGCGTGGTCCCCCGACCACGCGCCCCGCGCATCCTCACACCCCCGGATGCCGTCGGTGCAGACCTTCAGCCTCCCCCGAAACGATCCCCCCGGATCGTTTCACGGCTCTGCTCGACACCTTCCCCCGAAGGTTCCCCCCGAGCCGCGCCCCCCGCGGCCCGTCGAGCGGGTCTGACAAGTGTTCGGGGCCCTCCACGAAGTGGTTGGGTGATCGGCGAGCTTTTTTTCCAGGGTCGTCGACTGTGCGATTCGTGGATGCTCAGTGCAAGTCGTGCGCACGTGCGACCGACGCGGGCTCGACCTGGAACGTCGAGTGCGCGATGGCCACGTCGAAGTGCTCGGCGACACACTGCTGCAGTTCGGCCGTGATCTCGGCGGCATGCCCGTCGTGAAAGCACTCATCATCGACGACGACGTGCGCGGTGAGCACCGGCAAGCCTGTGGCGATCTGGGTGACGTGCAGGTCGTGAACTTCGACGACGTGGGGTGTGTCGGCGAGGTGCTGCCGCACATCGTCGAGATCGATGCCGCGCGGCACCGATTCGAGCAGCACGTCGACCGTCGCGCGCAGCAGCCGCACGGTGCGAGGAACGATGAGCAGTCCGATGGCGATGGCGGCGACGGCATCGGCCTGCTGCCAGCCCGTGAGCGCAATGACGATGGCGGCGACGATGACGCCGATCGAGCCGAGCGCGTCGGCCCCGACCTCGAGAAAGGCAGCACGCATGTTGAGGGTGCGCGTACGACCGCCGAACAAGACGAGCAACGCGATGACGTTGGCGACGAGACCGATGATGCCGAAGATCAGCAGCTCGGTCGACGCGATCTCGGGCGGGGCGAACAGTCGCTGCACCCCTTCGATCGCCACGTAGAGTCCGACCGCGAGCAGCACTGCCGCTTGCGCAGTCGCCGCGAGCACTTCGGCCCGCCGCAGCCCCCAGGTGCGACGCGCACTCGCAGGGCGTTCGACGAGTCGGCTCGCGACGAGCGCCACGAGCAGGCCGCCCGCATCGGTGAGCATGTGCGCAGCATCCACGAGCAGTGCGAGGCTTCCCGTGATGATCGCGCCGATGACTTCGGCGACCAGCACAGTCGCCGTGATGCCGAACGCGATCGCGAGCCGCCGCCGATCAGCGACCGCGTGGTCATGCTCGTGTGCCACGCGACCTCCGGTGTCAGTGAGCGGAGCGGCGCGACCGCGCTCGTGCCGCGGAGCCCGCTGCGCCACAGGAGCGGCGGCGCAGCCAGGAATCGGTACGAGGGGATGACGGGAATCTAACCCGCGATATCAGCTTGGGAAGCTGAAGTTCTGCCATTGAACTACATCCCCGCGCTGGAGCTCAGAGTGAAGGCCATTTCTGGCCTTCACTGCGACGCCAGCGCCGGAGCCCGTCTCGGGCTCCGGTTGTCGGCTTCAGCATACCGCTGTCAGTAGGCTGACTCCCATGCTGCTGAGCGATCGCGACATCCGTGCAGAACTCTCGAGTGGACGCATCGGGCTCGACCCGCTCGACCTCGGCATGGTGCAGCCGTCGAGCGTCGACGTGCGCCTCGACTCGATGTTCCGACTGTTCGACAATCACAAGTACCCCTTCATCGACCCGGCCGAAGACCAGCCCGAACTCACTCGGCTCGTCGAGGCGAAGCCGAACGAGCCGTTCATTCTGCACCCTGGTGAGTTCGTGCTCGGATCGACCTACGAGCTCGTCACGCTCCCCGACGATGTCGCGGCGCGACTCGAGGGCAAGAGTTCGCTCGGCCGACTCGGCTTGCTCACCCACTCGACCGCGGGGTTCATCGACCCGGGGTTCAGCGGGCACGTCACACTCGAGCTCAGCAACGTCGCGACGTTGCCCATCAAGCTGTGGCCGGGCATGAAGATCGGCCAGCTGTGCTTCTTCCGCCTGAGCTCGCCCGCCGAGAACCCCTACGGCACGGGCACTCACCTCAACCGCTATCAGGGGCAGCGAGGCCCGACGGCGTCGCGGTCGTGGCAGAACTTCCACCGCACAGTCGTCGAGCCGCGCGACTGAACGCGCTCGAGGCTGTGCGGGCTAGGCGATGAGAGCGCCGATGCGCTCGATGAGGTCGCGCGAGCTGAACGGCTTGACGATGTAGTCATCGGCACCGGCACTGAAAGCTCGGTCAATGTCGCTTTGCTGCGCCTTGGCGGTGAGCATGAGCACCTTGACGTCGTGATCGGGGTCGCCCACGCGCAATCGCTCGAGCACATCGATGCCGCTGAGCTTCGGCATCATCCAGTCGAGCACGACGAGGTCGGGGCGGTTGTCGCCGAGCATCTCGAGGGCCGTTTCGCCGTCCATTGCGCTCGAGACATCGTGGCCCGCGCCGCGCACTCGGTTCTCGAGCAGCAGCAAGACATCGGGCTCGTCTTCGACGATCAAGATCTGTGCCATCGGACGTCACGTCCCCTCACGTTGCCGATAGTCTCTCACGCACGGTGCCGCTGAGGCACCCTCGAAAAACTTCCGCCCGAGAGGGGTCAGGATGAGCATGATTTCGGTTGTGTCGGGCTCGTCTGATCGAGTGCGTCGAGCCACTATTGCGGCGCTCCTCGTGGCCTGCATCGCCTTGAGCTACGCGGCCGTGGAGTTCAGCTTCGCCGACCCTGCGCTCGCGGCATGGTGGCCGGCAGCGAGCTTCGCGTCCGCGGCGGGAATGCTCGCTCGGGGGCGAGAGCGCTGGATTGCGATCGCGCTCGTCGTCGTCGTGACCGGCGTAGGAAACGTTCTTGCGGGCCGTGACGTGCCGTTCGCCCTGCTGCTCGGTCTCGGCAATGCGGTGGAAGTCGTCATCATTGCCGCATTACTCGCGCCGAAAGGCCGACCCGTGCGATTGTCAACCCTCTTGCAGGTTGGCCGATTCCTCTGGGTCACTCTCGTGGCCGCGGTCGCAGCCGGCATTGCTCTGGGCGTGGTCGCGTCGTCGTTTCTCGAGCGGCCGCTCATCGACACCACGTTGCAGCTCATCGCGTCGCACGCGTCGGCGACCATCGTCATGCTTCCGGTGGTGCTCGTGCCGACGAGTATGTTCCGCCGGGTACGACGACGCGAGATTGTGCTGCAGTCGGTGTTTCTGGCGGTCATTCTCGCGGTCGTCTTTTGGCCAGGGAATGCGTGGCCGCTCACCTTCGCGCCCATCGTGGCCGTGCTGTGGGCCGCGTTTCGATTTCCCATGGTCGTCAGTGCGGCCCAGTTGCCGCTCACGGGAGTGGCCGTCATCGTGCTCACCTCGCTCGACGGCGGCCCTTTCGCGGCGTTTGAAGGAGCCGACCGCACACAGGCATTCTTCGTGCAGCTCTTCCTGCTCGTCTATGCGGGCTCGGCACTCATCACGTCGGCGGCCCGAGCGGATTGGTTCTCTCTCGCCAGCAGGCTTCGCGCCCGAGAAGAGGTGCTGCGAGAGGGCATCGTCAATGCCGAGGCGGGCATCGTGATTGGCGAGCTCATCGACGACAGGCTCGACGTCGTGGCGATCAACGACCGCGCGACGCGGGCGCTTGGTGGTGAGCATCCGCCGTTCGGGGTGATCGCCCTCGACGAGATGCTTGCGTCGAAGTCGGCCGGAATCGTGACGTTCGAGCGTGACGGCCGCACCTATGAGGCGTCGGTTGCTGAGCGCCGAGACCCCGATGGTCCTGACTTGCTCACCATCGTGGTCTCGGAGGTGACTGAGCGGGAGGAACGCGAACGGCTCGCTCTCGAGAGTGCAGAGCAGCTGCGCAGACTCAACGCGCAGAAAGATGACTTCATCTCTGCCGTCAGTCACGAGCTGCGCACACCCGTGACGAGCATTCTCGGCTTCAGTGAACAGCTCGACGACCCGAGGCTCCCGGCTGACCTCGCGCAAGCCGGCGAGGTGATCGCGCGCAATGCCCGTCGATTGGCCGACGTCATCGATGACGTGCTTGAGCTCAGTCAGCTCAGTGCGCTCGGCGGCCCTCTCTCGGCGCCGACGCCGATCGATCTGGTGCACCTTGCTCGCGAGTGCGCTCGCGACGCTGAAGGCCTCGGGTACCGTCGCGACGTCGCGATCACGATCGAAGCACCGGAGCAGCTGATCGTGTTCTCCCGCGAACGAGAGCTGGTTCGAGTGTGCGCGAACCTTCTCTCCAACGCCGTGAAGTTCTCGTTCGATCAGGCGACCGTGACCGTCACCATTGCTCCCGACGACGACGCTGCCGCGGGCGGTGCCGTGATAAGAGTGATCGATCACGGACTCGGCATTCCGGAGGCTCACCGCGAGATGGTCTGGGAGCGATTCGCTCGGGCGCCGGTCGACGAGCATCGTGCCGTGCCCGGCACGGGACTCGGGCTGCCGATCGTGCGCGCTCTCGTCGAGTCGCGACTCGGTGGGTCGGTCTCGCTCCACGAGACCGCAGGCGGAGGAACCACCGTCGAGGTGCGACTGCCAACACGTGCTCCTGACGACCCGGTGGCGATATTCTCAGAGGAAGGGGCCGCCGCAGACTCGGTCGCCTGAGGAAGGTCGGGCGATGGATGCTCGTGGTCTCGCCGCTCGGCTCTCTGATGCTCCCGCCGGCGTGCGGCGCGTGTCGATCGTGCTGCTCCTGCTCGCCACCTTCGGCATCGCGTGGTGGAGCCTGACGATGCAGAGCCCGGGTCTCCCGATCGCTCTGTGGTGGCCAGCAGCTGGCGTCGCCGCCGTCGCCGTGCTCGTGAGCCGGGGGCGTCGCATCATCGTCCTCCTCGCGATTGCCGCGCTCATCGTCGCGGTGAACCTGCTGTGGAACCGTCCGCTCGACCTCTCGCTCGCCTACGGGCTCGCGAGCGCGATCGAAGTGTGGGTCGTCGTGGTGCTGCTGACGCGGGCCCGCACACACGCTCGCTTCGTCACGCTTTTCGAGATCGGGCGCTTCCTCGTGAGTGCCGGCGCCGGAGCTCTCGTGTTTAGCCTGCTGGCCGCGACCGCTGCGGCACTGGTGACGGGGGCCGACTTCGCCACGACGGCCGTGTCACTCATGACCTCGCACGGCAGCGCGCTCTTCGTCATCACCCCGCTCGCGCTCGTACCGCTCACCGTGCCGCTTCGAGTGCCGCGCTGGGAGCCCGTAGTGCAGACCGCCGCTCTCATCATGCTGACGGCCGTCGTCTTCGCTCCAGCGGAGAACCTGGCCCTGACGTTCCTCATCATCACGACTCTCATGTGGGGCGCGTACCGATTGCCGCCGCTCGTTCCCGCCGTGCAGACGCTTATGCTTGCGCTCGTGGCGACTGCGACCACCGCGAACGGCATCGGTCCATTCGCCGCGTTGCTCACCGACGACGTTCGGGGCGCCGTCTTCGCGCTGCAGCTCTTTCTCATGACGCACGCAGCGGCAGGACTCTTCGTGGCCGGTCAGAGTGCCGATTGGCGTAGCGCCATGGACAGCCTCGAGCGGCGAGAGGCAGAAGCCCAGAACGTGGCCGATGAGCTGCGACAACTCAACACGCAGAAAGACGATTTCATCTCTGCGGTGAGCCACGAGCTGCGCACACCCGTGACGAGCATCATCGGCTTCAGCGAGCAGTTGGAAGAGTCGGCTCTCGACGATGAGGGCAGGCAGGCGACGACGGTCATCGCTCGCAACGCTCGCCGCCTCTCCGACGTGATTGAAGACGTGCTCGAACTCAGCAGACTCACGACCCAGGGGGCCGTGCCCCGGCCCGTCGCGGAGGTCGAGCTCGTCGGTGTGTTGCGCAGGTGCATCGACGATGCGCGCGGGCTCGACCCGGCACGCGCGGTCAACATTCGACTGGATGCTCCCGCCGGCCCCGTCGAGGTGCGCAGTGTCGAAGCCGACCTCTTGCGGGTCATCGCGAATCTGCTGAGCAACGCGGTGAAGTTCTCTGACCCCGGAGGCTCGATCGTGGTCGTGCTCGAGCCGCGCGACGAGGGCGTCGAGATTCGCGTGCACGACGAGGGCATGGGTATACCGCCGGCCGAGCTCGACTCGGTGTGGGATCGCTTCTATCGAGTGCAGACCGATGAGCACCGGGCCGTGCCGGGTACCGGCCTGGGTCTGCCGATCGTGCGCGGGTTGCTGCAGAGTCGACTCGGCGGCAGCATCGAGCTGTACTCCGATGGCACGAGCGGCACGACAGCGGCAGTTCGACTGCCATGGAGCCTTCCCGATGGGCCTACTCAGCGGGGGTAGGTGCCCTGCCAGGCCTCGAGTTGCCAGCCCAACCATGGACTGAAGGCGAACGGTGCCGCGGCGACGGCCGCCCGAAGGTCGGCGGGGTCGAGCCAGGCCCACTCCGCCACTTCGTCGGCGGCCGGAATCGGATCGGCGAGGGCTGTCGCGGTGAACACGGGGCAGATCTCATGCTCGACGACACCGGACGCGTCGATCGCACGATAGCGAAAGTTGGGGAGCGCGCTACGCACGTCGGTCAGCTGAAGACCGAGCTCGCGCTCGGCGCGGCGCACGATCGCTTCCGCCAGATCTTCGCCCGGTGCCGGATGCCCGCAGAACGCGTTCGTCCACACCCCCGGCCACGTGAGCTTGCTGAGTGCGCGACGCGTGACGAGCA
This sequence comes from Actinomycetota bacterium, assembly GCA_005777405.1. Classification (GTDB taxonomy): domain Bacteria; phylum Actinomycetota; class Actinomycetes; order Actinomycetales; family Microbacteriaceae; genus Microcella. The sequence goes on from SXMH01000141.1 coordinate 18,639, forward strand.
CGCGTCCACGGGCGTCGACGACGTGGCACGAGAAGGCCAAATGCAAGGGAGTCTCAGCGCTGTGCACGTCGGCCTTCACCGCGGTGCCGATGGGTGTGCCGTCGTCGTCGACGAGCACCACAAGCTCAGGTTCTTCGTGCATGGCCCCGGGTAGTCTGCAGAGGTGGAAAGACACGACCTGGTAGCTGTGAACGCCGAGCGCGCTCACCTGGTCGACGCTGTTCTCCAGCGCTTCTTCAGCCTATCCAAGAAGCGCGCGACTCCCCTGGGAGCCCACTACGAGCACCTCTGGGGGCTGCTCGAGCGCAACACGCAAGGCGGCAAGCGGTTTCGGCCGCGCATGGTGATGGGCGCTTACGCCGGACTCGGTGGCACCGACATGGATGCTGCTGCCTACGTCGGGGCCGCCTTCGAGTTGCTGCACACCGCCCTCATCGTGCACGACGACGTCATCGACCGTGACTTCGTGCGCAGGGGCATTCCCAATATCTCTGGTGCCTACCGCGACAGCGCCGTCGATCGCGGTGTCGCGACCGATATCGCAGAGCACCGCGGAGTCTCGGCCGCCATCATCGCCGGTGATCTCGCGCTCTTCAACGCGTATCGACTCATCGACAAGAGCGGCGTGGGCTCGCCGCTGCGCGAACGCATCGTCGAGGTGCTCGACGAGGCCATGTTCGCGAGCGCCGCGGGCGAACTCATCGACGTCGACTTCTCGATCGACCCCGGCATGCCCCTCGTCGACGACATTCTCACGATGGAGAGACTCAAGACTGCCGTCTACTCGTTCGAGACGCCGCTGCAGGCCGGCGCGATTCTCGCGGAGGCCGACGAGGAGGTCGTGACGACCCTCGGTGACTTCGGCCGCGAGATCGGCATCGCCTATCAGGTCGTCGACGACGTGCTCGGTGTCTTTGGCGAAGAAGAGGCGACAGGCAAGACGACGATCGGCGATCTGCGCGAGGGCAAGCGCACGGTCATGATCGCCTTCGCCTCCTCGACTCCCGCCTGGTCACGGCTTGGCGAGCTCATCGGTCATGCCGACCTCACGCTCGCCCAAGCCGACGAGGCGCGCGACCTGCTCGTGCAGTGTGGCGCGCGGGCGTTCGCCGACGATCTCGCGCGCAGCTACGCCCAGCGCGCGCTCACGCGGCTCGCCGAGCCCTGCATTCCGCAGCGGTTGCGCGCCGAGCTGCACCCTGTTGCCGAGACCGTGCTGGATCGCGTGCGATGACCACACGATTGAGCCTCTACGACCGAGTGGCAGAAGAGACCGCCGGTACGGTCATCCGGCGATACTCCACCTCGTTCGGTCTCGCGTCGCGACTGCTCGAACCGACGGTGCGTCAGCACGTCGAGAACATCTACGCCCTCGTGCGGGTGGCTGACGAGATTGTTGACGGCGGCGTCACCGAGGCCGGTCTCGGCACCGAGGATGCTCGGCGCTACCTCGACGAGTTCGAAGTCGAGACGCACGCGGCCATGAGCAGCGGCTACTCGACCAACCTCGTCATTCACGCCTTCGCGCTCACGGCGCGAGAGGTCGGCATCGGCACCGACCTGACGACGCCGTTCTTTCACTCGATGCGCATGGATCTCACCGACACTGAGCACGACGCCGAGAGCTTCGCCACCTACGTCTATGGCTCGGCAGAAGTCGTCGGCCTCATGTGCCTGGAAGCCTTCTTGCACGGCACCGAACCCACGGCCGACGAGAAGGCGCGCATGGTGGCGGGCGCCCGTGCGCTCGGCGCTGCCTTCCAGAAGGTCAACTTCTTGCGCGACCTCTCGGCCGACGTCGAGACACTGGGCCGCAGCTACTTTCCTGACATCGTCGTCGCCGAGCTCACCGATGAGCAGAAGCACGAACTGCTGGACGACATCGATGCCGACCTTGCGCAGTCGGCCGCGGTGCTGCCGATGCTGCCGAGTGGTAGCCGCCGGGCCGTCGCTCTCGCTCAAGGGCTCTATCAGGAACTTGCGGCACGGTTGCGACGTACCCCGGCCGAACGGCTCATTCGCTCGCGCGTGCGCGTGCCCGACCCCGTGAAGCTGCGCATCGCGGGGGGCGTGCTGCTCGGTCGTCTGCCCCAGCCCCAGCCACAGCATCCACGGAAGGTCATCGCATGAACCGCGTCGTCGTCATCGGAGGCGGCATCGCCGGCCTTGCCAGTGCAGCGCTGCTCGCGCGCGACGGCTTCGAGGTCACGCTCGTGGAGAAGAACGATGCGGTGGGCGGTCGTGCCGGTTCGTGGGAGGTCGACGGCTTTCGCTTCGACATGGGCCCCTCGTGGTACCTCATGCCCGAAGTGTTCGACCACTTCTATCGCCTCTGCGGCACCACGGCGGCCGAGCAGCTACAGCTCGTGCAGCTCGACCCGGGGTACCGCGTCATCACCGAAGGGTTCGACGAGCCCACCGACATCGCCGCCTCGCGCGACGAGAACATCGCGCTCTTCGAGTCGATCGAGCCGGGCGCCGGCGCGAAGCTCGACGCCTATCTCGACTCGGCGCTCGACACCTACGACATGGCGAAGAAGCGCTTTCTCTACACGAGCTTCGCGTCGTTCGGTCCGCTGCTGCGCGGCGACGTGCTGGCGCGCACGGGCAAGCTCGTGCGCATGCTGCTGCAGAGTCTCGACAGCTTCGTGGGCAAGAGATTCCGCGACTTGCGGCTGCGACAGATTCTGGGCTACCCGGCCGTGTTCTTGGGCTCATCGCCCTTCCTCACGCCCGCGATGTACCACCTCATGTCGCACCTCGACCTCACCGATGGCGTGCTGTACCCCATGGGGGGCTTCACGCGACTCATCGAGTCGATCGAGTCGGTCGCCGTCGCGCAGGGTGCTGTCATTCGCACGTCGTCGCCCGTCGCGCGCATCCTCGTCGACGACGAGTCGAAGCAGGCTCGTGGTGTCGAGCTTGAGAGCGGTGAGGTGATCGAAGCCGACATCGTCGTGTCGGCGGCTGATCTGCACCACAGCGAGACCCAGCTGCTGCCGGAAGAACTGCAGACCTACCCGCAGTCGTACTGGGACGACCGCACGCCGGGCCCCAGCGCACTCCTGATGTACTTGGGCGTCAAGGGCGAACTGCCGCAGCTCGAGCACCACACGCTGCTGTTCGCGGCCGATTGGCGCGAGAACTTCGACGCGATCTTCGGCCCCGACGTCTCGATGCCCGAGCCTGCCTCGCTCTACATCTGCAAGCCGAGCGGCATCGACCCCTCGGTCGCCCCCGAAGGCCACGAGAACGTCTTCGTGCTCGTGCCGGCTCCCGCTGACCTCTCGTTCGGTCGCGGCGACATCGACGGCGATGGCGATACCCCGCTCGAGGTCTACGCCGATCGCATCATCGAGCAGATCTCGCAGTGGGCGGGCATCGACGATCTCGCCGACCGCATCGTGGTGCGCCGCACCTACGGCCCCGGCAACTTCGCCGCCGACCTCAACGCCTGGCGCGGCACGGCGCTCGGCCCGGCGCACATTCTGCAGCAGAGCGCGTTCTTCCGGGCCGGCAACGTCTCGAAGAAGGTGCGCGGGCTCTACTACGTGGGCGGCTCGACGATTCCCGGCATCGGCCTGCCGATGTGCCTCATCAGCGCTGAAGTGCTCGTGAAGCGACTGCGCGGCGACACCTCGACCGGGCCCCTGCCTGAACCACTCTTTCCCACCGTCGACCGCCCGGCTCGCGAGGGCGACGCTGGCGACAGTTCCGCCGTGGATGCTGCGCCGCACTCGACCGCGACAGCCTCGTGAGCACGCTCGCCCCGTGAACCCGCTCGGCTTCGCCTACCTCGGTGCGCTCGCGATCGCGCTCACGGGCATGGTCATGCTCGACCGGAGGTTCGGCCTGTTCTTCTGGCGCGACTGGCGGAGGGCATGCATCGTCTTGCCTCTCGGGGTCGCCTTCTTTCTGGTGTGGGACATCTTCGGCATCGACCTCGGCATCTTCTTTCGCGGCGTCACGGAGTTCATGACCGGAGTGCTCGTGGGGCCCGAGCTGCCGCTCGAAGAGGTCTTCTTCTTGACCCTGCTCTGCTACAACACGATGAACGCCTATGCCGCGGCGAGCGACTGGCTCGGTGGGCGTTGGCGCCGTCGTTCTCCCGCGCAGAACGAGGCGGCCGGCGCATGACCTACACGCTGCTCAACCTGGTCTTTCTCGGTGTCGTCGCGCTCGTCGCTCTCGCTGCGGTGCTCGCCCGGCGGGCGCCGCACTGGAAAGCCGTGGGGCTCGCCGCAGTGCTCATGCTCGCGCTCACGGCCATCTTCGACAACGTCATCATCGGCACCGGACTCGTCGCCTACGACGACTCGCTCATCAGCGGGGTGCTCATCGGCATCGCGCCCATCGAAGACTTCGCGTACACCGTGGCGGCGCTCGTGCTGCTGCCCGCGGTGTGGGAGCTGCTGCGGCGGCCGGCGCCACGGCAGGATGAAGCCTCGTGAACACCCTCGGTCAGCTGCTGCTGAGCTCGCGGCCACTGAGCTGGATCAACACGGCCTTTCCCTTCGCCGCGGCCTACCTGCTGACGACTGGGCAGATCGACGTGACCTTCGTCATCGGCACGCTGTACTTTCTCGTGCCGTACAACCTTGCGATGTACGGCATCAACGACGTCTTCGACTATGAGAGCGACCTGCGCAACCCGCGCAAGGGCGGCGTGGAGGGAGCGCTGCTGGCGCCGAGCATCCACCGCACGACGCTCTGGGCCGCCGCGATCACGAACGTGCCGTTTCTCATCGCACTCGTGGCCCTCGGCTCGCCCCTGTCATGGCTCGTGCTCGCGGTGAGCGTCTTCGCGGTCATCGCCTACTCGGCGAAGGGGCTGCGCTTCAAAGAGAAGCCCTTCCTCGACTCGATCACCTCGTCGACGCACTTCGTGAGCCCCGCCGTCTACGGCCTCGTGCTCGCGGGGGCAGCGTTCACCCCCGCCCTGTGGCTCATCCTGGTCTCGTTCTTCCTCTGGGGCATGGCATCGCACGCCTTTGGCGCCGTGCAAGACGTCATCGCCGACCGCGAGGGCGGGCTCGCCTCGATCGCCACGGTCATCGGCGCCCGCGCGACGACGCGGCTGGCCGTGGTCGCCTACGTGCTCGCAGGCCTCCTCGTGCTCGGCACGGAGTGGCCAGGGCCGCTCGCCGCACTCGCCGCGGTGCCCTACGTCGTGAGCACCGCGCAGTTCTGGAACGCGACCGACGAGACGGCAGAGTCGGCGAATCGAGGGTGGAAGCGCTTCTTGTGGCTCAACTTCATCGCCGGCGCGATCGTCACGATGTTGATGATCGCTTGGGTCGTGCTGCGCTGATCGAGTTCGCTGAGTTCACCGACGCTCGATAGCGGCGCTTGGTGAGACCCCATCGACGGCGGGCAGATTCCACGTCTTCCCCCTCCGACAGCAGAATCGGGGTGATCTCACACGGCACCGTCGCGTCGACCCACAGAATGTCGACGCCGCCGGTGTGCGGCAGCGGCACGAGCTCGCCTCGGTCGGCCTTCACGAGCCGTTCACGCTTGCGCGCGAAGATTTCTGCCATGTCGGGGGCGACGACATAGCGGTTTCCAGCATGTGTGACGAAGAACCCTATATGCCCCATGGGCCACATGCTAGGCCCCGGGTTGTTCAGGGTGAGAGCGGTAGCGTCGAAAGTGAGGGGGGTTGACTTTGATCACATGGCCTGGCAAAACGCACCCATTGGGTGCCACGTTCGACGGTAGCGGCACGAATTTCTCCATCTTCAGCGAGGTGGCAGAGAAAGTCGAGTTGTGCCTCTTCGACGAGAACCGCGTCGAGGAGCGCGTGCGACTCATCGAGGTAGATGCCTCGGTCTGGCACGCCTATCTGCCGGAGGTTCGCGCTGGCCAGCGGTATGGCTATCGCGTGCACGGCACCTACGACCCGACATCGGGGCAGAGGAGCAACGGCGAGAAGCTGCTGCTCGACCCCTACGCGACCGCGGTGCACGGTGCCGTCGACTGGGACGAGTCGCTGTTTCCGTACCGATTCGACGACCCTGAGCAGCGCAACGACAGCGACTCGGGGCCGCACGCGATGCTCGGCGTGGTCGGCAACCCCTACTTCGATTGGGCGGGAGACCGCCCGCCGGGCATCCCGTACAGCGACAGCGTCATCTACGAAGCGCACGTCGTCGGACTCACGCGCACGCATCCCGATATTCCCGAACAGTTGCGCGGCACCTATGCCGGCGTTGCCCACCCGGCGATCATCGACCACTTGCAGCGACTCGGCGTCACCGCGCTCGAACTCATGCCCGTGCACCAGTTCGTGCACGACCAGCACCTCATCGATCGCGGTCTCACCAACTACTGGGGCTACAACACC
>SXMH01000014.1 GCA_005777405.1 Actinomycetota bacterium
CAAGCTCTTCAATTACCGTGCTGCCCGCTTGCCAACTACTGGTGGGGCGCGTGCCCTGCACCGGCCAGGTATCCACCTGCCCGTGCACCCGGCCATCCGGGCCCAGCAAGTGCACAAATTCGGACTCATGAGGAAGATGCGCTTGCCCTTGGTGATCTTGAAGTACGCACGCTGCACGATGACCGAACCGGCGACGATCACGAAAAGGCCACCGAGCAGAACGAGCAGCAGCTCGGTGCGGGTCATGATCGCGAGGGCCGCGAGAGCGCCGCCGATGGCGAGCGAGCCTGTGTCGCCCATGAAGATCTGCGCGGGCGAGGTGTTCCACCACAGGAAGCCGATGAGGCTCGCCGCGATCGCGGCAGCGACGATGGCGAGGTCGAGCGAGTCGCGTACCTCGTAGCAGCGGTACTGGTTCGCCGGGTCGAGGGCGGGGTTGCTGCACGACTGATTGAACTGCCAGAACGCGATGAAGATGAACGCCGAGATCGACAGGATCGACGCGCCGGTCGCGAGACCGTCGAGGCCATCGGCCACGTTGACCGCATTCGAGGTGCTGACGACGATGACGTTGACCCAGATGGCAAAGGCGAGCACCGAGCCGATCGAGCCGAGCACGGCGAGGTCGAGCCAGTGGATGTCGCGCACGCCCGAGATCATGGTCGACGCGGGCGTGAGCCCCTCGTCGTCGGGAAACGAGAGCGCGAGCACGGCGAAGATCGTCGCGACGATGGCCTGCCCGGCGATCTTCGCCCAGCCGCCGAGGCCCAGGCTGCGCTGCTTGCGCGTCTTCGTGAAGTCGTCGACGAAGCCCACGATGCCGAGGCCCACCATGAGAAACAGCACGAGCAGCGCGCTCACGGTGATGCGCTCACCCGTCGCGATGTGACCGAAGAAGTAGCCGAGCACCGCGCCGAGAATGAAGACGATGCCGCCCATCGTCGGCGTACCGCGCTTGGTGTGGTGCGACTGCGGGCCGTCGTCGCGAATGAACTGCCCCCAGCCGATGCGGCCGAAGAGTCGCACGAAGAGCGGCGTCATGAGCAGGGTGAAGGCCAGGGAGAATGCCCCGGCGAGCAGCAGCGCGATCACAGGGAGTCCTCACGAAGTCGACCGACGAGTGAACGCAGATCGCAGCGGGCGCCGCCGGTGATGAGCATCACGGCTTCCTCTCCGCTCGTTGCACGCACGAAATCGTACGCGGTCTGCGGCGACGACATGAGCACCGACTCTCCGTCCCACGAACCTTCGAGACCGGCCGCCGCATGAAGATGGCGTGCTCCATCGCCCACCACGACGAGTTGCGAGACGTCGAGCCGCACCACGATGCGACCGAGAGCGTCATGGGCGTCGAGCTGGTCAGACGGCGCCACGTCGAGCTCGCCGATGACGGCGATGGTGCGCCGGCCGCGACCCACTTCGGCGAGCACGCGCAACGACGAGCGCACCTCCTCGGGCGTCGCCGCCGCGGTGTCGTCGATGAGCACGCCGCCGCGCCACGTGTGCGCCTCGAGCCGATGCGGTCGGGCGGTCGCCGCACTCATGACGACCACCCGGCCTCGACGAGCGCCGTGCGCGCGATGTCTCGTGCAGAGAAGGGAAGCTTCACTCCCCCGACGTCGCGATAGTCGAGGTGGCCGGGGCCGGCCCAGACGATCGAATCCCCCTCGTGAGCGAGGGCGATGGCGTGACGGATCGCGAGCTCGGGCGGCACGACCTCGTGCAGTTCAGCTGCGTGCTCGGCGGCACGCGCTCCTTCCATGAGCGCCTCGCGGATGCCCTGCGGCTCTTCGCTACGGGAGTGGTGATCGGTGATGACGAGCACATCACTGAGCTCGGAGGCCACCCGGCCCATCTCTCCGCGCTTCGAAGGATCACGGTCGCCGCTCGCACCGCACACCATGATGAGTTTGCCGGTCGTGAAGCGCCGCACCGCCGTGAGCGTGGTGGCGAACGCGTCGGCGCTGTGACCGAAGTCGACGAACACGCTCGGCCCCGAATCACCCGAGACCCGCTCGGCCCTACCGGGAAGGTAGACGTCGAGGCAGCGCTCGCCGAGCGCTGCCGCGACCTCGTCGAACGATCGCCCCGATTCGAGCACCATGACGATCGCGAGCGCCGCGTTCGACGCCATGTGCACGCCGATCACGGGGGCTTCCAGCTCGAGGCGACCCTCGGGCCCGGAGACGGAGAACCGCGTGCGGTCGGGATGCTCGTCGAGCACGTCGACCGTCCACGTGGCCTTCGCGTCTGCCCTCGTCGAGACCGTCGTGAGCGGCACGGTCGCGAGCTCCGCCATGCGGGCGCCCCACGGCGAGTCGAGGCACACGACACCGCGTCGCGCTCGCTCGACGCTGAAGAGCTCGGCCTTCGTCTCGAGGTATCGCTCCATCGTGCCGAAGTCGTCGAGATGGTCGTGACTGAGGTTCGTGAAGCCGACGACGTCGAAGACGAGCCCATCGACACGATGACGCTGCAGGGCCTGAGCGCTCACCTCGAGCGTCGCCGCATCGAGGCCGCGTTCTCGAATGAGCGCGAGCATCGCGTGAAGCTCGGGCGACTCGGGCGTCGTGAGGCGGCTGGCGTGGCGCTCGCCGTCAACGACACGCTCGGCGGTGGTGCTCAGCGCCGTGCGATCGCCGAGTTGTCGCAGCACCGCGTCGAGCAGGTAGGCCGTCGAGGTCTTGCCGTTCGTGCCTGTCACGCCGAAGACGGTGAGCGCAGCATCCACTGTGCGGTACATCCAGGCCGACACCGCGCCGAGGCGCTCGCGCGGCGCCGAGTCGATGATGACCGGCAGCACGCCTCGGGCGATCTCGGCGCCCGCCTCATCGGTGAGCAGCGCCACCGCACCGCGCTCGCGCGCCTGCGCGGCGAAGCTTGCTCCGTGCGAGTGAGCGCCCTGGAGTCCGATGAACAGGTCGCCGTCGTGCACGTGAGCGGCAGCCACCGCGATGCCCGAGGCGGCGAGGCCCGCCAACTCGTCGTCAGACCGCAGGTGGAACTCGGAGACCAACTCGACGAGCGGTCGCGGATCGAGGTGCACGGGCCGCAGCACAGCGGGAGAACTGCCGGACACCGATGACCTCGTTTCGTCTGCCTGCGCCTACCAGGTGGTCGGGAGGCGGGGAGCCGGCTCGGTGGACGGTGCCACCCTGAAGGTCTTCAGCACCTGGGTCATGATGGCGCGGAAGGTGGGCGCCGCCGTGGCCGACGTCTTCATCGTATCGGGCTTGCCGTAGGTCACGACGACGACGTACTGCGGGTCGTCTGCCGGCGCGACGCCTGCGACGGAAATGATGCGCTCATCGGTGTAGCGGCCGTTCTGGGCGACCTCGGCGGTACCCGTCTTCGCGGCGACCCGATAGCCGGGGATGCTGATGAGATTCGCGATGGCGCCGTCGGTCGCGACGCTCTCGAGCATGGCGATCGTGGTGTCGGCAGCCGACTCGGACACCGCTCGCTCACCCTCGGTCGACGGCAGGTGCGTCACGGTGCCGTCGGCGTGCTCGCACCCCGTGACGAGAGTGAGAGGCTGGCGCACTCCCCCGTTGGCCAGGGCCTGATAGGCGCTCGCGATCTGTGCACTCGTGGCCGTGACACCCTGCCCGAACATCTGCGTGAGCGTGCCGTGGCCGTCGATCGTGTCGGCGTCACGGAGCCGACCGCTCGACTCGCCGAGGAAGTCGACAGCGGTTTCCTGGCCGATGCCGAACGCTTCGAGATAGTCGTGGCGCTGATCGGCCGAGAGTCGCGAACTCAACACCGAAGTGCCCGTGTTCGATGAGCGCATGAGCACGCCGGTAGTCGTGAGTCGCAAGTCGTCGTGCGCCCACGCGTCGGTGATCGAGTATCCGGCGATGGTCGGGTATCGGCCCGGAGCGATGAGGTTCTCGCCGGGCGTCGTGACACCCGCATCGAGCAGCGCGGCGAACGTCATCGCCTTGAAGACCGAACCGGGCTCGAAGGGCTCACTGAAGCTGCGCGACCCGAGATTTTCGGGAGCAGTGCCATCGACGTTGTTGGGGTCGACCGTGGGCCAGTCCGCCGCGGCGATGACATGGCCGTCGGAGACGCGCACGACCCACCCCGTGGCCCAGTCGGCACCGATAGCGATCGCCTGGTCGGCGATGGTTTGCTGCGTGTACCACTGCACATCGCTGTCGATCGTGAGTCGCAGCGTGCCTCCGTCGACCGGCTCCTGCTGCACGACAGTGGTGCCGGGAAGCTTCACGCCGTCGGCACCGCGCTCATACGTCGCACTGCCGTTCGTGGCCTCCAGGCAGTCGTTGAGGCGGTACTCGAGTCCGGTCTGGGGGCCGTCGGTGCCAAGGAATCCGACCAGGTTGCCCGCGATCTGGCCGTTCGGGTAGGTGCGCGCGGCGACGCGGTCGAAGTACACCCAGGGGATGCGCAGCTCGCGCACTGCCTGGAACTGCTCGGTCGTCACGCGCCGCATGAGGTAGGCGTGGTCGTCCTCCGGGTCAAGAGCGAGCTCTTGTTGAATCGTCGCGAACATGGCAGCAGCATCGCCACCCGTGGCAGCGGCGATGCCGTCGAGCGCCTCCGCGACGGTGTGTGTCGTCCGCTCGCCCGTTTGCTCGTCTTTGAGGGTGTAGTCCTTCACGAAGCGCGGAGACACGGTCACGTCATAGCGGTAGACGGTGTCGGCGAGCTCGACGCCATTCGCGTCGACGATGTCGCCACGGGCACCGAACAGGGTGGTCGGAATCGACCGACGAGCTTCCGACTCCTGCGAGAGCTCGTCGGCCCGCACGACCTGAATGTCGACGAGCCGAATGAAGAAGCCACCGATGACGATCATGAGCACGAGCACCGACGCCGCGAGTCGACGTCGAGTGCGACGATCTGCGCTCACCGTGTCCTCGCCCTCATCGAGTATCGGGCGAAGGGATACCGCCCGAGGCCGACGGTAGCGACCCTGACGACGACGGAGCCGCCGCCACGCCAGGATCGGCGAGGCTCTCACCCCCGGCCGTCGTCGTCAGGGTCACGAGCGGAACGTCGGACAGCAGCACGTTTCCGACATGCGTGTCCCGCCCTTCGAGAATCCCTCCGCCGGATCCGGCAGGTCGAGGGGTGCCCTGAACGCTGGCGTCCGAGAGCAGAAGAAACGTCGGGGTGGTCGAGCTGACGACCATGCCGAGCGACTCGGCGTTGGCGGCGAGGTGTTGCGCCGAGTCGAGCACGTTGAGCGACTCGCCGAGCGACTGCGCGGTGCGGTCCAATTCGAGCTGCTGAGCCTCAAGCGCCGTGATGCGGTACGCGCCGTCTGACAGCACGATGCTGAGCAAGAGCTGCGCGAGCAGAATGGCGAAGACACCGAGCACTCCGACGACGGCGTACACGGCACGAGGCCGTGCGCGACGCTGCGTGCGGGTGGTGACAACTTCGAGCGGCGGCGAGCTGCGTCGCGGTTCACGAGACGGCAGAGGCATCGGCATCGTCGCGGCGGATACGGCGCTCATGCTGCAGCCCTCACTCGCTCGGCGGCGCGGAGTCGCACCGGGATGGATCGCGGATTGACGGCGCGCTCCGCCTCGTCGGCGAGTTCGGCGCCGCGGACGAGCAGGCGGAACTCCGGGCGATGCTCAGGCAGCTCGATCGGCAGACCGGCGGGAGCCGTCGAACTCGTGCGTGCGGCGAGTTCGCGCTTGACGATGCGGTCTTCGAGCGACTGATACGCCAGCACGACGATGCGCCCGCCCACGGAGAGCGCGTCGAGCGCCGCCGGCAAGGCGGATTCGAGAGCAGCAAGCTCACCGTTCACCTCGATGCGAAGAGCCTGGAAGACGCGCTTGGCGGGATGACCTGCACGCTGGACGGCGCGCGGGGTCGCCGCGGCGATGAGCTCGACGAGCTGCGACGAGCGCTCGAGTGGATGCTGCTCGCGCGATTCGACGATGCGACGCGCGAATCGTGCGGCGAGCTTCTCTTCGCCGTACTGGTAGAAGATGCGGCGCAACTCCGACTCCGGGTACTCGGCGAGCACGAGGGCAGCGGTGGGGCCGCTCGAGCGGTCCATGCGCATGTCGAGCGGGGCATCCTGCGCATAGGCAAAGCCGCGCTCAGCTTGGTCGAGCTGCATCGACGACACCCCGAGGTCGAAGAGCACGGCAGTCACCGAGTCAATGCCGAGACCATCGAGCGCCGACCGAAGGCCCGAGTAGATCGTGTGCACGCGCTGTGCACGATCGCCGAAGCGCGCGAGCCGCTCACCGGCGCGCTCGAGAGCATCCGTATCGCGGTCGAGTCCCACAAGGGTCAGGCCCGGGTGACGCTCAAGCGCCGCCTCAGCGTGACCACCTAGGCCGAGCGTTGCGTCGACGAGCACGGCGCCATCGACAGAGAGCGCGGGCTCGAGCAGTTCGAGGGTGCGATCGAGCGCGACCGGAATGTGCAGTGGAGTGGAAGTCATGATGTCGTCCGGGTGAGCGCGGGGCCCGGATCCCCATCCGTGCGACCTGGCACCGGGGAAGGTGTGTCAGGGCGGCTCACGGCTGGGAGTCAGGGCCACGCGATCAGAAGAGTCCCGGGATCACCTCCTCCTCCGTGTTGGCGTATGCCTCTTCCTGCTCGGAGTAGAAGGCGTTCCAGGCTTCGGTCGACCAGATCTCGGCGCGATCGCCGGCACCGATGACCGTGAGTTCTCGTTCGAGTCCGGCGTACTCGCGCAGGACGGTCGGGATGAGCACGCGGTGCTGCTTGTCGGGCTGCTCTTCGCTCGCTCCCGACAGGAAAAGGCGCTGATAGTTGCGGCCGTCCTTGTTGCTGAGAGGTGCTTGGCGAAGACGGTCGAGCTGCTCTTGAAAAACGGAGCGGCTGAAGACGTAGAGACAGCGCTCTTGCCCGCGAGTGATGACCAGGCCTCCGGCGAGCTCGTCGCGGAACGTCGCCGGAAGGATGATGCGCCCCTTCTCGTCGAGCTTGGGGGTGTGCGTGCCGAGCAGCATGCGCCTGGCCCCCCTTCTTCTCCGGCCCGAGATCAGGTGCGTTTCTCCACTTTACTCCACTTTACTCCACCAGGTAAAGCATTGAGGGCACTTTATGCCACATCTCGCTCCCCTACAACGACAAAAGCCCCGGAAAACCGGGGCTTAGCGCGAGGGAGGCGAGTGGAGGACTGGTGGAGGGCTGGGGAGAGATGAGGAGCTCAGCGCGATCAAAAGCTCCCGCAACGACAAACGGGGCCGGCCCGAAGGCCGACCCCGTCACATCGGTGGAGCGATGTGGAGAAGCGTGGATGCTCGAGGCGAGCTACTCGCCGCGCTCGTCTTGGCGGCGTTCCCACCGATCGTTCATCGTGTCCATCCACGACCGTCGCGCACGGGGAGCAGCAGTCGGAGCCGCGTTCGGCGCGCTGGCGGAGGGAGCAGAGCTCGTTCCGGGCGACAGCACCATGAGCACGCCCCCGAGCATGAGGCCGAAGCCCAGCACGCCGACGAGGGGCTGCTGCACGATGACGCCGGCGACGAGTGCGCCGACGCCCGCGACGCCGAGTAGCGCCCCGATGACGATGAGTCGATAGTTCGGACGACCTCGACGACCCGCCACCGTCGCGACGAAATCGGCGTCGTTCTGATAGAGATTGCGCTCCATCTCTTCGAGGAGGCGCTGCTCGTGCTCGGAGAGCGGCATGATGACCCCTTACAGTAACGACCAGGCGGGCACACGCCCGGTGCGGACAGTCTAGGCTCGCGCCGCTGGATAGGCTAGGCGAGTGCCTGAGAGATTGCGGTTAGTCGACCTCGTGAATGCCCGGCTCGACGGATTTCTCGACGAGCGCGCTTCCCACCTCGCGGGCATCGCCGAAGAGTTGTCCGTCTTCACCGACGCCTCTCGCGATCTCTTGAGCGGCGGTAAGAGATTCCGCGCCCTCTTTTGCTACTGGGGTTGGCACGGCGTCGCCGGCACCGTGCGACCTGACGACCTTCTCGCCGACCTTGACGACCACCCCGACCTGTCGAGCATCATCGACGCGGCGGCCGCACTCGAGGTCTTCCATGCCGCCGCGCTCGTGCATGACGACATCATGGACAATTCCGACACTCGCCGCGGAATGCCGTCAGTCCACCGTCGATTCGAGGCGGCCCATCGCTCCCACGAGTGGGCTGGAAGCCCGACGGGATACGGCACCTCGTCGGCTCTCATGCTCGGCGACCTCCTCCTGGGCTGGAGCGACGAACTGCTCGATGAGGGGCTGACAGCGCTCGATGACCGATCGAGCGCTCGAGCCGCTCGAGCCGAATTCCAGTCGATGCGCACCGACGTGACGATGGGTCAGTACCTCGACATTCTCGAAGAAGTCGCGTGGCGGTCCGCTCCCGAGACCGAGCTGCTCCCCCGCGCCCACCGCGTCGTGGTCTACAAGTCCGCGAAGTACTCGATCGAATCACCTCTCGCTCTCGGCGCGCTCATCGCCGGAGGCAGTCTCGAGCAGGTGTCGGCACTGCGCGCATTCGGCCTGCCGCTCGGCGTCGCCTTCCAATTGCGGGATGACCTGCTCGGAGTGTTCGGCGACCCCTCGGTGACCGGCAAGCCGGCAGGCGACGACCTTCGCGAGGGCACGCGCACCGTGCTCATCGCACTCGCACGAGCAGAACTGCCCGCTGGGGCTGTGCGACTCATCGACGAGCTACTCGGCGATTCGTCGCTGACCGAGCACCAGATCTCGACTCTGCAGGCGACGATTCGCGAGAGCGGCGCAGTCGACACCGTCGAGCGCATCATCTCGCGCTCGGTGCGGGAGGCGATCGCCGCGATCGAGGATGCTCCCCTGAGCCGCGCCGCACGCTCCGAGCTCATCGGCCTCGCAGATCTGGTCAGTCAGCGCGCACACTAGCGCGCACACTTAGGGGCTGTTGGCTCCAGCGTCGAGCGCGCGCGGCCGACGGTTAGAAGGCGAGAGCCTGGGCGACGCGTCGTACTTCAGCCTTGCGGCCCGCGCGCAAAGCGTTGATCGGAGAGACACCCAGCGTCTCGTCCACCGAGAGCATCCACTCCATGGCCTCGTCGTCGGTGAAGCCGTCATCGGCGAGCAGGATGAGCGTGCCCCGCAATTCGGTGAGCGGTTCACCGTCGAGCAAGAACTCTTCCGGCACCACGAGCACTTTGTCTCGCCGCACACCCAGCAGGTGACGGTCTTCGAGCAGACGGTGCACTCGGCCGGGACTCACGCCGAGCACGTCAACGAGGTCGGGGATGGTCAGCCAACGGGAGGATTCTGCGGCCACGTCACTAGCGTGCCATGTTCCCGGCGCCTCTCGCGACCTGGGCCGAGTAGCGCCGTGAATTCACATGAGTCACATCTACCTCAATACTTGACATCAGTTGTACTCTGTCACAAGGGCTGTGGGGAGCCCACCGTCGGCCTGCACGGTCGCGGAACGCAGGGGAGGCCGAAGCCATGACGGAGATCGAGAGCGCTGTGCGTCGTGCCATGGCCCCAGCGCCGTCCGACTCCCCCGACCTCGCGCGCGCCGTGTTCGGCGGACTGAGCCCGCGCACCGCTCCCACCGTCGAGAGCGCGCCAGTCGTACGCGCGCGCCGCGATGCGAGCGATGAGCGCATCGACCTCGTTCGACGCGCGCGCAGCGGAGCGCTGGCCACCATGCCGGTCGTCCTCACCGGCGCTCTCGCCGTCGGACTCGGTCTCACGGGCCCCGTCGACGCAGCCCAGGCACGCACGCCACTGCAGCCCGAACCGCAACGATCTCCTTCGCCCGACCTGCTGCGCTCCGCACTCCAGCACTGGGGAGCCGCCATCACGCCTGGCGCTCTCACCGCGAGCTCGGTCGCGTCGAGTGCCGCTCCCGCGACTTATCGGGTCGAGCCAGGAGACACCGTGAGCAGCATTGCGCAGTCGTACGGACTCTCGACGGCATCCGTGCTCGCCCTCAACGGGCTCTCATGGAAATCGACCATCTTTCCCGGGCAGGTCTTGACGCTGACGAACGCCCCCGTCAAGTCCACAGGAGCCCCTGCACCCACGACCTCCGGCGGACTGTACACCGTGGTCAAGGGCGATACCGTCTCGACGATCGCCGAACGGTTCGGTGTCTCGACTCGGTCGGTGTTGGAGGCCAACCAGCTCACGGCCACCAGCATCATCTACCCGGGCCAGCAGATGACCATTCCCGGAGTCGCCGGCGTGGAGCAGCCTCGCACCTCGCGCGACGGAGCGGCCGCGGCCCTCGACGCCGCAGTCGCCGACGATGCCGCTGACGACACAGACGGCGACGACTCCCCTGTCGATGCATTGACCATGACCATCGCTGAGAAGCCCACTCTTCCCGCCGCACCCCGAGTCGTCGTCGACTCGAGTCCGGGAGGCGGCACGGTCGTGAGCGGTCCGATCACGCCCTTGACCTCCGAGATGCGCGAGCACGCTCGCACGATCATCTCGGTCGGCCGGCAGCTCGGCGTTCCGGAGTATGGCATCGTCATCGCTTTGGCGACGGCGATGCAAGAGTCGACGCTGCGCAATCTCTCGTGGGGCGACCGCGACTCTGTCGGTCTGTTCCAGCAGCGCCCGAGTTCGGGATGGGGCACCGCGGCCGATCTGCAGATTCCGAGCCACGCCGCCAAGCTCTTCTACGTGGGCCGATCGGGCTACACTCGCGGGCTGCTCGATATTCCTGGTTGGCAGAACATGACACTCACGCAGGCCGCGCAGGCTGTGCAGATCTCTGCCTACCCGAACCACTACGCCAAGTGGGAAGCGAGCGCGTGGGCGTGGTACTACGAGCTGACCTAAGCCGACCTCGCCGGGAGCGCCTGCCGCTCGCAGCAGGGCTCGCGACCTAGACTCGCAAGGTGAGCACCTCGACGACCGATCCCCTCATCGGCCGCCTCATCGACGGCCGCTACCAGGTGCGCTCACGCATCGCCCGCGGGGGTATGGCGACTGTCTATCTCGCGACTGATCAGCGACTCGACCGCCTCGTCGCCGTGAAGATCATGCACGGTCACCTCGCCGACGACAGCCAGTTCAAAGAGCGCTTCATTCAGGAAGCCCGCTCCGCCGCACGACTCGCGCACCCCAATGTCGTCAATGTCTTCGACCAGGGTCAAGACGCCGACAGCGCGTACCTCGTCATGGAGTACCTGCCCGGCATCACCTTGCGCGAGCTGCTGCAGGAGTACGGGGCGCTGACGCCCGAGCAGACCATGGACATCACCGAGGCCGTGCTCTCGGGGCTCTCGGCCGCGCACAAAGCAGGCATCGTGCATCGCGATCTGAAGCCTGAGAACGTGCTGCTGGCCGATGACGGTCGCATCAAGATCGGCGACTTCGGCCTTGCCCGAGCCGCGAGCGCCAACACGGCGACCGGCAAAGCGCTGCTCGGCACCATCGCCTACTTGTCGCCCGAGCTCGTCACGCGAGGTATCGCCGACACCCGCAGCGACATCTATGCGGTCGGCATCATGATGTACGAGATGCTCACCGGCGAGCAGCCGTTCAAGGGCGAGCAGCCGATGCAGATCGCCTACCAGCACGCGCACGATTCGGTGCCAGCGCCCTCGGGCGAGAATCCGAAGGTTCCCGCCGAGTGGGACGAGCTCGTTCTCTGGGCCACGTCACGAGATCCGAACGACCGACCCGCCGACGCCCGCGCGCTGCTCGAGCAGGTGACCGAGACGGGTCGCGCCCTGCAGACGGCACTGCCCACCGCGACGACCCAGAAGACGATGCTGCTCACGTCGCCCATCCCGACGGTTCCGACGACAGGCGAGACCCAGGTGCTCGGCCTGCGCGGTTCCAGTGGTGACGTGCCGTCGACGGCGACGGGTGAGCTCGGTCGACGCGGCCGCTCGAATCGACGTCGAGGCTGGATTCTCTTCGCGACGATCATGGCTCTCGCGGGACTCGCTGCGGGCATCGGATGGTGGTTCGCCGCCGGACCGGGTTCGACCGTCACGATCGCCGACGTGCGCGGCGAGACCGTGGATGCTGCACGCGAGATTCTCGACGAGCAGGGCCTCCTCGTGGCCGACGAGGTCGTCGAGCGGCACGACCTTGAGATCGAAGCGGGCCTTGTCGCCGCAACCGATCCCGATGCCGGCACCGTGGTCGATCGCGACGAGGTGGTGTCGATCGTCGTCTCGCTCGGTCCTGAGCCGACGACAGTGCCCGACGTGGCCGGTCAGCCGGAGTCGGAGGCTCGACTCGCGCTCGATGACGCTGGCTTCATCGTCGATGACGAGTCAATCGCCCAGTTCGACGGCGACATCGCCGACGGCTCCGTCATCGCCGTGCTCGATGAAGACGGCGAGGGGCTCGGCGCCGGTGACGACTCGTTCCGCGGCACTCCCGTCACCCTCGTCGTCTCGGTTGGTCCCGTGCCCGACGTGCGCGGTCTCACCGTTGAGGCCGCGGAGCAGGCGCTCTCGGCAGTCGATCTCACCGGCATCGTCGGAGGCGAGTCGGAGTTCGACAACGACGTCGCTCAAGGCAACGTGCTGCGTGCCGTGCCGAGCGCCGATGGTCCTGTGCGCCCTGGCGCCACGCTCACCCTCATCATTTCGCGCGGCCCCGACCTCGTCACGGTGCCCGACGTCGCGGGTCGCAACATCGCCGAGGGCGTCGCCATCTTGCGCGAGGCGGGGTTCCGGGTCGACGTGCGCACCGTGATTCCCGAAGACTCGTGGGACAACGATCTCGCGCAGATCGCGAGCACCGAACCGGGCGGCGGCAGTCAAGCCCTGCGCGAATCGACGATCATCGTGCGCGGCGTCTTCTAGCCGCTCACGCGCGAGCGTCGCTCAGCTGCGACCGAGCTCCTCGGCGACGAGGAAGGCCAACTCGAGCGACTGCATGTGGTTGAGTCGCGGGTCGCACAGCGACTCGTAGCGCGTCGCGAGAGTCTCCTCGTCGATGTGCTCCGACCCGCCCAGGCACTCTGTGACGTCGTCGCCCGTGAGCTCGACGTGGATTCCACCGGGGTGGGTGCCCGCCGCTCTGTGCGACTCGAAGAAGCCCATGACCTCGTCGACCACGTCGTCGAAACGACGGGTCTTGTAGCCCGTGGGTGTTGTGAGCCCGTTGCCGTGCATCGGATCGGTGACCCACAGCGGGTTGGCATCGAAGCCCTTGACGGCCTCGAGCAGCGGCGGAAGAGCATCCCGAATCGTGCCGGCCCCCATGCGCGTGATGAAGGTGAGGCGACCGGGTTCGCGATCAGGGTCGAGAATGTCGATGAGCTTCTCGAGCGTCTCGGGCGTCGACGAGGGGCCGAGCTTGATTCCGATGGGGTTGCGGATGCGGCGGAAGAAGTCGACGTGCGCGCCGTCGAGGTCGCGCGTGCGCTCGCCGATCCAGAGGAAGTGCGCGCTCGTGTTGTACGGCGTTCCCGTGCGCGAGTCGATGCGGGTCATGGGGCGCTCGTAGTCCATGAGCAAGCCCTCGTGGCTCGCGTAGAACTCGACGCGCTTGAGCTCGTCGAAGTCGGCGCCGGCGGCCTCCATGAACTTCACGGCGCGATCGATCTCTTTCGCGAGACCTTCGTAACGCTGGTTGGCCGGGTTCTGCGCGAAGCCCTTGTTCCAGCTGTGCACCATGCGCAGATCGGCGAAACCACCCTGCGTGAAGGCCCGGATGAGATTGAGCGTCGAGGCCGCGGTGTGGTAGCCCTGCACGATGCGGCGGGGGTCGGCCCGACGCGACTCGGGCGTGAAGTCGTAACCGTTGACAATGTCACCGCGGTACGCCGGCAGCGTGATGTCACCGCGAGTCTCGGTGTCGCTCGAGCGCGGCTTGGCGAACTGGCCAGCCATGCGACCCATCTTGATGACGGGCATCGAGGCACCGTAGGTCAGCACGACCGCCATCTGCAGAATCGTTTTGACGCGGTTGCGGATCGCGTCGGCGGTCGCTCCCGCAAAGGTCTCGGCGCAGTCG
>SXMH01000142.1 GCA_005777405.1 Actinomycetota bacterium
CAACATCGGCTCGATCGTGCGCACAGCCAACGCCTTTCTCGCCGCCGAAGTGCACATCGTCGGCCGTCGCCGCTGGAACAAGCGCGGCGCCATGGTCACCGACCGCTATCAACACGTGCGCCATCACGAGAGCATCGCCGACCTCGTCGCCTTCGCGCGCGAGCATGGTCTGCCGATCGTGGCGGTTGACAATGTCGAGGGGTCTCGAGCGGTGGATGCTGCGCCCTTGCCGCGCGCGTGCATCCTGCTCTTCGGGCAAGAAGGCCCCGGGCTCAGCGCCGAGGCACTGGCCGCCGCCGACGAAGTCGTCGAGATCAGACAGCTCGGGTCAACGCGGTCGATCAACGCTGGCGCCGCGGCCGCCATCATCATGCACGAGTGGCTGCGGGTGCACGCGAGCGCGTGACGAGCATCCACCGGTGGAGGAGAACACGAGCGGTACATGGAAGAGATCACGAACGACGCCTGGAGACGACTCGTCGAAGCGGATGCGTGGTGGCGAAGCCTGCCACCCGTGCCAGAGCACGCCGCAGAGGGCGAGTGGATCGACACGGTGCCTGTCGATCTCTGGATGGATATGCAAGACCGCCAAGCCACGGCACTGCAGGATGTTCGGTCACAGCCCGAACTCATGAACCGCCTGCGCCGCGAGGTCAACCAGACGGACGACCCCGCTCGACTCGCGCTGCTCTATGAAGCACTGCACGGAGCCGTACTCGATCACCAAACTCGCCCCGAGGGGCTGAGTCGCGACCCTCGTGTGCCGTGGATCGACGACATGATGACCACGCGACTGGCCGTGTACCTCGCGGAGGGAAGCCCTAGCGAATCGCTGTACCCGGCGGACGTCAATGATTCGGAGGACGATGCAGGACGTGAGCTCACGCGCATCGGGGGGATCCCCACGACGATTGACGGCACGTCGACTCCGTCTGGCAGCCACTTTCTCGTGCAGGTCGACATTCGAGTGCTCACGCAAGCGGGCGTTCACGAAGGCGTCACCCGATTTCGACGCGAGAATCCTCTGCCGCGCGGGGGAGTGCTGCAACTTTTCCACTCGATGCGCGGTGACTCGCTCACGACGCCGTGGGAAGACGGAGGAGGTGCGACACTGCGGTACTTGTCAGAAGACGAATTGCGGAGCCGACTGCCTGCCGTGGAAGCCCTTCAGCCGCCCGGGTCGATAGCGACGATCTCGGTGCTGCCGTCGTTCGGCGCGAGTGCGCACGCTGATGCCAGTGTGGCCTCGATCGTCAATGGCCTTCAGGCTGAAGCCGATCAGCTGGCGCGCGCTGGGTATCTCGACGAGGCCTTCATGACGCAGTTCGAGCGCAACCCGTTTGCGGCCCGGGTCGCGCCGGTCTCTCGACTCTTTCCGGTGCCATCGCCCGGATTCGAGCTCACGGAACAGCACGCACTCTGCTTGCACGAGCAACTTCCCCTGCGAAGGCACGACGACGCTCACGTTCTTCTGCTTGAGGTGACCGGAGGGCCAGCGGCGCGAGAACTGCTCGGTGATACCGATCGCCTCCAGGTATGGCTGCGGCGATCCGATCTTCGGGCTCGACGGTACGACAGCGTCGTGAGCTTCATGAGGCGCGGCCCGCTGCCGCCTCGCTCTTGACGGCGCTCGCCGCAGCAGATGAACTGAGCCCATGACCGCGATCACTGACGATCTGCCCGCTCAACTCATCCACGCCGAGCACGAAGGATGGCAGGCGATGACGAGGGGCGAGGGCGGAACGCACTCGTTTCAGGCAATGCTGCCCGAGGCGATCATGGTGTTTCCGGGCTCGCTCATCGATCGCGGAGCAGTCATCGCGGCCCTCGACGGCGTCGTCTGGAGCGAATACACGATGAGCGACCAGCGCGTGGTGCGGCTCGGCGATCGGGCGGCGATGCTCGTGTACCGGCTGCATGGCGTGCGCAATGGCGAAGCCCTCGACCTCTGGGCCTCGACGACCTATGTGTACCTCGAAGGCCGGTGGCGGGTCGGCGCGCACCAGCAGACGACTGCAGCGAACTGAGGATCAGCGCGCTCGGCGCACCCTGATCGGCCCTTTCGCGGTCGAGGGATCGACCGCGCGCCCGCCCTGCGTGATCTCCACGTCGCCAGCAGCGACGAGGCGACGAGCTGCGCGGCGGGCGGGCTCCATGAGCGGTCGCCAGGCATCCTCGTCAGCGTCGCCCTGTGCTGCCGCCACGGCGCGCGCGGCTTCGCTCGGGCAGATCGTGGCGTCTGCAGCGCGTCCGGCAAGCAGGCTCAGGATGCTCGCCTCGAGCTCGCGATCAACCGGCCGCACTCCTCGCGAGCGGCAGGCATCACTGCACCAGCGCACGTTCTGCCAGTCGCGCGCCCACTGCGCGCGCCACTCGATGCGCCGGCCGCACGAGCCGCAGACCTTCTCGTCGCGCGCGTTGTCACTCGCGCGCTCGCCTCGCTGCCTACCCACCTCACGAGTGTCTCGCGCCTGGCCGAACGTGCGCCGAGCATCCCGCCCGCGCCGTCCCGCGCCGTCCCGCGCCGCCCGCGAGCGTCTCAGTGTCGGCAGTTTGCGTCGCCTCCTCGTCGCGAAGCGACGCAAACTGACGACACCTGGGGCGTGAAGGGGCGCGCGCTCAGGCGCGCTCACGCACGTGCACGCTCGTGCACGGTCGTGCACGAGCGCGCGCGGGCGCAGGTCGCGCGCGCTACGGGCGCCGCGTGCGTGCGAGCAGCAGTCCGACGCCCGCGATGGCGAGCACGGCCACACCAGTTCCGCCGAAGAGCAGCAGTGCTCCGCCCGCTTCGTAGGCGAGCCCTGACACCGCAGCCGCAATGGTCGCCGCCACGAGACCGAGCCCGCGCAGCAGCCCCTGTGCCGAGCCCGCGCGCGCCGGGTCGACGCTGTGCGCCATCGCGGCCGCGGCACCGATGAACGCGAGAGCCTGCCCAGTCGACTCGACGAAGCCCATGCCCGTGACGATCCAGGGGTTGCCGACGAGCCCGTAGAGGGCGACGATCGGCAGCAGAATGGCGAGTCCGCGCCAGTAGGCCGAGACGCCCCCGCGACGGTCGGCCAGGCGACCCGCCCAGCCCGCGACGATGATGTACGGAATTGAGAAGAACACGTAGCTCGCGGCGACCAGCAGCGGCTCAGCGCCGATGTCGGTCATGAACCGCGGCCAGATGCCGTCGTAGGCACCGGTGGGCACCATGACGGCCGCGTAGAGCAGCACGATGCCGATGATGCGCGGGCTGCGCAGCAGGTCGAGGCTCGTGCGCGGAGCCGGAGTGGCGCCGAAGCGCAGGCTGCGGTCGGCATCGGTGCCGTCGAAGCCGATGACGCCGGCAGCGATTCCCCCGGTCGGCGGGTGCGGGTCATCACCGTCGAAGCCCTCCGACGAGTGGATGCTCGCACTCCGCTCGCGAAACCCGAGCCACACCGGCACGAGCGCGAGCAGCACCACGACTCCCGCGATGCCGAGAATGAGCGAGGGCGGCGCAACGGCGACAGCCGCACCGGCGACGAGAGGACCGAGCGCGATGCCGGCGAGCTCGGCGGCGCCCATGCGCCCGAGTAGTTCTCCGCTGCGGGAGGGATCGTGCCGCACGAGCAGCGCGCTCGCGGCGATGACGAACACGCCGAAGCCGAAGCCGCCGAGCGCACGGCCCGCGATGAGCTGCCAGCCCGAGTCGGCGAAGGCACTCAGCACGAGCGCGGCCGAGATGAGCAGTACCCCGGCGATGGCCATCGTGCGTGCGTGGCCGCGGTCGGCGAGCGGGGCGACGAGCAGTTCGGCAATGAGGGCGGCGGCGAAGCCCGCGGCGGCGAGGTAGCCGATCTCGGCGGTCGAGACTCCGAGCGTCGATTGCAGGCTCGGCAAAAGCGGGAAGATGACGAACGAGGCTCCCGAGAGCAGCACCATCGCGGTGACGACGGCGGGAACGAGTCCGCGACGCAGCCTGTCGACCACGGCGACACCTCTTCCTCAACGACGACCACACGAGCGGTGAACAAAGTTGTCCAACCGGACAACAACACTAGCCGTGCTTATCCGCATGGACAATACCGCCCTCGCGCAACCTACACTCGACTCGTGGCCGAACGAGCAGCAACCGCGCGCAAGAGCGCCGATGAGCGTCGCGACGAGATCGTGCGCGCGACCCTCGGCATCGTCGCCACCAAAGGCTTCGCGGGAGTGACGCTGCGCGAGGTCGCGACCGAGGTCGGTATCGTGCACGGCCTCATTCGCCACTACTTCGCGGGTCGTGATGAACTCGTCGCCGCCGCCTTCGAGCACGCCGTCACCGCCGAGCTCGCCGGGGATGACGCTCTCGTGAGCGGACTCGCACCCGTGCCGGCACTCGCCGCCTGGCTCGCGGCCACGCCCGAGCAGCACTATCGCGTGTGGATCGATGCCTGGAGCGAGGCGCCGCGCACTCCCGCGCTCGCCGCGGCACTCGAGCGGCACCACAGCGAATGCGAGGGCATCCTCACCCAGCTCATCGCTCGCGTGCTCGACGAGCGCGGCGATGCCGCATCGGCCGAGCGCGACCCCGCCGTCGAGTCGCGATTGTTGACAGCCGTCACCGATGGCGTGGCCGTGCAGCAGCACGCCGTCGGCACTCTCGACGCCGATGCCGCCAATGCAATCGTCTTCAGCTTCGCCGAACAGCGGCTCGGTCTCGCGCCGGGCGAACTCGCGCGCGCCCGCCCCGTACCCACCCGAGGGCGCTGGACCGAGCGCGGCAGCGTCACCCCGGTAGACTGAGTCGTACCCCCTCTCCATTTCGAAGGGATTCTCCATGCCTGCCGTGGTCATCGTCGGCGCCCAATGGGGCGATGAAGGCAAGGGCAAGGCCACTGACCTCCTTGCCGGTCGCATCGACTATGTCGTCAAGTTCAACGGCGGCAACAACGCCGGTCACACCGTCGTCGTCGGCGACGAGAAGTACGCCCTGCACTTGCTGCCGAGCGGCATTCTCACCGAGGGCGTCGTGCCCGTCATCGCCAACGGCGTCGTCGTCGACATCGAGGTGCTCTTTGATGAGCTGACGGCGCTCAGCGCGCGCGGCGTCGACGTCTCGAAGCTGCTCATCAGCGCGAACGCCCACGTCATCACGCACTACCACCGCACCCTCGACAAGGGCACCGACCGCTGTCTCGGCACGCGCCAGATCGGCAC
>SXMH01000143.1 GCA_005777405.1 Actinomycetota bacterium
GAGCTGCTGTTCATCATCCAGCACCAGACGAGCGAGCTGTGGATGAAGCTGCTGCTGCACGAGGCCCGCTCGGCCCGGCAGTGCCTCATCGACGACGACCTCGGCGGTGCCCTCAAGCGCATTGCCCGCATCAAGCACATTCAAGAGGCGCTCATCCAGCAGTGGAGCGTGCTCGCGACGCTCACGCCCACCGAGTACGCAGAGTTTCGCGGCTTCCTCGCCAACTCCTCGGGCTTCCAGTCTCATCAGTACCGCGCGATCGAGTTCATTCTCGGCAATAAGCACGCCGGCATGCTTGCGGTGTTCGAGAGCGACCCCGAGGCGCACGCCGTGCTCAACGAGCTGCTGCACGAGCCGAGCCTGTACGACGAGTTCTTGCGACACCTGGCGCGGCAGGGCATCCCGATTCCGGCGAGCGTGATCGAGCGCGACGTGACTCAGGCGCACGTCTTCAGCCCCGAGCTTGTGCCGGTGTTCGTCGACATCTACGAGCAAGCCCATGGCGCCGACGACTCGAACTGGCGCGTCTACGAGGCGTGCGAAGAGCTCGTTGACCTCGAAGACAATTTCCAGCTCTGGCGCTTCCGTCACCTGCGCACGGTGCGTCGCACGATCGGCTTCAAGCGCGGCACAGGCGGCTCGGCGGGTGTCGACTTCTTGCAGCGAGCACTCGACCTCACCTTCTTTCCCGAGCTCTACGCGGTGCGCACCGAGATCGGCCAGCGATGAGCCCGATCGCGATGGATGCCCCTCCCGCCGTCTTCTGCGTCGCCGACGTCTGGCGCGGCACGTGGATGGGCCCGAGCCTCCTGCGCCGCGGCGGCTCGACGCTGCACTACGTCGGGCCGGCGGGTGCGAGCGACCCAGCCGGCGTGATCGACCTGCCAGGCGTGCTGCTGCCCGGCTTCACCGACCACCACGTGCATGTTCAGTTGTTGCCGACGGATGCCCTCACCCAGCTTGCGGAGGGTGGACTCTCTCGCGTGGTTGACCTCGGCGGGTCACCCGACGCCCTGGCCGCGCTCGCCGAGCCCGACGCCTTCGGAGCCGAGCTGGAGTTCGCCGGCGCCTTTCTCACTGCGCCAGGCGGTTATCCGAGTGACCGTTCGTGGGCGCCCGCCGACTCGTGGCGTGAGGTCTCGTCGGCCGATGACGCCGAGCTCGCGGTAGCCGAGCAGCTGGCGGCAGGAGCATCCCGCATCAAGATCGCTCTGCATGCCGAGGCCGGACCAGTGTGGCACGACGCGCTGCTCGCCGAGGTCGTCGCCGAGGCGCGCGCTGCCGGGCTGCCGGTCGTGGCGCACGTCGAAGGCGTGGGGCAGGCAGAGCGCGCGATCGCTGCAGGGGTCGACGCGCTCGCGCACGCGCCGTTCAGCGAGGCGCTGCCCGCTGCCCTCGTCGAACGCGCAGTGCAGCAGGGGCAGCGGTGGGTGTCGTCGCTCGCGATTCATGATGCCGCGGTCCGCGCGATCGCGATCGACAACGTGCGGGCATTCCGTGCGGCGGGGGGAGAGGTGCTCTACGGCACCGATCTGGGCAACACTGCCCCCGACGGCACTGATCAGCCGCAGGGTGTGAACCCCGCCGAACTCGCGGCGCTCACCGACGCGGGGCTCGATGAGACGGCGGTGCTGCGCGCGCTCGTCGGCGGTTTCGGTCGCGGTCGCTGGAAGCGCCGCACGACCTGGATGCCCACCCGACCCACGTCGGTGCTCGACCTTGCGGGCGCGCGCTCAGTGGGTGTCGGCGAGCTCGACGATCTCGCGGGGTAGCGCCTGAGTTCCTCAGTGAGTGCTGGTCATACATTCAGTCACTGCATATAGAAGTGCAGTTACTGTAAATCCTGTCACAGTCCCTACCGTCAGGAGTCGCTATGTCATCCCTCACCGCGCCCGCTGCGGCGCCCCCACCGGCTCTCGAAGCCGTGCACCTCTCGAAGCACTACGGCTCGGGCGCGAACAGGTTTGACGCGCTCAGCGACGTCAGCCTCAGCATCGCCGCCGGGGAGTGCGTCGCGATCGTCGGCAAGAGCGGCTCGGGCAAGAGCACCCTCATGCACGTGCTCGCCGTGCTCGATGCTCCCTCTGAGGGCGAGGTGCGCATCCACGGCACCAACGCTCGATCGCTCTCTGCGCGTGCCCTCAACCGTTTGCGCAACCGCGAGTTCGGCTTCGTCTTTCAGCAGTTCTTTCTCAACGCCCAGCAGTCGGTCATCGACAACGTGACCCTGCCGCTCACCATCGCCGGCCAGCGTCGCGGTGCTCGCCGAGAGCGGGCTCGCGACGTGCTCGCCTCACTCGACCTGCTCGAGAAGGCCGCCGCGAAGGCGATCACGCTCTCGGGCGGGCAGAAGCAGCGCACGGTCATCGCTCGCGCCCTCGCCGGCAGCCCCTCCGTCATCTTCGCGGACGAGCCGACGGGCAACCTCGACTCGGCCACCGGCGCTCTCGTCGAAGACCTGCTCTTCTCGCTCAACCGTGAGCAGGGCATCACTCTCGTCATCGTGACGCACGACGACGAGCTCGCTGCGCGCTGCGATCGCCAGGTCGTGCTGCGCGACGGGCGCATCGTCAGCGACAGCGCCGCCCCCGTGCTCGAGGAGGCGTCGCGATGAGAACCATCGACCTTGCTCGCACCGCCATCGCCAACACCTTCCGCTCGAAGCTGCGCACGACGCTCACGGTGCTCGCCCTGTTCGTGGGTGCGTTCACCCTCACGATCACGACCGCCCTCGGCGCCGGAGTCTCGAGCTACATCGAGACGCAGGTGAACGCGTTCGCGGCTGACAACGTGCTGCTCGTGCAGGCGCAGACCGACGCGACCCTCGCCGCCGAGAGCGACGGGCCGGCCGAATGGGATCCGGAGTCGTCGACCTCGTCGAACGCGCAAGCGGGCGGCACGCCTCTCGCGGGCGCTCAAGCAGAGCCCCTCACCGATGACGATCTCGACGCGATCGCGGCGATCGACGGCATCTCCGGTCTCGATCCGGTGCGCACGGTGTCGACCGACTGGGTGAGTCACGATGAGAGCGGGCAGTTCGAGTTTGCCGTCAACCCGCAGTCCGCGGTCACCGTCGCCGACCTCGAGGCGGGAGCGCAACTCGACCAAGGATCATCCAGCTTCCAGGTGGTGCTGCCGAACGACTATCTCGAGGCCCTCGATTTCGACAGCGCCGACGACGCTGTGGGCGCGGAGATCACCATCGGGATGACCGACATCACGGGCGAGACCCACGAGCTCACGGCCGAGGTCGTCGGCGTCAGCCGCTCGAGCTTGTTCGCGAGCGGCGCCGGTGCGAACAACGCGCTCGTCACCGAGCTCTCGAGCCTGCGCACGGCGGGCATTGAGGGTGCTGACGAGAACTCGGTCATTGCCATCGCCTACCTCGACGACGGGCTGTCGACGACCGAGATTGACGACGTCACCGCTGCTCTCGACGACGCGGGGTTTAGTGCCCAGACCATCGAAGATCAGCTCGGCATCGTCACGACGATCATCGCGGGCATCACTGGAGTGCTCAACGCCTTCGCCATCGTCGCGCTCATCGCTGCGGCCTTCGGCATCGTCAACACCCTGCTCATGAGCGTGCAAGAACGCACGCGCGAGATCGGGCTCATGAAGGCGATGGGCATGAGCAGCGGGCGCATCTTCACCCTATTCAGCCTCGAAGCGATCACGATCGGCGTCATCGGCAGCCTGCTCGGCGTGGGTGCCGCCATGCTCGTCGGTTCGGGTATCGGCGCGGCGCTCGCCGCGGGGCCGCTCGCCGAGCTCGAAGGGCTCTCGCTCTTCGCGTTCGAACCGCTGAGTCTGCTCGGCGTCGTGCTGCTCATCAGTGCGATCGCCTTCGTCTCGGGGGCGCTGCCCGCGAGCAGGGCGGCGCGACAGCGGCCGATCGAATCCCTGCGGTACGAGTGATGCCCGCCGTGCCGCGAGAGAATGGGCCCATGAGCGAATCGGCAGCACCGCGTGCTCGCACCCTCGCGCCCTCCTCTCGCGGCACGGCCACCGCTCGACGCATCTCGACCTGCGCCGTCGCCCTCGTGCTCGAGCACGGCTACGAAGCGACGACCGTCGACATGATTTGCGCCGAGGCGGGGGTCTCGCAGCGCACGTTCTTCAATCACTTCCCCACCAAAGACGCGTCGATCATCGGAACGGAAGGCCCCCAGCTCGATGAGTCGGCAGTGCGGGCGTTCATCGCGAGCGACAGCCCGAGCATCCTCGCCGATGCCGCCGAGCTCATCGCGACAGCCGTCATCGAGAACACTCCCGACGCTGACTTCATGCGTCGTCGCATGCGGGCGATCACGACGAGCGCGGCGCTCATGCAGCGGCAACTTGAGCAGTTCGATGCGATCGAACGTGAGCTCGCCGAGATTCTGCGCTACCGCCTCGCGAAAGTCTCACGAGTAGACGAGCCAGCGGACGCGGTGACCGAGCAGGCGCGGCTCGCCGCGCAACTGCTCGCCGGAGTCATGCGCTACACGGCAGGAGCGCTCATGGGAGAGTCGCCCGCCTCGGTGCCGCAGGTCGTCGCCCAGACGCGCGAACGCTTGAGTGCTCTGCTGCCCAAGCTCGGGTGAGCGTGGCCGGCTAGGCCTGCACGACCGGGGCGCCCCAGCCGTCGTAGTCGCCGTGGTGCTGCGACACGACGCGAAACACCTCTTCGACCATGCGGTCGGCGGTCTCGACGTCGACCGTTGCTTCTTGCGTCGCGCGCAGGGTGCCACGGAAGAGCATGCGCCGCTTCACCGAGGCGGTGTAGCCGAGCTTCTCGAGGGCGGCGCCCGCCGCGTGGGCATCCTTGATCGCCGCGAAGTTCGCGAAGTGCTCCACCTCGCGGGGGGCGTCGACGTTGTCGCGCATCTTGATGCGTTGCGAGTACTGCTCGACGTTGCAGGTCAAGTGCGTCTGCATATCAGCCACTCGCGCGATGGTAGACCAGTATGGAGCCGTCCGCACATCCCGCGACACGCATGCACTGCCAGAAGCGGTGCCCACACCGGAGGTTCGCCATGGTTGCTGTGCCCTTGCCCGAGTTCGATCACGAGCGCGTCACGACCGTCACCGGAGCCCGTTCAGGACTACGCATCACTGTTGCTCTGCACTCGAGCGCGATCGGTGCGGGCCTCGGTGGTTGCCGCCTCTGGGCCTACGAGCACTGGCTCGACGGCGTTGCCGACGCCATGCGACTCAGTCGCGCGATGACCATGAAGAACGCGCTCGCCGACATCGGTGCGGGCGGCGGCAAGGCCGTCATCGCGCTGCCGCCGGGGCTCGTTCTCGACGCAGTGCAACGACGGGATGCCCTGCTCGACCTCGGCGATCTCGTCGAGTCGTTCGGCGGCAGCTACATCACCACCGAAGACGTCGGCGTCACCGAGCACGACATGGTCGTCGTGCGCGAGCGCACCGAGCACGTCGTCGGCCTGCCTGCTGCCGACGGGGGAGCGGGCGAACCTGCCGCGGGCACCGCCGTGGGGGTGTTCGCCTCGATCGAGCAGGTGCTGCTCGAGGTATTCGGGTCGAGCGTGATTGACGGGCGCACCTTCGTGATGTCGGGGCTCGGTCAAGTGGGGTCACGCCTGGCGCGTCGCCTCGCGGAGGCAGGAGCCGTGCTCACTGTGACCGACATCAACCCTGCCGCGCGGGCGCTCGCCGACGAGCTCGGTGCGACCTGGATCGAGCCCGATGCTGCACTGACGACCGCCGCTGACGTGTTCGTGCCGGCCGGTCTCGGCGGCATCCTCACCGCTGCGGCGATCGAGCAGCTGCCCGTGCGAGCGGTGTGCGGGCCGGCCAACAACCCGCTTGCCGAACGGAGTGGGGCTGACGCGCTGGCCGCGCGGGGCATCCTGTATGCCCCCGACTATGTCGTCAACGCTGGGGGAGTGATTCACCTCGCGCTCACCGAGAGCGGTGACTCTCCCGACACGGTCGACGCGCGGTTGCGCGGCATCGGCGGTACCCTCGCCGAGGTGCTCGCCCTCGCGAAAGCCGATGGTGTCACGCCGCTCGATGCGGCGGACCGGCTGGCCCTCGCCCGCGTGGCCGCGGCCCATCGAGAACGACGTGCGACATGAGTGAGATTGACGACTACATCGCGGCGGCGCCCGAGGGCGTGCGTGAGCGGCTCATCGAGGTGCGGGCAGCGCTTCTGCACGAACTGCCGAACGGCAGCGAGGCGTTCCGGTACGGGATGCCCGCGGTCATGGTCGACGCTCGGCACGGCATCCACTACGCCGCGTGGAAGAGGCACCTCGCCCTGTATCCGGTCTATCGCGGTGACGAGGCCTTCGAAGCCGTGGTCGGCCCGCATCGCGCGGCGACCGATGCGGTGCACTTCAACCACTCAGCGCCCCTGCCAGTGGAGATCGTCGAGCTCATCGCTCAGGCACTCGCAGCGCGCGACCTGTGAAGTCAACCCCCTGAAGTCGAGAGGTGCCCACGCCTAGCGTGGCGAGCACACGACACGAAAGCGAGGATGACATGGCAACCGTCACGTCTGAGATCGACATCGACATGCCCATCTCGACCGTCTACAACCAGTGGACCCAGTTCGAGACCTTCCCCCAGTTCATGGGAGGTGTCGACTCGGTCACGCAGCTCAGCGACACCCTCACGGCCTGGCAGGTCTCGATCGCCGGCGTCTCGCGCGAGTTCGAAGCCGAGATTGTCGAGCAGTCGCCCGACGAGCGCGTCGCCTGGAACTCGACCTCGGGCGAAGAGCACTCGGGAGTCGTCACCTTCCACCGCCTCGAGGCCGACCGCACGCGCGTGGCGCTGCAGCTCACCTGGCAGCCGCAGGGCGTCGTCGAAACGATCGGCGCGCTGCTGCAGGTCGACGACATTCAGATCGACCGCGACCTGCACCGCTTCAAGGAGCTCATCGAACAGAACGGCTTCGAGACCGGCGCGTGGCGCGGCAACGTCGACCGCGCACCCGACTCGACGGGTCGCTGAGCTCCACCCGTCGCCCCCTCGGCCCGCACCGAAGATACGGTGATGACCGAGGGGGTGCGACATGGGTCGACGTGAGGTGCTCGACGGCGTCGACTCGCGCGCCGCGACCGACGAATTGCTCGCCGGCCTGCGCCAAGGCCGGTTCAGCGGCCGCGCCCTCGGTGCCTTCCTCGCCGACGCAACCCTGCGCAGCCTGCGCGAAGCACGCAAGCGTCCGATCGCTGTTGCCGAAGCCACCGCGGTGCACGCCGGCATGGCGGCGCTCGCGCACCCGCACGGTCGCGTGTGGATCACGACGAGCTGGCTCATGACCGTCACGCACCTCGGGATGCTCGAGCACCGTCGCACGATGGGCCTGCCTAATCTGCTCACCATCGCGCGAGCGTCACTGCCGGCCGCCGCGCATCGACTCGGGTCAGCCGTGCCAGTGCTCGCTCTGGTCACCGACTTCGTCGACGGCAAGCTCGCCCGCTCCAGCGGCACTGTCACGCGCTTCGGCACCCAAGGCGACTACCTCGCCGACGCCGCACTCTGGACGTGGTTCACCCTCACGCACGAGCACAGCCGCGGGTGGCAGCTCGCGACCTTCGCCGCGTGGGCCATTCCGGTCGCGGGGCTCACCGTCGCGAGCTTCGCGAAGGGCGGCATGGTCGACCTGCCGCGGTCGCGATGGTTGCGCCCCGCGGCCGCTGTCGAAGTGCTCATCGGCGGGCGCGTGCTGTGGCGCTTGCTCGAGCGGCGGCAGCGCCAGAGTGCGGCAGAGGGGTAGCCCGCGGCGAGCATCCACCGTCGGCTCGCGACGCGGCCCTGTACGGTTGCGCGAGTGACCACCCTTGACGCCGCGTTCGACATTCTGCAGTGCCCGAGCTGCGGCGCGCCGCTCGTCGCGGCCGACGGCGGCGCCAAGTGCGCCGAACGGCACCACTTCGATCGAGCCCGCCAGGGCTACCTCGGGTTGCGTGCCGCGCACAAGGGCAAGGGCGCGCCCGCGAGCGGCGACACCCCCGAGATGCTCGAGGCGCGCGAACGCTTTCAGTCCCAGGGTTTTCACGACGCGATCGCGGCGGCGGTCGTCGATGCGGTGCCGGTCGAGTCGCGTGGCTGGCTCGCCGACCTGGGTGGCGGCACCGGCTGGTACGCCGCGCACGTGCTGGATGCTCGCCCCGAGCTGCGCGGAGTGGTGCTCGACGCCTCCGCGCCCGCCGTGCGTATCGCGGCTCGCGCTCACGAACGCCTGGCAGCGGTGAGCGCCGACGTGTGGACCGGAATTCCCCTGCGCGACGGCAGCGTCGACGTGGCACTGCGCATCTTCGCGCCGGGCAGCGCCGCCGAAGTGCGACGCGTGCTCGCCCCAGGCGGTCGCGCCGTCATCGTCGTGCCGCACGCCGACCACCAGCGCGAGCTCGGGCACGGCCTCAAGCTGCTGAAAGTGCCGGCGGGCAAGGCAGAAGAGGTCGCGGCGAGCATCCCCGATGCGACCCTCGTCAGCTCGGTCGAAGTGCGTCAGCGGGTCGAGCTCTCGGTCGAGCAAGCACTCGACGCCGTGTTCATGGGCCCCAACGCGTTTCACCAAGACCGCGCAAAGGTCGAGAAGGTGCTCGTTGAGTGGCAGGCGCCCATCAGCGTGACGCTCGCCGTGACCGTGGTGACGCTGCAACTCGACGCGTGAGGGGGGTTAGCCCCCGCACGGCTGGTGGGTGAGCGGTATGGGCCCAGCAGCGGCTGATCGCGAGGCTGGAGGGGTCGCGGGCGCTGTGCCCGTGGCAGTCTGACCTCAGGAGAAACCCATGACCACCGCACCCGCTTTTGCCGGGGCACCGACCCCCGCGGCGACCGCCGACAGCTGGAGCTACGGCGCGCTGTGGCGTCGCGTGCCGCGAGCGCTCGGCTACCTCGTGCCGACCTTCCTTATCGCGATCATCGTCGCCACCGTGCTGAGTTCGCTCATCTCGACAGCGGTGAGCCTGCTCGTCATCATCATTGGCATCTACTTCGTGGCGCTCACGCTGCTGCTGGCGCGATACGCGGGCGCCTTCGAGGTGGCACGGTTGCGGCTGTCGGGCGAGACCCCGATCACCGAGCCGATCTGGAGCAGCGACCCGTCGATGGTGTGGTGGAAGCGCTGGTTGCGCCCGATCGCGAACGGTCGCTATTGGCTGAGCCTGCTGCACGGTGCGGTCATCGCCCCGATCATCGCCACCGTGAGCTTCATCATCGTGACCATCTGGTTCTCGCTCATCGTGGCGGCCGTCTCGCTGCCGATCCGCTTCGCGATCAGCGGTGCTGACCTGTGGGCGGTCGACGCGACCGACCCCGACTGGGTTGTTGCGAACGGCTGGCTCGAGCGCGTTGCTCCGACACTTGCGGTCGTGGCGATCGTGCTCGGCGTCATAGCGATCGTGACCCTGCCCTACGTGCTGCGCGGTCTCACCTGGCTGCACGCCGCGATCGCGCGCCCGTTCCTGGGTCGCTTCACGAACGAGCAGCTCGAGCAGCAGGTCTCGAGCCTCTTCACCTCGCGCCAGTCGGCCGTTGCGGCCGAAGGCTCGGCCCTGCGCCGCATCGAGCGCGACATTCACGATGGCCCGCAGCAGCGCCTCATCCGACTGCAGATGGATCTCGATGCCGCCGAGCGTCGCCTCGCGTCGAACCCCGAAGAAGCGGCGAGCCTGCTGCAGGATGCTCGGCGCCAGGCCCACGACGCCCTCGACGAACTGCGCAACCTCTCGCGCGGTTTCGCGCCGCCGCTGCTGCTCGACCGCGGACTCTTCGCCGCCATCGAATCGCTCGCCACCCGTTCGAGCATTCCCGTGACTCTCGAGACCGAGCTCGGCGCGACGGCGAACCTGCCCGACGAGGTCGCGCGCAACGCCTACTTCGTGGCGAGCGAGCTCATCGCCAACGCCGCGAAGCACTCTCAGGCGAGCGGCATCACGCTGAGCGTGACGACGCGCGACGAGTCGCTCGTCATCGCCGTGACCGACGATGGAGTGGGCGGCGCTGTCGAGAAGACCGGGCACGGTTTGGCCGGGTTGCGCGATCGCGCGGCGGGCATGGGTGGCACTTTCGAGATGCTGAGCCCCGAGGGTGGCCCGACCTCGGTCACGGTGGCGTTGCCGATTGCGGGCGTGGGTGCGGCATCCGTCGCCGATGCCCAGCGCACCGATGCCGACAACGCGCCTTCTGCCTAGGCTGATGCGCATGCCAGCCCTTCGTGTTGCGGTCGCCGATGACTCGGTGCTGCTGCGCGAAGGGCTCGTGCGCGTGCTCGGCGACGCCGGTGTCGAGGTGGTGGGGTCGTACGGTGACGCCGACGCTCTGCTCGCCGCGCTGCCCTCGCTCGCGGCTGACGCGATCGTGCTCGACGTGCGCATGCCGCCGACCTTTCGCGACGAGGGCGTGCGCGCGGCCATCGAGGTGCGCCGCACGCACCCCGGCGTGGCGATTCTGCTGCTGTCGCAATACGTCGAGGTCGCTTACGCGCAAGAGCTGCTCGCGGCCGGCAGCGGCGGCGTCGGCTATCTGCTGAAAGACCGCGTGGTGTCGCTCGACGAGGTGCGGGATGCTCTCGAACGCGTCGCCGCGGGCGGCACCGTTCTCGATCCGGAAGTCGTGGGGCAGCTCATGGCGCGGCGGGTCGATCCGCTCGCGGCGCTCACGCCGCGCGAGCGCGAGGTGCTCGACCTCATGGCGCAGGGCCGCACCAACGCCGCCATCGCGGGCGCACTCTTCATCGGGGTCGGCGCCGTCGAGAAACACATCTCGGCGATCTTCGGCAAGCTCGCGCTCGACGCCGCCGACGGCGACCACCGCCGCGTGCTCGCCGTGCTCCGGTGGCTGCAGGCCACAACCTCGCCGTCGACCCAACGACGGAGACATTCGTGTTCCACACGTTGTGACGCGCAACTTGGGGTGTGGAACCGCCAGTCTCCGTCGTTCGGACGACGGCGGGGTCAGTAGCGGGCGAGCACCTCGGCGTCGCGCGCGTGGGTGAGTGCACGGCGCACCGCATCGAGCGCGGCGACCGGGTCGGTCTCGATGAGGGCGCGGGATGCTCGCAGCTCGTCCACCGCATCTTCGAGTCGAGCCCTCGCACCGGCGGAGCCGCGCGAGCCCACGGCATCGCGCGCGACGACAAGCTGCGCCTCGGCCTGCACGCGTGCTGCGTGGTACGCCTCGCGCGCGTGCGCGAGGCGTTGGCCTTGCGACCGCGATGACGCCAGCGCCACTTCTACGGCATCCATGGCCTCGCGCAGGTCATCGAGTTGCGCGAGTGCGTCGCGAGGATTGCCTGCGGCGCCATCGGTGCTCGCGGAGATGCGGTCGAGCTCGGCGACCGCCGCCGTGATGGCCACTCCAGACTCGCCGTCGGGCGCGGCCTCGGCGGCGTCGAGCGCTTCCGTGCGGACGAGGCGCACGTCATCGCGCAACTGACGCAGAACATCCACCGCGTCGTCGAGTCGAGCAGCGGTCGAGTCGATCGACTCGAGGGTCTCTTCGGCCGAGAACAGCAGTCGTTCGGCCTCGCTGATCGCCGTCATGACGCTGGGGGCGGGGGAGGAGACGCCGGGGGCGGCATCCGCGACGAGGGCTTCGGCGCGATCGAGTGCTCGGGCAGCGCGCTCGGGGGCGTCGGCGGCGGCGCCGAGCGCGCTCGCGGCGTGCTGCTCGCGGAGGGCATCCCGTCGCAACGATGCGGTCGCGACTCGGCTGCGCGCCTCGGTGATGCGCGTGCGCAACCGGTTAAGGCGATCGGCGGCGGTCGATTCGAGGGCACGTCGCTCGCGGAACGCTGTCGATTGCTCGTCGAGCGCCCGAGCAATGCGGTCGGCGAGCATCGAGATGCGCGCGGCCCGCTCGCGATTGGCAAGACCGGCGCCGGGCTCGTCGTCGATGAGCCGGTGCAGTCGAAAGATCTCGTCGCGATCGGCACGGGCACGGCGCACGGCTGCCCGGTATTCCTGCGCCGCTCGTTCGCCGAACTGCGCGATCGCGAACTCCACGTCGGCGTCTCCCTCAGCGACGCGATCATCGGCGCGCACCAGGGCGGAGCCCGCTCGCCGCCGCACGTCGTCGTCAACGACAGCGGGGCGGGACCGTCGACGCGAGACCACGACGATGCCACCGACGAGCACCCCCGCCACGACGAGCAGCACGGTGACACCGCCCGCGACGAGGGCTGACACGACTCCACCCACGAGCTCCACGTGCCGATTCTAGGTACCCCCGCCTGATCGCAACGCAGGCTGTGCTGGCTGATGTGCGGGCCCGTGCAGGTTCACACGTCATTCCCGCCTGAGTTGCGAACACCAGGCTCGGTTCTGCGGCAGACCGCCCGGAATCCCCGAAAACACGCGGCGCGAGACATACAGTGGCCGCGTGTGGCGTGCCGACCGATATGACGATCATGAGATCGATGCCGATGAGACGAGTGGCGAAAGCCCGCTCGCTGCCTCATCGGTGCGGTTCGACGACCCCCGCGTCGTGCCGATGAACGTGGCGACACCGATCTGGGAGCGCTGGCGTACCGAGCTCGCGACCGTCGGTGGAGCCAGCAGCCTGCTGCACTTTGGCGATGAACCTCGCGGCCGCATCGAGCTCGGCACGAGTCATCCCGGCGGCCTTGCGCGCTTCATCGCGGGCAGCCCCACCCTGCTCAGCAACCTCGTGCGCGACGACCTCGCCCTCAAGCAGGCACGCATCGCTGCGGAGCGCATCGCCGACGCGGGTGTCGAGCTCGCGAGCGTGCGCGGCATCGACGCCGTGCACCTCGGTATCGGCATGGTCGAGTGGAACACCGCGGGGCTCGACTACTGCGCGCCGTTGCTGCTGCGCCCCTTGCGCTTGCGCCGCCGTGGTCGAGATGTCGAGCTCACCCTCACGGGAACCCTGCGCGTCAACCCCGCTCTCGTTCGCGTGCTCGCCGAGCAGTTCGAGCTGCACCTCGACGAGGCCGCGTTCGTCGCCCTCGCGCACGACGGAGAGGCGTTCAAGCCCAACGCGCCCCTTGACCGCTTGCGAGGGCTCACTGCGCACCTCGAGGGCTTCCGCATCACCCCACGCTTGCTCGTGAGCACCTTCGCCGAGGTCGGCCCCGCGATGGTCGCCGACGCTCATGACCTCGCGCACCCGGTGCTCGACGCGCTCGCCGGCAACACGAGCGCCCGCTGGGCGGTCAACGAGAGCCAGTCGCCGGTCGAAGCGGTGCCCGCTGATGAGCGCGCCCCCGACACCGACCTGCTGCTGCTCGACGCTGACGCCGAGCAAGAGACCGTCATCGCCCACATCACCGCGGGCAACTCGCTCGTCGTGAAGACGCTGCCGGGCACCGGCGGCACGCAGACGGTCATCAACGCCCTCGGCACCCTCGTCGCACAGAACAAGCGAGTGCTCGTCGTGAGCCCTCGCCGCGCGAGCTTGCGCACGATCTCGACTCGACTCAAAGAGATCGGGCTGCAAGGCACTGCCGTCGCGGCGGCGACGTTGCGCCGCGATCTCATCACGGCGATCAGCCGCAACGAGAAAGCGCAGCGCCCGCGCGTCGCCGACGTCGACGAGGCTCTCGTGCGTTTGCGCGGCGTGCTGCTCGACTACCGCGAGGCGCTCACGCGACCCGACGCCGACCTCGGCATCAGCGTGCTCGACTGCCTCGCCGAACTCAGCCGACTCGCCCTGCTGCCGAACGCCCCGACGACGCGCGCTCGGTTGAGCCGTGCCGCCGTCGAACTGCTCGCCGTCGACCGTGCCGATGCCGCTGCCGCGATGGTGCAGGCCGCCGAACTGGGCCAGTTCAGCTACGGCCCGGGTGACTCGCCCTGGTTCGGCGCGCGCTTCTCGAGCGGCGAGGAGGCGGTGCATGCGCAGCAGCTCGCCCGCCGGCTGCACGCCGAGACGGTGCCACGGCTCATCGACCGCGGTGTCGCCCTCATCGGTTCGACCCCGTTGCGTCCTTTCGAGACGATCGCCGAGCTTGGTGTCTACTTGCGCCTGCTCACCGACCTGCGCGACACCCTCGACAAGTTCTTGCCGGCAGTGTTCGACCGCTCACTGAGCGAACTCATCGCCGCGACCGCTCCGCGACGTGAGGCGAGCGATATGCCCGCCTCGACGCGGCGCCGGCTCAAGGGCCTCGCGAAAGAGTACGTGCGACCCGGCGTGCACGTGGCAGACCTGCACGAAGCCCTGCAGCGCATCCAGCAGCAGCGCGTGCTCTGGCAGCGATTCGCCCCCGTCGGCCTCACGCCCACGGTGCCCGTCGGCATCGCCGACGTCGCCGTCGCCTTCCAGCAGGTCGAGCAAGATCTCGCGGCACTGGATGCTCCGCTCGGCCACCACAGTCGTGAACAGCAACTCGCCCACCGACCGCTGGCCGCACTGCGCGAGCTGCTCGACGGCCTCGCCGCCGAGAGCGAGGTGCTCGCGAATCTGCAAGAGCGCACCGTGCTCATGCAGAAGCTCGAACGCTGGGACGTCGGCCCGCTGCTCACCGATCTCGCTGCACGTCACGTGCCGCAGCAGCAGGTGGCCGCCGAGCTCGAACTCGCCTGGTGGCGGTCGGCGCTCGACAGCCTGCTGCAGCACGATCGCGCCCTGCTCGGCGCCGAGCCGAGCGTGCTCGAACGGCTCGAGGCCGACTTCCGACTCGTCGACGAGGCGCATGCTGCGGGTAGCGCGCAACTGCTCGCGTGGCAGCTCGCCGAGAGCTGGTCGATCGGCATCACCGACTGGCCCGACGAGGCTGAGGCGCTCAAGCGACTGCTCAAGTCGGGCACCATCACGTCGGCAAGCCTGCAGCGCGAGGCTCCGCACTTGAGCCGACCCATCGCTCCCGTCTGGCTCGCCTCGCCCTACGACGTGCACCAGATCAGTGACGACGTGCCGTTCGACACCGTCATTCTGCTCGACGCCGGAGCCATCACGGTCGCCGAGGCCGCGTCGGCGATCCGCCGCGCTCGCCAGGTTGTCGCGGTCGGAGACCCGGTGACGCAGGCCCCCGCGCCCTTCTCGGTCGCCGTGGGCGCCGATACTTCGCTCGATGACGGCGATGTGGATGCTCGCCACGCCGCGAGCGCCCTCTTCCAGCTCAGCGAGCTGCTGCCGTCGCTGTCGCTCACGCGCTCGTACCGCGCAGGCGGCGAAGACCTCGCCGAACTCGTGAACCGCCGGTTCTACGCCGGCCGCATCGAGTCGTTGCCGTGGGCCGGCTCGTTCCTCGGGCATCCTTCGATCGCCATCGACTACCTCGATGACGGCCACGGCATGCCCGACGACGACACCGGGGCGATCGAGAGCGTCGACGCCGAGGTGCGTCGCGCCGTCGAGCTCGTCATCGAGCACGCCACGGCGCGCCCGCACGAGTCGCTCATGGTGCTCACCGCAAGCCCTCGACACGCAGCGCGCGTGCACTCCGCCGTGCTCGAAGCCCTCGTGCACCGCCCTGACCTGCACGACGTGCTGCTCGGCGACAGCGCTGAGCCGTTCGCCGTGCTGACGATCGAGCAGGCGGTGGCGCAGTCACGCGATCGCGTCATCTTCTCGATCGGTTTTGGCCGCACACCGCACGGCCGCGTGCTGAGCGCGCTCGGCTCTCTCTCGAAGCCGGGCGGTGACCGCTTGCTCGCCGTCGCGATGACGCGCGCGCGTCGCTTCGTGCGCATCGTCAGCTGCCTGCGCGCCGACGACCTCGACGACGATCGGCTGCCGCAGGGCGCCCGCGCGCTGTCAGAACTGCTCGCCGACGTCGAGGCTCGTCGGCAAGCCGTCGAGCTGCCCGACGACGGCGACCCCATGCTCATCGACCTCGCACGTCGGCTCGAAGCCCGTGGCTTGCGCGTGGCGCTCGGCCACCGTGGCAAGCTTCCGCTCGTCGCGAGCCGCGGAGGCTACTGCGTCGCTGTCGAGACGGATGCCGCGCTCGGCCACCTCAGCCTGCGAGAGTCGCTGCGCTTGCGGCAAGACCTCATGCGCCGACTCGGCTGGCACTACACCCGCGTGCACGTGTTCGAGTTGTTCAGCAACCCCGAAGCGGTCGCCGATCGCATCGTCGCGCTCGCCGGTGGACACCCCGAGCCCGCGCCCGTGCCGGCGTGGTCGGCGACCGTCACTGACGAGCTGCCCATCGCGCGCTGAGGTCGCGCGCGTAGGCTGGTGCGCATGAACCACGCGGATGCTGCTGCCGAGCATCCCGTCGGTGCATCGTCGACGCAGCGCACCCGACGACGCGCGACGACCCCTCCGCCGCCGGGTTCTGACCCCGCGCCGAGCCCCGAGCCCGAGCGTCACCGCCTCGACGAGAACGACGACCGGTTGCGCGCCGAGAAGCCACCGCACTACTGATGGCAGGTGTGCTCTCATGACGCAGTCGACGAACCGCGGCGAGACCGACCTCGCCGTGCTGCTGCGCACCATGAGCCCTGAGGCGCAGCCGGGCGACTGGTTCTTCGGCACGATCGACCCGGCTACTTCGGTGCGAGCGGCGGCGACGGTGCGCGAGTCAGAGGGCCTCTCGGTGCTCGTCGACCGCGATGAAGCCGAGCGGCTCGGCATCGACACGACGCACGTCTACCGCTGGATCACGCTGCGCGTGCATTCCTCGCTCGACGCCGTGGGGCTCACCGCGGCCGTGAGCGCGCAGCTCACCGACCACGGCATCAGTTGCAACGTCATCGCGGGCGCACACCACGACCACTTGCTCGTGCCAGCGTCGCGCCTCAACGACGCGCTCGCCGCACTGCGCCAACTCAGTGAGCGCTGAGCACCCTCGCGCTACGGAGTCGCGTCGCGCTTCGCGAGCAGGTCGCGAATCTCGGCGAGCAGTTCGATCTCGCTCGGCGGCGCGTCTTCGGCCGGAGCGCCAGCCTTCGCCTTCTCGTCGGCCCGGCGCTTGACGTAGTTCATCGGCGCGACGAGCGCGAAGTAGACGACGGCCGCGACGATGAGACAGTTCAGCACGGCGCCGATGACGGCCCCGAAGTACAGGGTAGCTTCGCCACCGCTCACAGTGGGGATGGCAACCGGTAGGGCGCTTGTGAGCGATTCAGCATTGAAGAGCGCGCCGATCGCGGGGTTGATGACCGCGTCGACGACAGAATTGACCACCGCCGTGAAGGCGGCACCGATGACGACGGCGACAGCGAGTTCGATGACGTTGCCGCGAAGAACGAAGTCGCGGAATCCCTTGAGCATGGTGCCGATGTTAGCTGGCGGTGGCCGTGCTGGTCGAGGTCGAGGCTGGCGTGCTCGTCGAGCTCGACCCCGACGATGAACTCGGCGTGGATGCTGCACTCGACGACTCCGAGCTCGTCTTCGCGGCTCCAGCGCGCGAGTCGGTGCGGTAGAAGCCCGAGCCGTTGAAGGTCACGCCGACCGCCGAGAAGAGCTTGCGCAGCGCACCGCCGCACGTCGGGCACTCGGTGAGCGAGTCGTCGGTGAAGGCCTGCTGAATGTCGAACGCGTTCTGGCACGCGGTGCAACGGTAGGAATACGTGGGCATCGAAGAACCTCCACCCGCCAGGATACGTGGGCGCAGCATCCACTCACGCCGTGAGGCGTTGCTGCGCGACTCAGCTGCGAAAGCGAGTGATGCCGCTGGGGGTCACGACGCCGTCGACCGGCTGGTCGTGCGCTTCGCGCGGCAGCTCATCGACGAGCTCGTCGTCGAAGATCACGGCGAAGACGGGCGGGCGGCGATCCATCGAGCCGAGGGTCTTGTCGAAGTAGCCTCGACCCCAGCCCATGCGGAGTCCCGAGCGGTCGACGGCGGCGGCGGGAACGATGATGAGCCCCGCGTCGTTGATGGCCAGAGGGCTGAGCAGTTCGGTGGCGGGCACGGGCATGCCGGCGATGTCGACGCCCTCGTCGTCGTCGCCCGGCGCGAAGGGGGCCCAATCGAGCAGACCGTCGTCGCGCGAGACCGGCAGCAGCACGTCGATGCCGTTCTCGTGGGCCCACTCGAGAAACGGTCGCGTGTCGGGCTCGTCGGTTGCCGAGAGGTAGCAACTGAGGCGTTCTGGGCCGAACGCCGAAGTGAGAGCGATGAGCTGCTGGGTGATGCCAGCACTCGCGGCACGGCGGGCGTCGACCGTCATGATGCGTCGGCGCTCACGCAGTTCGGCGCGCAGGGCGCGTTTGGCGGCAGTCGGTTCGGCCGGCTCGGCTGGCATGCACCCATGCTAGGGGTGCAGACAGATACCCTGGTCGGCATGTCCACGAGACTCACGAAGGCTGTCATCCCCGCCGCAGGCCTCGGCACCCGATTCCTTCCGGCGACCAAAGCCATGCCGAAGGAGATGCTGCCCGTCGTCGATAAACCCGCTATTCAGTACGTCGTCGAGGAGGCCGTCGCGGCCGGTCTCACCGACGTGCTCATGATCACTGGCCGCAACAAGAACGCGCTCGAGAACCACTTCGACCG
The DNA here is from genome assembly GCA_005777405.1 of Actinomycetota bacterium. Taxonomy (GTDB): domain Bacteria; phylum Actinomycetota; class Actinomycetes; order Actinomycetales; family Microbacteriaceae; genus Microcella. Next base: position 18,380 of record SXMH01000143.1, read on the forward strand.
CGTGGGAGAGCTTGAGGCGACGCTCGAAGCCAAGGGCGACACCGAACGGCTGAAGAAGGTCGAGTACTCGACGAGCCTCGCCGATATGCACTACGTGCGGCAGGGCGATCCGCTCGGCCTCGGCCACGCGGTGCTGCGCGCCCACATGCACGTGGGCCGCGAACCGTTCGCCGTGCTGCTCGGCGACGACATCATCGACCCCGGCAACCCCCTGTTGAGTCGCATGATCGACGTGCACGAGCAGCGCGACGCGAGCGTCGTCGCTTTGCTCGAGGTCGACCCCGCTCAAGCTCACCTGTACGGAGTGGCGACGGTCGAGTCGACCGATGAAGACGATGTCGTGCGCATCACCGACCTCGTCGAGAAGCCGGCACCCGGCACGGCGCCGAGCAATCTGGCGATCATCGGCCGCTACGTGCTCAAACCGCAGATCTTCGATGTGCTGCGCGAGACGCAACCCGGCAAGGGTGGCGAGATTCAGCTGACGGATGCTCTCCTCGAGCTCGCGTCAGGCCCCCACCACGGCGGGGTCTACGGTGTCGTGTTCCGCGGTCGCCGGTTCGACACCGGTGACCGCCTCGACTACATCAAGTCGATCGTGCAGCTCGCCGTCGAGCGCGACGACTTGGGGCCCGACTTGCGACGCTGGTTGCGCGACTTCGCACCGACGCTGAAGGACTAGCCGAGCATCCATGGTCGCGATCATTCCCACGCTGCGTGATGGCGACACCGTGCTGCGGCCGATCCGCGTGCGCGACGCCCGCGCTCTCGAGACCGAACTCATCGAGAGCCGGGCGTGGTTGCGGCCGTGGGAGGCGACGAGCCCGAGTGCTCCACTGCGGTGGGACACGAAGGGGGCGATTCGTGGCCTGCTCGCGCAGGCTCGGGCCGGCAATGGCTTGCCGTTCGTCATCGAGACCGAGGGGCGCCTCGCCGGCCAGCTCAACGTGAGCGGCATGACCTACGGCTCGCTCGCTTCGGCCACGATCGGCTACTGGGTCGGCGCGGGCTTCGCGGGGCGCGGACTCACGCCGACGGCCGTCGCGCTCGCGACCGACCACGTCTTCTTCACCGCGGGGCTGCACCGCATGGAGATCTGCATCCGCCCCGAGAATGCTCCGTCGTTGCGCGTCGTCGAGAAGCTCGGTTTTCGCTACGAGGGGCTGCGACGGCGCTACATCCACATCAACGGCGACTGGCGCGATCATTTCTGCTTCGCGCTGACCGTGGAAGAAGTGCCGCAGGGCGTGCTGCAACGGTGGAAGGCGGGGCGCGTGGATGCTCGTGCCGCCGCCATTCCCGAGCTCGACCTCATCGCCGCGCGGCGGGGGATTGCACTACCCCCGCCGCGCTAGGCGATGCGGCTCAGACCCAGGCTCAGACCCAGGCTCAGACCCAGGCTCAGACCCAGGTGATCGGGATCGTCGCGGTGACTGCCGCCGCGGCGATGAAGATGCCGGTGCCGATGATGATGAGGCCCACCTGCACCTTGCGCGCGCGCACGACGGCAGCGACACCGAGCAAGAAGAGTGAGATGGCCATGAGCACGGTCGTCAGCGTCAGCCAGTCGCCGCGCGCATCGAGCTCATCGGCTTGCGCCGTGAGCTCTTCTGCTTCGGTGTCTTTCTCGCCGTAGGCGCCGAAGAGCACCTGCTGGTACTCCTCGTCGTCGAGGGGGCTCGTGTAGAACTCGGTGTCGGTCGCGTTGATCTCGTCGGCGCGCTCGATGGCTGCGCCGAAGTGCTCGCTGACGGCGACGAAGTAGAGCGCGTCGTAGACCGATTGCGCGGTGGGGTCGCCCGCGTCGATGAGCGCCTGCAGCTCGGTGAGACGGCCGAGGGTCTGGGCGTCTTGCACATACTCCTGGTTGCCTTCGAGGTAGAGCGACTCGGCTTCGGCGGTGGCGCTCTGCGAGAGCGAGAGCGCCTTCGCGGTCTGGCCGTCGTAGAGCGCTGCCTGGAACGAGACCCAGGCGGTGGCGACGGAGACGATGCCGAGCAGAATCACGATGATGAGCTCGGTGTTGCTGAACAGGCGACTGAGCGGGGTGCCGGTGCTCGACTCGGTGGTCGTGTCGGCGGTGGTGCCTGCGGAGTGTGCGGCGGTCATGGTGTCCTTGCTGCGAAGTGGGAAAAGGGGGGTATTCCCGAACACCCCGCGCGCGCTGCGCGGAGTGAGGGCCGATGAATCCTACTGTTCACGTGTGGAGACTTCGGGCGGCGGCACGGCCATTCTGGTGGCGCTCGCCGCGGTGCTCTGGATCGCCTATCTCGTGCCGGTGTGGCGCCGCCGCAGCGAGTACCTCGCCACCGAGCGCAACGCCATTCGACTGCAGCAGACGCTGCGCATCATGGCGCACACCGCTGAGGTTCCCGAGCAGGTGCGCGCCGAGCTGCACGCGCGCGACATCGCCCAGCATGAGCGCTCGCTCGCGGCTCGGCAGCGCGAGGAAGCGGCAATCGCACGGGCGCGCGAGGCGGCAGCGCAGCGGGCGCTGCGCCAGCGGCTCACCGAGTCGGCTCCGGGCCTCATGGCCGAAGTGGATGCTGCGCGGCTCGGTCAGCGCAGGCTGCGACGATCTCGTGCTCTGACCTCGCTGGTGACTCTGCTCGCGGTTGTCGGCGCCGTCATCGCCGTTGTTGCCGCGGCCTGGGCGTGGCTCGCACTCGCCGGCTTCGTGGCCGTGTCGGGTGGGTTGCTGCTGCGCGGGCTAGCGCGAGCATCCACACGTCGTTCGAGCGCGACTTCGGTGGCCGCGCCGCCCTTCAGAGATCTCGCCCCCTCGCCGGTGCGCGGTGCCGCGCGGGTCGCCGCGCCGTCGCGCGAGTGGACGCCCGTGCCGCTGCCGAAGCCCAGCTACTTGAGTGCGCCAGTGGTTCCGGCCGGGGCTGCGGCGCCCGCGCTCGACCACGCGGCCGCCCTGGCTGCGGCAGCTGCCGAAGCCGAGCGGGCGCAGCGCGTGGCAGCGGCTCGCTCCGATGCGGCAGCTGCGGCACGAGAGGGGGAGTCGGTGCCGAGTCGTGTCGCTTCCACAACCGCGGAGGCTCCTTCCACCACGGCGGAACGCCCGGCGGCGAGCTCGAGCCGGTTCGCGACCATGGGAGTGCTCGACGGCTTGCCGACCAGGGCGCCGAACCTTGACGAGGTGCTGGAGCGCCGTCGCGCCGCAAGCTGAGCCCGCACGGGTTCGAGCGGGGCCGCACGCGGTGATAGTGTGGTCGAGCTTCAAGGGCCTGTGGCGCAGTTGGTAGCGCGCCTCGTTCGCATCGAGGAGGTCAGGGGTTCGAATCCCCTCAGGTCCACCATCCCGCCGCTCTGTTGCACTGCTGGTGCTCGACGCGCGACCGCTGTGCGCGGTCGCGGGGTTCGAATCCCCTCAGGTCCACCATCCTTCTGCGTCGTCTTGCCTGTGCATAATGTGCGGCATGCGTATTCTGCTCGGCCTCATCTCGGGAGTCGTGCTCGTGGCCGCTGCGGGATGCTCGGCACTCCCTGGTTCGACTGCCACTGCCATCTGGACGGTGTCGCCGCAGAGCTCGGTGAGCCCGGAGTCGACCTCGATCGACGTGCTCGTCACACGCCTCGGCTGCAACGACGGCGTGACGGGCGACGTGAATGCTCCTGACATCAGCGTGCGGGAGGACGAGATCGTCGTCACCTTCACGGTGAGCCCCGGACCGCCCATGGCGGCCAACTGCCAGGGCAACGACGAGGTGGCGGCGACGATCGAGCTGCCTGAGCCTCTCGGCGACCGTGCACTCGTCGATGGCGCGTGCAGCACCGCCGAAGCCGCATCAACCGTGTTCTGCGACACCGACGTGCGAGTCGAACCGTAGTCTCGTCGCCCGCGGCGCTGCGTCAGTCGCGCACGACGTCGTACGTGACCTGCACCATCCCGTTGTCGAATCGCTTCTCGCGCACGAGCCGCAGATCGACGCGCACGTCGTCGGGAAATACTCGCAAACCGCCGCCGATGATGACGGGGCACAGCAGCAGTTCGGCGACGTCGATGAGCCCGAGCCGAAACGCTTCGCCGGCGAGAGTCGGGCCCTCGACCGTCAGGTCACCGGAGGCCGATGACCGTGCGCGCTCGAGGGCCTCTGCCGTGAACTCCGGCTCGAGTCGTGTGCGCGAGGTCGACACCTCGGTGAGGGTGGTCGAGAACACCACTTTGTCGGCGGCCTTCCAGAGCTCGGCGAAGTTCGCCGATTCGGGGGAGCCCTCGGCCCACGAAGGGTCGGTCTCCCAGCCCGCCATCGTCTCGTACATGCGTCGGCCATAGAGATAGGTGCTGACCGACCGCGCATCGGCGATGAGCGACGCGACCACGGGTTCGTCGGGGAACGCCCACGAGTAGTCGCCCGCGGCATCGGTGTTGTAGCCGTCGAGTGAGGAGGCGACCGAGTAGATGATGCGTGAGGAGGACGACATGGCGTCGCTCACTCTCGCGTGAACGTGACGTGGATGACCCCGCTCGGGGCTGTGACAGAGCTGACCTGGTAGTTGCGATCGAAGTGACGGAGGTCATCCCACAGCGATATTCCTCGACCGAGCACGATGGGCGTGATTGCAACGTGCAGTTCGTCCACGAGCCCCGCGGTCAGGTAGGGCCTCAATGACGTCGGCCCGCCGCCGATGCGCACATCGGCTCCGGCGGCAGCGTCGGTCGCGATCGCCAGCGCCTCGGTGGTCGAGGCGTTGATGAAGTGAAAGGTCGTGCCGCCCTGCATCTCGAGGGGTGGCAGGTCACGGTGCGTCAGCACGAACACGGGATAGCGGAACGGTGGCTCGTCGCCCCACCACCCGCGCCAGTCGGGGTCGTCGGGGTAGGCGTGCAGACCGAACTTGCCGGCTCCCATGATTTCGGCGCCGATGCCCTCGAAGTATCGCTGCGCGAACTCGTCGTCGACGCCGGTCGTGCCGGTGCCGGAGGTGTCGTGGAAGTTACGTTCGTGGAAGGTTCGTGTCGCGACATAGTGCTCGGTGAGTCGAGCCCAGTCCTCGCCAAATGGGCTTTCAGGGGTGGCATCGGCGGTCGCGGCGATGCCGTCGAGCGAGATCATGAGGTCGGCGCGAACGCGGGTCATGGTGCCTCCTCACTGTGCAGCGATGGTTGTCGCGACGCTGCAACTCGCACGATACCCGCGCGAGAGCTGACGTGCCACCGTCGCAGAACGTCGGCGATGTGCTTCTCGACGGTGCTCACCCCGATGTCGAGCGCGTGTGCGATCTGCTGGTTCGTGCATCCTTCGACAAGCAAGGCCACGATCTCGCGCTGGCGGGGCGTGAGCTGCGGCACGTCATCGGCGATCACGGGTGCGAGGGCTCGGGCGACTCCGGCGCGACTCGAGACGCCGAACGCGTGCAGCACGCGGGCGACGTGCGTGCGCACGGTGTGCTCTGACACGAAGAGCGTCTTCGCGATGCCGGCGTTCGAAAGCCCCTCGGCCATGAGCTGGGCCACATCGCGCTCGCGCGGCGACAGGCCGAGCATCCCGCTCGCGGTGCCAGGGGGGAGCCGGCGACCGATGGCACGCAGCTCGCGCGATGCCGCGCGCAAGAACGACTGATGACCCGATTCGCGCGCTGCCCTCGCCGCGTCGGCGAGACCGCGCGCCGCGCCCCCGCGATCTCGGTTGTCGATGCGAGCTCGGGCGATGAGCACCGCCGCGTCCGCGGCTTCGATCCCTCGACCGTCGACCTGCGCTCGCTCTCGAGCCGATGACGCGAAGTTGAGGGCCGAGTCGGAGTCGTGCGCGAGCAGCGCCACCCGGGCGCGCATGCGAGCGACTGTCGATTCAGCGATGGGATGGTGCTCGAGCGGCACCGCTTGCGCAAGCCACGAGGTCGCGGCGTCGAGGTCGTGCTCGAGCGCGGCGGCGGTGACGAGCAACTCGAGGCCCATCACTCGATCGATGATGCGCAGAGCGTCGAGCGAGGGCCCGCCTCCGCCTCGCAGCATGAGCTGCACGGCTCGGGGATAGTCGTCGAGGGCCACAGCGCCGTAGGCGGCGAGCACGTAGCAGCCGCGGGGGATCAGTCCTATCGGTTCGAGCGCCCCTGACGAGATCACGTCGACGATCTCGCGCGTCTGCTTGCGCTGGTCAGAGCGGCCGAGCACGAGCGCAGAAGCCGACCGAGCGAGCAGTTCGCCGAGAGGCGTGGATGCGCCCGCGATCGCGTCGTCGACCAACCGCTGCGCTCCCGACACGTCGCCGCTGAAGAGCGACACCCTCGCCATCGTGAGTCTCATGAAGGTGAAGAAGGGGTGCCGGTCATCGCCGAAGAGCCGCGGCGGAGGCAGCGAATCGTCGAGGAAGTCAGCGGCAAGGTCGATGCGCGCGCACGCGAGCGCCGCCTCGACGAGCAGCACGCGCAGCGCAGCGCTCAGCTCGGGGTCGAGCGGTAGCGCCTCGTCGCGAGCGGCATCGAGCGTGCCGCCTCCGCAGCGCGGGTCGACAAGCCGGTCGTCGTCGAGGGCGGTCGAGGAGTGAGCGATGACAAGACCGGTGACCGCACGAGCGAGGGTCACGGCGTCGTCGTCGCGGGCGAGGGCAAGAGCATCCACCGCGGCGACATAGGCCTCATCGATGTCGCCGGCGCACAGCGCGCGGAAGCACGCGAGTCCGCGACCGAAGGCACCCTCGCCCGTCGACGGGGTCTCCGGGGCTCCGTCGTCGCCCATGATGCACCGCAGCACCTGGTCGAGCCGGTCGCGGCGGGTCATGGCGTCAGGCTACTCAGCCCGAGCGCCATCGTCTGCGGCGGGAGCGCGTCACCGAGGAGGAATAGGCCGAAACCGCCATAGTCCCCTTCACGCTCAGACTCCCGAACGTGAGAGATCTAGGTCATCGACTGCGCGCCGATCACCGACAGCAGCTGCAGCTTCTCATGGCTTTCGCTGCCGGGCACGGCGGTGTAGACGAGCAGGATGTGCGAGTGGTCGGGGTCGACGAGCGTCTGGCAATGCAGTTCGAGTGTTCCGACCTCAGGGTGCACGAACCGCTTGGTCTCGCTCATCGGCAGCGAGACCTGCTGCTCGTCCCATAGGGCGCGAAACTCTGCGCTGCTCGCTCGCAGCTGTTCGGCGAGCGATGCGACGGCCGAGCCGGGCCCCAGGCGAGCGGCGACGGCGCGCGCGTTCGACACGAACACGCGCGAGAGTCGATCGTGGTCGCTCGGGTCATAGCGGTCGCGGGCGCGTTCGTCGGTGAACCAGCGGTAGGGCAAGCTGCGCGCAGGTCCGCGCAGACTCACGAGATCGCCGAGCAGCGCGACCGCGAGCGGAGTCTGCTTGAGTGACTCGCCGATCTCGGTGACGATCTCGGCGGGGGTGTCGCCGAGGCGATCGAAGATGCGCAGCATGCCGGGGCTGATGTGCTCGCCAGAAGATCCCCGCTCGGGAGGACGATGCCCTGCCAGACGGAAGAGGTGATCGCGCTCGTCGAGCGAGAGGTGCAGGCCTTGCGCGATCGCCGCGATCATCTGCTCAGAGGGTTGAGGCCCTCGCTCGCGCTCGATGCGCGAGTAGTAGTCGGTCGACATGTGGCAGAGCGCAGCGACTTCTTCGCGACGCAAGCCCTCGGTGCGGCGGCGCTGACCGCGGGGGAGTCCGACATCTTCGGGTTGCAGTGCCTGACGACGGTGGCGCAGGAAAGCGGCGAGGCCAGCGCGGTCGAGCGGCATGGCGTGCTCCCTTCTGCCGGTATGAGTCGTGTCTACAGGGTGCGGCGGAGAGCATCCAGGGTTCGTGAATCCCAGGATGACCGCGCCCTGGTTGCTGCCGCGTGTCAGGCCGAGGCTGGCATCACTGAACAAGAAAGGCCCATCATGCCTCGTACTGCTGTCGACCTCACTCTGCCCGACCTCAGCGGTCGCCTCGCCGTCGTCACCGGCGCAAGCGACGGTATGGGCATCGTCATTGCCCGCCGTCTTGCCGCTGCCGGCGCCGAACTTGTGCTGCCCGTGCGCAACCCCGTGAAGGGGGAAGCGGCCGTCGCGGCGATCACCTCCGTTGTTCCAGGTGCGACCGTGACGCTGCGCAGCCTCGATCTCTCGTCGCTCGACTCCGTGCACGCGCTCGGGCAGACCCTGCTGACCGAAGGCCGACCGATTCACCTGCTCATCAACAACGCAGGAGTCATGACGCCACCCGAGCGGCAAACGACCGCCGACGGCTTCGAGTTGCAGTGGGGCTCGAACCATCTCGGCCACGTCGCGCTCGTCGCCCACCTGCTGCCACTGCTGCGCGAGGGCCAGGCTCGCGTGACGTCGCAAGTGAGCATCGCGGCCCGTTCGGGCTCGATCAAGTGGGACGACCTGCAGTGGGAATCCGACTACGGCGCCGGCATGAAGGCCTACAGCCAATCGAAGATCGCGTTCGGACTCTTCGGTCTCGAACTGAGCCGTCAGAGCCGCGAACACGGCTGGGGCATCACGAGCAACATCTCGCACCCGGGAGTCGCGCCGACCAGTCTGCTCGTCGCGCGCCCCGAGATCGGCCGCACGAGGCAGGCCCGCGGCCGCGGACTCATCGGCCTGCTGTCGCGGCTCGGTGCGATCGGCACCGTGGAGTCGGCGGCACTCCCCGCCCTCATGGCCGCCACCGCCGAGAACGGAGATGGACTCTTCTACGGCCCGCAAGGTCCGGGCAATGTCGGCGGCGCCCCCGGTGAGCAGCAGCTCTACGCGCCGCTCGATAACCCGGAGGAGGGCCGTCGCGTGTGGGAGGTCTCGCAGCAGCTCGCGGGCGTCAGCTTCGCGACGGCGTAGCGCGATTGCGTCGCGAGGTTCCGCGCCCGCCGCGCTCTCGCCCGTTCAGGGAGCGCGGCGGGCGCGGTCGTGGCCCGCATCACGGGCCAATCGTCTCGATGAGATGCCGCCGCACCGCGGGGTGCCGGGTCAAGCCGATCGCGCGCTCAGCCGCAGCGTGCCGGCCCGCGTCGTCGCCTTGGGTGATCGCCAGCCGCGCGCGGCACACCCAGTAGGGCTGGTGCGCACCCACCGCCTCGGCGGGCAGGTCGTCGAGCATCCGCTGCGCCTGCTCCACGTCGCCGATTTCGAGCAGCGCGGCGGCAGCGCCGATCGCCGCGCCGATGGAAGGGTGCAGCTCGAGCAGACCGCGGTAGAGCGCGATGATCGACGACCACTCGGTCATGCCGCTGTCGCCTCGGCCGGAATGCACTGCGCTGATTGCGGCTTCGAGTTGAAATCGTCCCGGTGCCGCGAGCGCCGCCGCGAGTCGCAGCGTGTCGTCACCGCGCCGCCGCAGTTCTGCATTCCAGCGCGCGACGTCGTGCTCCGTGAGCGGCACGAATCGGCCATCGACGATACGCGCGCCGCGACGGCTCTCCGTCAGCAGCAGCAGCGCCAGCAGACCGAGCGCTTCTGCATGGCGCGCGCCGCCGAGGTCGACGATCGTCTCGGCGAGACGGATGCTCTCCGCGCGCATCTCGTCGTCGTCCACGGTCTGCTCCTCGTGCAGCGGGTTGGCCAGACCGTAGGCCGCATAGATCGCACGCAGCACGGCGTCGAGCCTGGCGGGCAGCTCGTCGGCCTCGAGTTCGCGCAGCCGCAGGCCGGCGGCACTGATCTTCGCTTTGGCGCGACTCAATCGCTGGCCCATCGTCGAGGGCGGCACGAGAAACACTGAGGCGATGCGAGCAGCGTCGATGCCGAGCACCACCTGCAGCATGAGCGGCGCGTGCACTCGCTCGTCGATCGCGGGGTGAGCGCAGAGCAGCATCAGTCGCAGTCGTTCGTCGTCGATCGCCTCGTCACGGTGGTCGTGCTCTGTCGCGAACACCTGGTCAGCGCTCTCGGGGTCGAGGTTCGTCGTATGGGCGGAGCGACGCAGAGCGCTCACGGCGGCGTTGCGCGCGGCGACGCGCAACCAGGCTTCGGTGCTCTCGGGAACCCCGCGCGAGCGCCAGGTCTCGAGAGCGCCCGCGAAGGCCGAAGCAACGGCGTCCTCGGCCAGCTGCACATCGCCCGTTCGCCGCACGAGCCAGCCGACGAGGCGGCCGTACGACGCGCGATGCGCCGCCACGACTGCCTCGTCGGCCGTGCTGTACGTCATGACATCGGCGGAATGACGGGTCGCACCTCGACGCTGCCGTGCACCGCGGCGGGGCAGCGTGCCGCCCACTGCAGGGCGGTGTCGAGGTCGTCGACATCGATGACGAAGAGCCCGCCGAGTTGCTCTTTGGCTTCAGCGAAGGGGCCGTCTTGCACCGCGAGCGTGCCGCCGCGCATCCGCACCGTCGTCGCTGTCTCCGGCGGCATGAGACCGGCACCGTGCAGCAGCACGCCGCTCTCGCGCAAGGCCGCCACGTACCCCGCCCACGATGCCCAGTACTCGCCCGATCGAACCTCATCGGTGCGCTCGGCGAAGTCGGTGTCGTGCTCCACGGCCAGAATCGCGTACTGCATCGGTGCCTCCTCAGGCAGCTGCGGGCTGCACGAGCGGCTGCCCGGTCTCGAGCAGCGTCTTGAGGCCGGAGAGGATGACCACCCAGCCCTGGCCGAGCGAATGCGAGGTGGCGCCGTCGGGCAACCCCTCGTGCGTGAGGGTGAGCACGGTGACGCCGGCAAAACCCATTGACTTGTCGCTGAGCTCGATCGTCACGGTGCTCTCGTCGAGTGCGGCCACGTCGGGCGCCCAGCTGCCGCGGAACGTCATGCGCACCTTCTCTTCCGGCACGAACTCGAGCACGTGCCCGGCGATGACCTCGTGGCCACCGCTCTCGTACGAGTATGCCTCGCCGGCCACCGCAGGGTAATGAGCCGCGAAGCCGTAGTAGTAGCCGGGGGTGACGGCGGGGTTGACGAGCGCGTTCCAGACCTCGGCGCGTGAGGCCTTGATCGCGAGGGGGAGGGTGTGTGTGGTCATGATGGTGGTCCTCTCTGCACGTCACCGTGACGTGCTGACAGGAAGACGCACGACAGGCGCGCATTTCGACAAACGCCGCAGATGTCGCCGAGATTCTTTTCGAGCGTCGGCGCCCGGGGCTAGCCTCGCCGCATGACGATCTCGCCGACCGTGCTGCAGTGGATGCTCGACACCGACCCGGCATTGCGCTGGCAGGTCGAGCGCGACCTCGCCGACGAACCGGATGCCGTGTGGCAGCACACGCGAGGTCGGGTGGCGACCGAGGGGATGGGTGCAGAGCTGCTCGCGCACCAAGACCCCGACGGACAGTGGGCGGGTGGCGCGTACTTTCCGGCCGACTTCGACTGGGAGAGCGAGGAAGCGAAGGAGGGCCAGCCGTGGACCGCCACCACGTGGTCGCTCAACACTCTGCGTGAGTGGGGCCTCGGTTCTTCGGCGCTCGCCGGCACTGCCGAAAAACTCGCCGCGAACGCCCGCTGGGAATACGACGACCTGCCCTACTGGGGCGGAGAGGTCGACGCGTGCATCAACGGCTTCACGCTCGCCAACGGCGCGTGGCTCGGCGCCGAGGTCGATGGAATCGCCACCTGGTTCGCCGAGCACCAGTTGCCCGACGGTGGCTGGAACTGCGAGTGGGTCGAGGGCTCGACGCGCTCGAGCTTTCACTCGACCCTCAACTCGCTCAAGGGCATCCTCGACTGGGAGATTCGCACCGGCGATACGCGACTGCGCGACGTGCGCCACACCGGTGAGGAATACCTGCTGAGCCGCCGGATGCTCTACCGAGCGTCAACCGGAGAGCATGTGGGCCCGTGGGTCGAGTCGTTCGGTTACCCCTTCCGGCACGTCTACACCTCGCTCAACGCCCTCGACTACCTGCGCAGAGCGTCGCTGCACGACGGCGTTCCTCCCGACGAGCGCGCCGCCGACGCGATCGACATCGTGCGACAGGCGCAACAACCTGACGGCCAGCGCTCTGCAGGAACGTGGGTGCAGCAGCGCCACTTCGCCGGCCGCGAGTGGTTTGCGCTCGACGTACCGGTCGGCGAGAGTTCGCCGTGGTTGACGTTCTTCGCATTGCGCGTGCTGCGCTGGTGGGACGAATCTCTCGCGCAGTGACGGTGGCAACCGCCAGACTGAGCGCATGACCGCAGCACAGCACCCCGCCGACAGCCACGACATCATCCGCGTCGAGGGTGCCAACGAGAACAACCTCAAGAACGTCAGCGTCGACCTGCCCAAGCGCCGCCTCACGGTGTTCACGGGCGTCTCGGGCTCGGGCAAGTCGAGTCTTGTCTTCGGCACGATCGCCGCCGAGTCGCAGCGCATGATCAACGAGACCTACAGCTCGTTCGTGCAGGGCTTCATGCCGAGTCTCGCTCGACCCGAGGTCGACAGCCTCGACGGCCTCACGACCGCGATCATCGTCGATCAAGAGCGCATGGGGGCCAACTCGCGCTCGACGGTCGGCACTGCGACCGATGCCAACGCCATGCTGCGCATCCTGTTCTCGCGGCTCGGTCAGCCCTACATCGGTTCGCCGAATGCCTTCTCGTTCAACATTCCGACGAGCCAGACGAGCGGCACGCGCACGAGCAGCACGGGCTCGACCTCCGTCATCGAGAACGAGACCTACCTCGGGGGCATGTGCCCCCGCTGCGAGGGCATGGGGCGCGTCAACGACATCGATCTTGCTCAGCTCTTCGACGACTCGAAGTCACTACTCGACGGCGCGCTTACGATTCCCGGCTACACGGTCGACGGCTGGATGGTGCGCATCTTCACCGCATCGGGGTTCTTCGACCCGGCCAAGCCCATCCGCGATTTCACTGATGCCGAGCGCCACGACTTTCTCTACAAAGAACCGGTCAAGGTCAAGATCGACAACATCAACATGACCTACGAGGGTCTCGTTCCGAAGATTCAGAAGTCGATGCTCTCGAAAGACGTGGATGCGCTGCAACCGCACATTCGCGCCTTCGTCGAACGCGCCGTCACCTTCACGCTGTGCCCCGAATGCGACGGTACGCGCTTGAACGCCGGTGCGCGGTCGTCAAAGATCGCCGGTATCAGCATCGCCGACGCCTGCGCGATGCAGATCAGCGACCTCGCCGACTGGGCTGCCTCGCTCGACGAGCCCTCAGTCGCGCCGTTGCTCGCGAACCTCCGGCGCCTGCTCGACTCGTTCGTGAACATCGGTCTCGGCTATCTCTCGCTCGACCGGCCATCGGGCACGCTCTCAGGTGGCGAGGCGCAACGCACCAAGATGATCCGCCACCTCGGTTCGTCGCTCACCGACGTCACGTACGTCTTCGACGAGCCCACGGTCGGCCTGCATCCGCACGATATTCAGCGCATGAACGAGTTGCTGCTGCGGTTGCGCGACAAGGGCAACACTGTGTTGGTAGTGGAGCACAAGCCTGAGGCCATCGCCATCGCCGACCACGTGGTCGACCTCGGGCCCGGCGCGGGAACCGCCGGCGGAGAGATCGTCTTCGAGGGCACCATCGAAGGGCTGCGCGCCAGTGGCACCCTCACCGGCAGGCACCTCGACGACCGTGCACAGCTGAAGAGCTCGGTGCGAGCATCCACGGGTGCTCTCGAAGTGCGCGGGGCGACGTCGCACAACCTGCAGAACGTAGACGTGGATGTTCCGCTTGGGGTGCTCGTTGTCGTCACAGGTGTCGCCGGCTCGGGCAAGAGCTCGCTCATCCACGGGTCGGTCGCGACGCGCGACGGTGTCGTCTCGATCGACCAGGGCGCCATTCGCGGGTCGCGGCGCAGCAACCCGGCCACCTACACGGGCCTTCTCGACCCGATTCGCTCGGCGTTCGCGAAGGCGAATGGCGTGAAACCGGCCCTGTTCAGCGCCAACTCTGAGGGCGCCTGCCCGACATGCAACGGCAACGGGCTCATCTTCACCGACCTCGGGCCGATGGCCACGGTGTCGACCGTGTGCGAAGAGTGCGAAGGTCGGCGCTTTCAGGCGAGCGTGCTCGAGTACACGCTCGGCGGCAAGAACATCAGCGAGGTGCTCACGATGCCCGTCTCGGAGGCAGAGCAGTTCTTCGCCGCGGGCGACGCGAAGCTGCCGGCGGCGCACGCCATTCTCGATCGACTCGTCGACGTGGGGCTGGGGTACCTCAAGCTCGGCCAGCCGCTCACAACCCTCTCCGGCGGCGAGCGGCAGCGGCTCAAGCTCGCGACCCAGATGGGCGACAAGGGTGCGATCTATGTGCTCGACGAACCGACGACCGGCCTGCACCTCGCCGACGTCGAGAACCTGCTCGGTCTGCTCGACCGCCTCGTCGACAGCGGCAAGTCAGTCATCGTCATCGAGCACCACCAAGCGGTCATGGCGCACGCTGACTGGATCATCGACCTCGGCCCGGGCGCCGGCCACGACGGTGGCCGCGTCGTCTTCGAGGGCACCCCGGCTGATCTCGTTGCAGGGCGGTCGACGCTCACCGGCCAGCACCTCGCAGAGTACGTCGGGGGTTAACCCCCTCGCACCCCGTGCGGCTCAGGCCCTAGCCTGAAGCCCCCACCACCAGGAGGATCACATGGCAGGCAAAGGCGTACAGAGCGCGGCTCCGCTCGGTTTCTTCGGGCTGCTCGCCTACATCGGCGCGGCGATCTACTTCATCGGTCAGAGCGACGGCAGTTTCTGGGGGGTCATCCTCGGGCTCCTCCAGGCCATCGTCTGGCCCGCCTACGCGGTCTACGGGGGGTTGACGGCACTGGCCGTCTGAGATTCGCTCTTGTCCGGTCGCTGAACCGGGCCTAGCATTCGGGGCAACCGGCCCGCTCAACGGGCTCGAACCCCGAAGGGGGTGCGGTGATGGCCCCGACACCGGTTCGACAGTGGATGGTTCGAGTTCGCCGTGAGTCACGGCGTGACAGCGATTGCCCCGACGCTGCCGTGCTGCTCGTGCACGGCATGGGTGCGCAACAGTCGCGCGAGACTCTGTTCGAATGGGCAGACCCGCTGCTGCGACGCCTCGAATACCGCCTGGCGCCTCGAGAGCAGGCCGCCGATGTCGACGCCGCAGCGCCGTTGCGCATGCTCGACTACGCCACGAGCGCAGACGGGGAAGCGGCGATGCTCGCCGAGGTCTCGCGCGGGCGCGGGCACCCGCCATTTCGCATTCTGTTACGCGAAGCGCGGTGGTCAGAATCATTCTTGCCGCTGTCGCGACGAGAGGTCTTCAGCTGGGCCACTCGATTCTTGTGGAAGGCTCTGCGACGCACGCTCGTCTATATCTCGGGCGTGGTGGCCACTCGACTGACCCAACCCGAAGGCACGCCTCGTGCGGTGAGACTCATCGTGCGAATGCTCGTCGCGGTGGGGTGGATCGCCATCATCCCAGCGCTATGGCTTGTGTCGGCTGCGCTCGCGGTAGTGCTGACGCTCGCGCTCACGTTCTCCTCAGTGCTGCTGCTCGTGCCCATCATCCGTGACGCGGCAGCGACGACTCTGCTTGCTCTCGTGGAAGCCATCGGCGACCCGGCGGTGCTCGTCTCTCGGCCCGCACGCGCGGGCGCGATGCGACACCACGTAGCCGACTCGCTGCGCGCCTTGCGTGCCGACGCCGGACCGACGACCCCGGTCACCGTGATCGCCCACTCGCAAGGCGCCGCAATCGCAACCGAGGTGCTGTTCGCGGTTGGCGGGGAAACGAACGCGGTCGGATTGCTGCCGATGAGCAGCTCCCGAACGTCGCGCGACCCGCAGCCGATCAGCACGCTCGTGACTGTCGGCGCGGGGGTGAGCCTGCTGGGCAGCGGCTACACGCACGGCGGGCCCTTGCGCGGTCGCCCCATCGAGGCGTGGAGGCGCTCGCGCATGGCCGATCGGTGGATCAATATCTGGGCCACGTGGGACCCGATCTCTGCCGGCGCGATCGCCGACGATGACGCGGCCAGAACCACCGCGACGCGGCGCGCGCGGGTGCAGGCGACGACAATTCGAGTCGGCTCAGAACACGGCATCGATGAGCGCCAGGTGCGCACGACTGCGAACCCCTTGACCGACCATCAGAGCTACCCGACGAATGTGCCTGAGGTGATCGACCCGATCATCGACGCGGTGCTGGAGAGTGCCGGCGTGACCGTTGACGTCGACGCACGAGAGCACGACGCGACCCTGAGGTGGGCGAGGCTCGTGCGGCTGCACGGTCTCAATCGCATCGTCATCGCGGCCACAGGTCTCGCTGTGGCCTTCACGTCGGCGATCGCGAGCAGTTCCTTCGTCGCCCGCATCATCGATGTCGTCTCGACCTACGTCATCGATCTGCGCGAGCTGCTGAGCGGCCCACTGCTCTCGTGGCTCGCGCCATGGTTGTCGAATGCTGTGGTGCTGGTCATCGTGACGATCGCACTGCTCTGGTTCTCGAGCCGACTGCGGTCCGCGGTCGAGCGACGTGACGTGTGGCAGATCTCTGCCCGGTGGACGAGGTGGCTGGCAGCCCTGCACCTGCCTTTCACGATCGCGATCGGAGTCGCATCTTCGATCACTGCAGCGTTTGCGGTGCACCCGCTGTTGACGCAGGCGGCACCCGCGCCGACCCTGGCGGTGGGTCTCGGAGTGCTGCTCGTGTGGTCAGCGTCATTCGCGCTGGCGTTCGATGTGCCGCGGGTGCGAGCTGCACCGACGAACCCCTCCGCACTGGAGCGATGATCCGCTTCAGCAGTCGACGTCGAGTGCCGATGAGGCCGGCGGTTCAGTGCGCGAAGAGCACCTTGAGCACCACGACAACCGCGCTCGCGAGGGCGAGGGCGAAGCCGCCCGACAACGTTCTCCAGGTGGGTGTGCGGCGGTTGAGCCGCTCGACGAGAAAGCCCATGAGCGCCAATCGCACCACCACCCACACCGCTGCCGCCACTTGCGAGGCCTGCGTCGGCACGACGTTGAGCACGGCAGACAGCAGAATCACCGAGGGCACCACGCCCGACCACAGGATGGGTGCTGCGTCGCGCATCTCATCGGCGATGTGCCCGTGGTGCTCACCACGCCGTCGGCCCAACTGCTGGCCGACATCCTGCGCAATGATGTGGGCGCCGTAGGTCGTGAGCGTGGTGATGAGCACGATCAGGGCCGCCTCGCCGGCGGCGATGGTCTTGCCGGTGGCGACGACGATCGCTGCGAGCACGAGAATGTTGCCGTACACATAGGCAGCAAGGCGCAAGCGCAATCGCTCGATCGTGAGGTTCTCGCCGGGGCGGGCGATCATCCAGCCCGGCATGCGGGGCGTCTGCACGACCGTTTCGGCGGGAAGCTCACCCTCAGCGGCGACTCCTGCGTCTGAGCCCGCGGGCGCGGTCACGCTCAGACCGAGTAGTCGACGACCGCGCGCTCGCCCACGACGCCGCGAATCCATGCCGCAGCTTCGAGGTGTGCGGGGTGCGCCTGGTATGCCTCGAGCGCCGCGTTGTCGTCGTGCTCCGAGACCAGAGCGACATCCCAATGCCCATCGACGAGCCCGAGATCACGGTCGACTCGAAGGCTCTGGATGCCCGGAATCTCGCTCTGCAGCGCCTCGAGCCGCTCGGCAATGCCGCGTGCGTCGTCGCGTCGCTGCGTCTCGTCGTCGGCGACCAGGGTCCACAGCACGATGTGTCGAATCATGTCGTCACTGTATCGCCGTTGAAGGCCTGCCGAGGAGTTCGCGCGCTCCTCGGAATCGGTTCACTCTCCGTTCACTTAGACGCTCTTCTATGGGTCACGTCTCATAGACAAGCGTCTATCTGACAAGCGTCCTCTCACATCAGCCCGGGGCGGGAGCCCCGATAGAAGGAGAACCCCCATGTCCCGCATCAAGTTCACCGGCATCACGGTGGCGGCCGTCGCGACCGCTCTCGTGCTCTCGGCATGTGGTGGCCAGTCCACCGAGGCAGGCACCGACGAAGACGGCGGCGCGACCGGCGCTGTCGTGGCCGACGGCTCGTCGACCGTCGCGCCCCTGACCGAGGCCGCCGCGGACGCGTTCCGCGACGTCGAGCCCGGCATCAACGTGACGGTCGCCACTTCGGGCACCGGTGGCGGATTCGCCGCATTCTGCGCCGGCGAGACCGACATCTCGAACGCATCGCGCAGCATCTCCGACGAGGAGATCGCCACGTGCGAGGAGAACGGCATCGAGTTCACCGAGATCATCATGGCGAACGACGGCCTTTCGGTCATCGTGCCGCTCGAGAACGACTGGGCCGAGTGCCTCACGGTGGACCAGCTCGCCACGATGTGGAGCCCCGAGTCTGAGGGCAGCGTCACCAACTGGAACCAGATCGACCCCTCGTTCCCTGACGTACCGCTGGCGCTCTTCGGCGCAGGTACCGACTCCGGCACCTTCGACTACTTCACCGACGCGGTGAACGGCGAAGAGGGCGCGATCCGCACCGACTACAGCCCGTCTGAAGACGACAACATCACGATCCAGGGTGTCACCGGTGAGGCCGGCGGCGTCGGCTTCCTCGGCCTCAGCTACGTCGCCGAGAACGCTGACGTGCTGCGTGGCGTCGCGATTGACGGTGGCGCTGGTTGCGTCGAGGCGAATGTCGAGACCGTGCAGGACGGCACCTACACGCCGCTCAGCCGCCCGCTCTTCATCTACGTGGCCAACACCTCGTACACCGAGAACGCAGCCGTCAAGACCTTCGTCGACTTCTACGTCGCCGAGGCCGCCTCGATCGCCGAGGCCGCTGTGTTCGTGCCGCTGACTGACGAGCAGATTCAGGTCGCGACCGACGAGCTCGCGTCGCTCGCTGGCTAAGCAGCCGCACCCTTCACGAACACCCACTACACAAAGGAGAGAGTGCACGCGATGAGCAGCACACTCACCCCCACGGGCGGCTCGGCGATCACGCCGGGCCGCCCCGCGGTGTCCCTCCGCTCGATGCGGCCTCGCTACGGCGAGATGGCTGTGCGGTTGATCTTCCGCATCGCGGCCTGGATCACCATCGTCATCACGATCGGCATCGTCATTGCCTTGCTCGAGCCTTCGCTCGAGTTCTTCGCCGAAGTTCCGCTCGGCGACTTTCTCTTCGGTGATCGCTGGGCGCCGCGCTTCGCCGATGCATCGTTCGGCGTACTGCCCCTCGTGAGCGCCACTGCCTGGACGACGGTCATTGCGTTGATTGTCGCGATCCCACTCGGTCTCGGCGCTGCCGTCTTCCTTTCCGAGTACGCCAGCTCTGGCGTGCGCAAGGTGCTCAAGCCGATTCTCGAGATCCTCGCGGGCATCCCCACCGTCGTCTACGGTCTCTTCGCGCTCCAGTTCGTGCAGTCGACCGTCTTTCGCGATTGGCTGCAGCTCGAGACTGGCGCGTTCAGCGTGCTGGCGGCAGGCCTCGTCATGGGCGTCATGATCATTCCCACTATCGCGTCGATCAGCGAAGACTCGATGTCTGCAGTGCCGCTCGGCATGAGACAAGGTTCGGCCGCCCTCGGTGCCAACAAGATGCAGACCACGTTGCGTGTCGTCTTCCCGGCCGCACTCTCCGGCATCATCGCCGCCATCGTTCTGGGAGTCTCCCGCGCCGTCGGCGAAACCATGATCGTGGCGATCGCGGCTGGTAGCCAGGCGCGTATCGTCGGCGGACCTCTCGAGCAGGGTCAGACCATGACGGGCTTCATCGCCAATGCAGCGCTGGGAGATTCGCGGGTCGGGTCGATCGAGTACAACACCCTCTTCGCCGTGGGACTTCTTCTCTTCGCTATCACTCTTGTCATCAATGCGATCGCGATCCAGATCGTTCGACGCTACCGGGAGGCGTACTGATGTCGTCCACCATTACGACCTCGCTCGGCGGCCACATTCGCGGCGCCACGGTGCGAGGCCGCGCACGGGGCGGTGACACGAGCCCGAAATCGATCCTCTTTCTTGTCGCGCTCTGGTTCAGCCTCTTTGTGGCGTTCAGCTTCCTCATCGTCCTGATCGTCACCACCGTCATCGACGGATGGCCGCGGTTCGACCTGCGGCTCTTCACCGAGTACCCCGCGGCTGATCCCGAAGAGGCAGGGGCGCGACCCGCCATTCTGGGCTCCATCTGGGTGATCATCACCACGGCTCTGCTCGCGATTCCGCTCGGAGTCGCGGCTGCCGTGCACATGGAAGAGTTCGCCGACAAGAAGAACTGGTTCAACCGCATCGTCGAGCTGAACATCCAGAATCTCGCCGCTGTGCCGTCGATCGTTTACGGCCTTCTCGCGCTCGCATTCCTCGTACTCATGGGAGTGCAGAACCGCAACATCGTCATCGCGGGAGCCTTCACGCTGAGCCTGCTCATCTTGCCCGTCATCATCATTGCTACCCGCGAAGCACTCCGGGCCGTTCCGATGGAGATTCGTCAAGGTTCGCTCGCGCTCGGGGCAACAGAGTTGCAGACGGTCATGCGCCAGACGCTGCCGGCGTCCGTGCCGGGAATCGCGACGGGATCAATCCTTGCCTTGTCGCGCGCCCTCGGAGAGGCAGCGCCGCTCCTGTTGCTGGGTGCGCTTGTGTTCGTCAGCTTCGATCCGAACGGCCTGCTCAGCGGCTACACGACCATGCCTATTCAGATCTTCAACTGGGTAGGTCGGCCACAGGAAGGCTTCGCGATTCTCGCGTCGGCAACGTCGATTCTGCTGCTGGGCATCCTGCTCGCCATGAACGCTCTCGCCATCATCATCCGCAACCGCTACCAGCAGCGCTGGTAGAACACACGATCGAAACGGAAACCCGACCATGGCCAGTCAGGCTCAGCCCGCAGAATTCAGTCTCTCCGAGGGGCGCAAGCCCGGGATGCACGTCGACGCCGGGGCTCACCGGGAGGTAGGCGACCTGCCGGTGCCCGTGATGGAATGCGCCGACGTCGACGTCTACTACGGCAAGTTTCGCGCCGTGACGAACGTCAATCTGGCGTTCGGCGAGAACGAGATCACCGCTCTCATC
>SXMH01000144.1 GCA_005777405.1 Actinomycetota bacterium
CACATGCGGTCGCCGTTGACGAGCCGCGCACCCGCGGTCTCGGCGATGCCGAGCATGCGGCCGTCGACGTGCGCAGGCACACCGCTGATCATGTGATGAGGCGGGGTGCCGAGCCGCTCGGGCCAGGCTGCGCGCACGAGGTCGTGATTGCCGCCAATGCCTCCACTCGCCACGACGATCGCCGACGCTTCGAGCGAGAACTCGCCGACGACGTCACGCGAGCTCGGGGCCCCACGCTCTGCGTCGTCGTCGGCGAGCACGCTGCCCGCGACTCCGACGACGGCGCCATCGCGCGTGATCAACTGGTCGACTCGGTGGCGGAACAGCAGCGTCACCAGCCCGGCGTCGACACCGCGCCGCACGGTCTCGATGAACGGCTCGACAATGCGCGGGCCGGTTCCCCACACGATGTGAAAGCGCGGCACAGCGTTGCCGTGGCCGGTCGCGAGCCCGCCACCGCGCTCGGCCCAGCCCACGACGGGGAAGAAGCGGATGCCTTTGCTGTGCAGCCAATCGCGTTTCTCTCCAGCGGCCCACTCGAGGTAGGCGTCGGCCCACTGCCGCGCCCACGAGTCTTCAGGCCGGTCGAAGCCCGCCGTGCCCGCCCAGTCGTGGCGGGCGAGGTCGAGCGAATCGCGAATGCCCATGCGTCGTTGCTCGGGGCTATCGATGAGGAAGATGCCGCCGAACGACCACCAGGCTTGACCGCCGAATGATGCTTCGGGCTCTTGCTCGACGATCGTGACGTGCTTGCCGGCGTCGACGAGTTCAGCGGCCGCGACGAGGCCCGAGAGGCCTCCCCCGATGATGATGGCGTCGGTGGTCACGCGGGGCTCCTTCGTCGTTGAAGAGGGGATCGCATGCACCCTAGCGCTTCCCGCCCTCGACGATCTCGTCAGCGTGCGCGCTTACCCACGCCATGAGGGGCAGCAGGTGGTCGGCGAGCTCTCGACCTCGCGCGGTCAAGCGATAGGTGACGCGAGGCGGGATGACCGGCTCGGCTTCTCGCTCGACAAAGCCGTCTTCGGCCAACGTGCGCAAAGTCTGGGCGAGCATCTTCTCGCTAACGCCTTGCACGACGCGACGCAGCTCGCTCCAACGGTGTTCGCCAGCGCTCAGCGCGAGCAGCTCGAGCACGCCCCATTTGCTCGTGACGTGGTCGAGCACGGTGCGTGAGGGGCACTGTGCAGGCAAGACCCCGTCGGTGACTCCGGGCACGGCGCTCACATCGGTCATGGTTGGAGAGTAGCAAACGTACTTACCAAAAAGTGGGTACTCTCTTCGGGGAAGCAAAGTGAGGTATGCGGGGTTGACCTGGTGGGCCGACGAACGTCGGCGCAGCATCCACCGAAAGGACACCCCCATGACCACCGTCGTCACCGGCGCCACCGGACACCTCGGCCGACTCATCATCGAAGCGCTGCTCGAGCGCGGCGTCGACGCCGAGAGCATCGTCGGCACGGGCCGTTCGATCGAGAAGGCTGCCGATCTCGCCGCGCGAGGCGTACGCATTGCCGCGGCCGACTACACCGATGCCGCATCGCTCGATGCAGCCTTCGACGGAGCCACCACGCTCGTGCTCGTCTCGAGCAGTGAAGTGGGCCAGCGCGCGGTTCAGCACCAGGCCGCGATTGACGCTGCTGTACGAGCGGGCGTCGAGCGCATCATCTACACGAGCGTTCTCGCCGCAGACAGCTCACCGCTCATCCTGGCGCCCGAGCACAAGGCGACCGAAGAAGCACTTCTCGCTTCGGGCCTCGCTATCACCGTGCTGCGCAATGGCTGGTACACCGAAAACTACGCGCAGACCGTTGCTCAAGCACTCGCCACGGGTGCAATCGTCACGAGTGCGGGCGAGGGCCGCGTGTCGAGCGCCCTGCGCGCAGAGTATGCCGAGGCAGCCGCCGTTGTCGCGAGCACCGATGGCCACGAGGGTGCCGTGTACGAACTCTCAGGAGACACGGCCTGGAGCTTCGACGAGTTTGCCGCGGCGCTCGCCACGGCTTCAGGCACTGCGGTGACCGTGACTCACCTTGACCCCGCCGCTCATGTTGCCGCGCTCACGAAGGCCGGTCTCGACGAGGGTACGGCGGGCTTCGTCGTCGCGCTCGACGGTGACATTTGCGCCGGACTTCTTGACGCGACCACCGGCGACCTCGCCCGCCTCATGGGCCGCCCGACGGCAACCCTCGAGGCGGGCGTGCGCGCGTTGCTTAGCTAAAAGGGACGACGGCCAAGACCTGCTGGAAAATCATGGCGGTCAACCACACGACGACGAAGACTCCACCGACCAGCAGGCCGATCGTCGCCCACATGACTCCGAGGCCCTTGCCGGTGCGCTTGTGGGCGACGACAGCTCGGCCGATCGGATAGATCGCGAAGCTCACGACGAGGGTCAGAAAGATCCACGCCCAGTGGAATGGTTGCGGAACACCACGGCGCTTGAGCTCGCGCCAGTCGAGATAGGCGAACCAGATCATGAGACCCGTCCCGATCCAGCCGAACGCGACGGCCGTGAGATACGCGGGGCTGAAGAGGGCTGAGTAAGCGCTGACCCCGGTCGGGTCGGCGATGCTCGCCTCGATGAACGCCGTCCAGTCCATGAAGAACAGCGGCAACACCTGAATGACCGGGATCAGCAGAATCGCCCAGATCCAGGGAGTGTTGGGGTCGGTGCCCTCGGGCGCCTTCTGCTCAGCGATCGCAGCACCGGCGGTGTACGGCGTCTCGAGGTTGTCTGTCCACGCCGTGCCGTTCCACCAGCGGCGGGTCGGCCCGCCAGCCGGGTCGGGGTACCAGCCCGCGGGGGTGGATGCTGCGCCAGAGTTCTGATCGGTCATGACGGTGTCTCCTCAAAGGTGTTGACCATGGCGTGGGCGGCTCGCTCGAGGTAGTCCCACAATTCGGCCTCATGCAAGGGGGCCAGTGACAACTCGTCGACGGCGACCTTCATGTGGGCGAGCCACCGTTCTCGAGCATCCGGATTCACGTGGAAGGGCGCATGACGCATGCGCAACCTCGGGTGCCCGCGTTGCTCGCTGTATGTGCCGGGGCCGCCCCAGTACTGCTCGAGGAACGCGGTGAGGCGCCACTCCGCGCCCTCCCAGTCGTCGTCGGGGTACATCGGTGCGAGCACGTCATCGGTGCGCACGCCCTGATAGAAGCGGTGCACCAGTCGCACGAAGGTGTCGTGCCCGCCCACCTGCTCGAAAAAGGTCGACTCGCTCATAGGTCGCTGTCTTCGGGCGGTACGGGCGCAGGGCGCCGACTGCCGCCCTTACCCGAGGGCTGCGTGAGGCCGTCCATGACGACGCGATTGAGCGAGGGCAGAGCGACACCGAGGTCGTCGAGCGCGAGCTTGAGCCGCAGCCGCAGCTCGCGAGCAAGATCGAACTGGTCGTTCGAGCGCACCTTCATGACGAGGCGCACGACGAGGGCTTCGGCCGAGACCGACTCGATGCCCCAGATCTCGGGGTCTTCGAGCACTTTGCGCCGGTAGGCCGGTTCGCGCGACATCTTCTGGGCGGTATCGAGCATGACCCGCTCGACTTCTTCGACATCGCTCGTGTACGGCGCGGGCAGGTCAATGATGACCCGCGCCCAGCCCTGCGACTTGTTGCCGACGGTGATGATCTCGCCGTTGCGCACGAACCACAGTGTGCCGTTGACGTCGCGCACTTGCGTCACGCGCACGCCGACAGACTCGACGACGCCACTGACCGGGCCTTGGGTCGACTGCAACTCGACGATGTCGCCGACACCCAGCTGGTCTTCGAAGACGATGAACAAACCGTTGAGCATGTCTTTCACGACGTTCTGGGCGCCGAAACCGAGGGCGGCGCCCACGATGCCGGCCGAGGCGATGAGTGCCGTCACGCTGAAGTTCAACTCGCCCAGAATGAGCACGATCGCGATCGAGACGAGCACCCACGTCACGAGGTTGTTGAGCACGCTGCCGATCGTGCGCGTGCGCTGCACGACTCGCACGGCCATGAGTGGCGACGCGGTGAGCTCGACGGTGTGTTCGACGTTCTGCGCCTTCTTGACGCCGCTCACCACGCGATCAACGACGCGCTTGATCGAAAACAGCAGGATGCCCCGCAGCAGTAGCGTGCCCGCCACCACCCCGGCGATGCGCACCGGCACGCGCCACGCCTCGTAGAACGCCGCGATCGCGGCGCCGACGCCCGCCCAGTCGAATTCGTTCATAGCCCCCACAGCCTACTGAGCGCGCCCCGGGACGACCTGGGGCGCGCTCAGCATGACGAGGTGCGTGGCTACTGCCGGTCGCGCTCTTGCGCGCGCAGTGCGCGCTCGACACCGGCGACGTTCTCGCCCACGAGGCGGCGCAGGGCGGGCGGGGCATCCGAGTGCGCCTGCAGCCATTCATTGGTCGTGTCGACGAGCGCCTGCGTTGCGAGCGGGGCCGGGTAGAGCCCCAGCACGATGTATTCGGCGATCGCGTGAGTGCGGCTCGCCCACACGTCGAGCAGGGCGTCGAAATAGGGCATCACGAGTTCGTCGAGAGCGGCAGGGTCGTTGACGTGCGTGTAGCCCATGGTCGTCATGCGCACGATGACGTTGGGCAGCTCGTCGCTCGCGACGAGCGAGTCGAAGGCCGTGCGCTTGTCGCTCGAGCTCGGCAGGGCGGCGGCCGCGCGAGCCGCAGCCTGCTGACCGTTCGAGGTATTGTCGCGGGCGAGCGCTGCCTCGATCTCGTCGCGGGATGCAGCGCCATTGAGCGCGAGCCCTTCGAGCAGTTCCCACTCGAGATCGGTGTCGATCGCCACGCCCTCGAGCACGATCGAGCCGTCGCGCAGACCACGCAGCGTCTCGACGTGGCTCGGCGTCGAGGCGATGTTGGCGAAGAACTTCACGAGCTGGAACTGCAGGTCACTGCCGGCCTCGGCACCCTGGGCAAGGCTCCACAGCGCATCGCCGATCTCGGCGATGGTGCCTGGGCGGGCGGCGGGGTCGACGTAGAGCCGCGCGACGGTCAGCAGTTGCATGAGCGTCGTGCGGATGGTCGTCGACTCGGTCTCGCTCGCGATGTTGCCGAGCACGAGTCGCACGTAGTCGCGCGGAGCCATCTCGGCGTCACGCGTCGAATCCCACGCCGAGCCCCAGACGAGCGCGCGGGCGAGCGGGTTCTCGATCGCGGCAAGGTGCTCGATCGCCGTAGCGAGCGACACGTCGTCGAGGCGAATCTTCGCGTACGCGAGGTCGTCATCGTTGAGCAGAATGAGCGCCGGGCGTGCGAGGCCCTGCAGCTCGGGCACATCAGTGCGCTCACCGTCGACGTCGAGCTCGATGCGGTGCGTGCGCGTGAGGCGAGCATCCACCATGTAGTAGAAGCCGATCGCCATGCGGTGCGGACGGATCGTCGGGTAATCAGGATGCGCGCTCTGCACCACGGCGAACTGCGAGATCACGCCGCTGTCGTCGACGACGATCTCGGGTCGCAGCGTGTTGACGCCGGCGGTCTCGAGCCAGAGTTCGCTCCACTCGGTGAGCTGGCGGCCGCTCGTGGCCTCGAGCTCGGCGAGCAGGTCGCGCAGCTCGGTGTTGCCCCAGGCGTGCTTCTGGAAGTACTGACCGACGCCCGCGAAGAACGCCTCTTCGCCGACCCAGGCCACGAGCTGCTTGAGCACGCTGCCGCCCTTGGCGTAGGTGATGCC
>SXMH01000145.1 GCA_005777405.1 Actinomycetota bacterium
ATGGATGGCGGCGGAGTTCCAGAGCGACGAGCAGACGGCCGAAGAGATCTCTCAACTGCTGTACCACCTGCAGGTACTCCTCATCGCCAAGGGCCTCACCCTCGACGACGTTTACTCCCACCTCTAGCCAGCCCCGCCCGCGTGGCGGGCGAGAACCGAAGAGAACCACGCTCATGCTGAGAATCGCGGTGCCCAACAAGGGTTCGCTCTCCGAGACCGCCGTCGAGATGCTCGTCGAGGCGGGATATGCCGGTCGCCGCGATCCGCGCGCGCTCACCGTTGCCGACCCGCGCAACGACGTCGAGTTCTTCTACTTGCGACCGCGCGACATCGCGACGTATGTCGGTTCGGGCGCCCTCGATGTCGGCATTACCGGCCGAGATCTGCTGCTTGACTCTGGCTCGGCGGCGGTCGAGATTCAGGCCCTCGACTTCGGTGGTTCGACCTTTCGATTCGCCGCGCCTCCCGGCACCGTGCGGGAACTCGGCGATCTCGAGGGCAAGCGGCTCGCGACGAGTTATCCGCGACTCGTCGGTGACTACCTCGCGAAGCACGGAGTCTCGGCTGAGATCGTCAAGCTCGATGGAGCTGTCGAGGTGTCGAATCGGCTCGGTGTCGCCGACGCGATCGCCGATGTTGTCGAGACCGGCTCCACCCTGCGCGCGCAAGGGCTCGAGATCGTAGGTCCGGTGATTCTCGAGTCGACGGCCGTGCTCATCAGCGCTCAGCCCGAGAGGGCGGGCATCGCGACGCTGCAGCGCCGGTTGCAAGGGGTGCTCGTCGCGCGTCAGTACGTGCTCATCGATTACGACCTGCCGGCTGCGCTGCTCGACCGCGCCACCGCCGTGACTCCCGGCCTCGAATCGCCGACGGTGTCACCGCTCGCTGACGGCTCGTGGGTCGCCGTGCGCGCCATGGTTCCCAAGTCGGAGACGAACCACGTCATGGACGAGCTCTACGAACTGGGCGCCCGTGCAATTCTCGTCAGCTCCATCCACGCAGCGCGCATCTGATGAGCGTCGCTGTCCGGGTGATCCCGTGCCTCGACGTTGCGGCCGGCCGCGTCGTCAAGGGCGTGAACTTCCAGGGCCTCCGCGACGCAGGTGATCCCATCGAGTTGTCCCGTCGTTACTACGAGCAGGGTGCCGATGAGATCACGTTCCTCGACGTGAAGGCGACGGTCGACAACCGCGAGACCATGTTCGACCTCGTCCGTGCCACGGCGGAGCAGGTGTTCATTCCCCTCACCGTCGGCGGAGGTGTGCGCACGGTCGACGACGTCGCACGACTGCTCGCCCACGGAGCTGACAAGATCGGCGTCAACAGCGCGGCCATCCAACGCCCCGAGCTCGTCGGCGAGATCGCTGATCGGTTTGGCGCGCAAGTGTGCGTGCTCTCGCTCGACGTCACGCGCGATGCCTCGGCACCGAGCGGTTTCGTCGTGACGACGCACGGCGGGCGCGAGCGCACCACCATCGACGCGATCGCGTGGGCTTCGGAAGCGATCGAGCGTGGTGCAGGGGAGTTGCTCGTCAACTCGATCGATGCCGACGGCACCAAGCAAGGATTCGACGCGGAGCTCATCACCGCGATCGCCGAGGTCGCGACGGTGCCGGTCATCGCTTCCGGCGGTGCCGGCGCGCTCGATCATTTCGCGCCAGCAATCGCCGCTGGTGCGCATGCCGTTCTCGCGGCGAGCGTGTTCCACAATGGTGAGCTCACCGTCGGCGAGGTCAAGCACGCGCTGCGTGCAGAGGGGATGATCATCAGATGAGCAGCTCCACGTCAGTCGAGTCGGTTCTCGAGCGCGCCCGCTTCGACGCGCACGGGCTCCTGCCGGCCGTCATCCAGCAGCACGACAGCCGCGAGGTGCTCATGCTCGGCTGGATGGACGCCGAGGCGCTCCGCCGCACGCTGACCCAGGGTCGCGTGACCTTCTGGAGCCGTTCGCGCCAGGAATACTGGCGCAAGGGCGATACGAGCGGCCACGTGCAGCACGTGCGAGCAGCAGCGCTCGATTGCGACGGCGACACGCTCCTGGTGCAGGTCGAGCAGACCGGAGTCGCGTGCCACACCGGTGCGCGTTCGTGCTTCGACGTTGATCCGCTTGACCCCGTGACGGACGCAGCAGCATGACGACGACCACGAGAAAAGAGTTCGCCGAGCTGCGTCGACGCGCTCGAGTCGTGCCGGTCATCCGAACCCTGTTCGTCGACGCGCTGACGCCAGTGGGCGTCTATCGTTCGATGGCGGAAGGCAGGCCGGGCAGCTTCCTGCTCGAATCGGCCGAGCAAGGCGGCATCTGGTCGCGCTACTCCTTCGTGGGCGTGCGATCCTTTGGCGTGCTCACCGAGTACAACGGCATCTCGCACTGGCAAGCCCACTCTCTCGACGCCGACGAGGCCTTCGGGGGAGCGGTGCCCGACGACACGCTCGAGGCTCTCGACGCACTGCACGCGCGCTGGGCTTCGCCCGATGACCCCTCGCACCCTCCGCTCACGGGTGGTTTCGTGGGTTTCATCGGCTGGGACGCCGTGCGGCGCATTGAGCACTTGCCGGATGCTCCGCCGAGCGATGTCGCCGTGCCCGAGCTGGCGATGGCCTTCGTCTCTGAGCTCGTCGTGCTCGACCACCGGCAGGGCACGGTGTCGCTCATCGCCAGCGTGCTCGATGCTGATCCCGCCACGGTCGACGACGCACGACTCGCAGCGCAGTGGAGTGAAGCGCAAGCACGGCTCGACCAGCTGCAGTCGGCTCTCGCTGCGCCGTTGTCGCCGCCGATCGGCGCGATCGACCTCGACACGCAGCCGAGTGCGCGGCCGAGGTCGACACCTGCCGAGTATCTCGCCGCTGTCGACAGTTCGAAGCAATTCATCCGTGACGGAGACGTGTTCCAGGTCGTCGTCGGGCAACGGTTCGATCACGAGCTCACCGCGAGCCCGCTCGACGTCTACCGCGTGCTCCGTGCGCTCAACCCCTCGCCGTACATGTATGCGCTGGAACTCGAAGACCCCCAAGGCTCGCCCTACGCCATCGTGGGGTCATCGCCCGAGGCTCTCGTGAAGGTCTCGCGAGGTCGGGTGCAGATGCACCCGATCGCCGGTTCGCGACCACGCGGCGACTCACCCGAGCGCGATACCGAACTCGCCGAGGAACTGCTTGCAGACCGCAAAGAGCAGGCCGAGCACCTCATGCTCGTCGACCTCGCGCGCAATGACCTGTCGAAGGTGTGTCGCGCAGGCTCGGTCGACGTGACCGAGTTCATGCAGGTCGAGCGCTTCAGCCACATCATGCATCTGGTGTCGACCGTCGAGGGCGAGCAGCTCGAGAACGCGAGCCCGATCGACGTCTTCCGCGCGACCTTCCCTGCAGGAACCCTCAGCGGAGCGCCGAAGCCTCGCGCGCTCGAGATCATCGACGAGCTTGAGCCCGCACGGCGCGGCGTCTACGGCGGCGTGGTGGGCTACTTCGGACTCGCGGGCGACCTCGATCTCGCGATCGCGATCCGCACGGCATATCTCGCCGACGGCGTCGCGCGAGTGCAGGCCGGTGCTGGCCTCGTCGCCGACTCGGTGCCCGAGACGGAGTTTCAGGAGACCATCTCGAAGGCCGCTGCGCCGCTGCGGGCGGTCGCGATCGCCAACGCTCTTCGAGGCGTCACGGGATGACCGCCGCACGGTGGCGGCTGACCGGCCTGCTGGCTCCGCTCGTCGCGGCCGTCGCGGCCTTGCTCACGTGGTCGCAACCCTGGGTGGTCGTGCTGCTCGACGACGGGCGCACGGTCGTCGCGGGTGGTGATGTCGCGGCGCCTGCACTTCCGCCCTTCGCGCTCGCAGCACTCGCTCTCGTCGGCGCTCTCGCTCTGGCGGGCGTGTTCTTTCGTGTCGTGCTGGGAGCCCTTCAGGCGCTCCTCGGCCTGGGTGTGAGCGTCTCCGGCATCATCGTCATCACCGATCCCGTCGCCTCCGCGGTGCCGGTGATCACAGAAGTGAGCGGTCTCGCCGGAGTCGAGTCGGTGCGAACGATCGTCGTGACGGCCGAGGCCACCGTGTGGCCGACGCTTGCGATTGTGGCGGGAGCGCTCGGCGTGCTCGCGGGAATCCTCGTCATCGCTTCGGCTCGCCGCTGGCCACCACGAACCAGCAAGTACGACGCTGCGCGCTTCTCGTCGCCCTCGGTCGGCGACGATGCCCAGGCGCCCGTCGACAGCACCTCGGCCTGGGACTCGCTGAGCGACGGCGACGACCCGACGAACCGATAGACTCGACGCGTATCCGACGACACCTTTGGGAGTGAGTATGAACGAGCAGCATGACCCCGGCCACGGACACTCTCCCGCCGCGTGGACGGCAGTCGTCATCATGCTCGTCGGCTTCACGATCGGCACGATCGCCTTCTTCTTCGAGGTCGCCTGGGTCGTCTGGGCGAGCGCCGCACTCGTGCTGCTCGGCTGGATCACCGGCGGCGTGCTCGCCAAGCTCGGCTACGGCGTCAAGGGCCCTCGCTACGCGCCGAAGGTGCACTCCTAGGTGCTCGATTCACTCGTCGCCGGCGCACTCGAGGATGCGGCTCGGCGTCGCGAGGCGCGCCCGCTGACAGCCGTCGAGCGCGATGCGCTCGCGACTCCTGCGGCGCTCGACGCGCGGGCGGCGCTCGAGCGTGCCGATGCCATCAAGGTCATCGCCGAGGTCAAGCGAGCGAGCCCGTCCCGCGGATCACTCGCGGAGATTCCTGACCCCGCTGAACTCGCGCGGCTCTATGAAGCCGGGGGAGCGAGCGCCGTGAGCGTGCTCACCGAGGAGCGTCGATTCGGCGGTTCCCTCGACGATCTCGTCGCGGTGCGCGCCGCCGTTGGCATCCCCGTCCTGCGCAAAGACTTCATCGCCGAGCCCTACCAGGTGTTCGAAGCTCGCGCGGCGGGCGCCGATCTCGTGTTGCTCATCGTTGCCGCGCTCGACGATGCCACCCTGCTCGAGCTGCACAGTCTCATCCTCGAGCTCGGCATGACGCCGCTCGTGGAGACGCACGACGCCGATGAGGTGCGCCGCGCTGTCGATCTCGGTGCCGGTGTCATCGGCGTGAATGCGCGCAACCTGTCGACCTTCGAGCTCGACCGCGACCTCTTCGGCCGACTCGTGGCGAGCATCCCCGAGGGCACCGTGCGCATCGCCGAGTCGGCGGTCAGCGGAGTCGCAGACGTCGAGCACTACCGTCGTGCTGGAGCCGACGTCGTGCTCGTCGGCGAAGCTCTCGTCACCGGAGGCGACCCTGTCGCCGCCCTCACGGAATTCAGGACGGTCTCATGAGTCTGCGCGCGCAAGTAGGTCCGTACTTCGGCAGCTTCGGCGGTCGCTTCGTTCCCGAATCGCTCATCGCCGCACTCGACGAGCTTGACGCCGCCTATCAGGCGGCGCGCAACGACCCGGCGTTCGGCGCCGAGCTCGCCGAATTGCACCGCAGCTACACGGGTCGGCCGTCGATTCTCACCGAAGCGCAGCGCTTCGCCGAGCACGCGGGCGGCGCACGCATCATTCTCAAGCGCGAAGACCTCAACCACACGGGCAGCC
>SXMH01000146.1 GCA_005777405.1 Actinomycetota bacterium
CGGGCAGCAGGTTCACCGACACCACCCGCGCACGCGGGAGCGTCGAGTGCAGCTCGCCCAGGTGGCGTCGCACTCGCGCGAGCCCCTCATCGCTGCGCACCACGAAGCGCACCATGAGGTCGCCGCTGCTCGCTTCGGTCACGATGAGGTGTTTCAACTCGCCTCGACGGGCGGGCACATCGTAAGGATCAAGACGGGCGGCCGTGATGAACCCGATGAGTGCGGGAAATGCACTGAGGATGCCCGGAGCGATGACCCCGCACCGACGCAGATCGACGCCGCGCCCCTGGCCGTCGAGAATGCCGATCGTGGGCGCGTGCACCGTGCCACCGACCACCATCTTGGCTTTCGCGCGAAAGCCCGACTCGGGGCTCTCGACCGGTGCCGACCAGTCGATGTCGTCGCCGAAGGGCGCGAGCAGTGCTGCGACCGTGCGCTGCTTCGCCGAGAGTTGCGAAGGGTACGGCTCACCCATGAGCGTGCACGAGCGGCACAGCCCGGCATCGAAGTAGTCGCACTGCATGGTGCTCTCAGCGTACGGCCAGCGACAAAGTCTGCACTCGTGCGTATACTGCACTAGTGCAAGAAACCCTGAGCCCCTCCGGTTCGACGGAGGCAGCGACTGATACAGCGCCGCCGAGCCTGCGCGAGCGCAATCGCCGCGACACCTGGGTGAGCATCCACAGCGCGGCTGTCGACCTCGCCGCCACCGACGGTCCTGCCGCGGTGACGATCGACGCGATCGCCGCGCGCGCGGGTGTCTCGCGCCGCACCTTCTTCAACTACTTCGCCACGAAAGACGACGCAATCGTGGGGCTGCGCACGCCCACCGTCGACCCCGTGGCGCTCGCCGCCTTCGAGGCCTCGAGTGAGCCCCTGCTCGATCGCGCGATCGCCTTGCTCTTCGCCTCGGTGCGAGAAGCGCTGTCGTGGCGCAGCGAGGAAGCCCGGGCACTGCTCAAGCGCTTTCCCGAACTCAAGGCGCGCATGCACGCGCATGCCGGCGCGCTCGAGCAGGTCATGCACCCCCACTTCGCGGCGGCACTCGACGGCGATGACGATCGCGCCGCGGTGCTGCACCACCTCGCCCTCACAGTCGTGCGCGTCTCTGCCATGAACGACCCCAGCGTCATCACGGCCGGCGACACGGCCTCCATCGCCCACACCACCCGCATTCTTCGAGAACTGGTCACCGCATGAGCACCCCCGCTACCGACACTTCCGTCGACTCCACCACTGTCGACGGCTCTTCCTCGCAACTCGCCGACGAGGCTCACCACGCCCGCAACGTGCGCTTGCTCTTCATCACGCTCGTCGTCGTGATGCTGCTTGCCTCACTGAGCCAGATGGTGCTCTCGAGCGCCCTGCCGACGCTCGTTGGTGAACTGGGGGGCGTCGACCACTTGTCGTGGGTCATCACGGCCTATCTGCTCGCGGCCACGGTCACCATGCCCGTTTACGGCTCGCTGAGCGACCGACTCGGCCGTCGCCCGCTGCTCGTCGTCGCGATCGTGCTCTTCACTGCCGGTTCGCTGCTCGGCGGGCTCGCAACCGACATGACGACGCTCATCATCGCCCGTGCGGTGCAGGGGCTCGGTGGCGGCGGGCTCATGATCTTGTCGCAAGCGGCAGTCGCCGATGTCGTTCCCGCGCGCGATCGCGGTCGCTACATGGGCATTCTCGGCGGCGTCTTCGCGGTCAGCTCGGTCGCCGGCCCGCTGCTCGGCGGCTGGTTCACCGAAGGCCCCGGCTGGCGCTGGACCTTCTGGATGAATGTGCCGCTCGGCATCATTGCCGCCGTCGCCGTGCTCGTGCTGCTGCGCACCCCGGTGCGCGCGGCGCGAGCGCGCCGCCCGATCGACGTCGCCGGCATGGTGCTGCTCGCGATCGCGACGAGCGCACTCGTGCTCATCGCCACGTGGGGCGGCACGGTCTACGACTGGGTGTCGCTCGAGATCATCGGTGCGGCAGTGGTCGCCGTGCTCGCGGGCGTGGCGTTCGTGCTGGTCGAGCGGCGCGCGCCCGAGCCGGTCATCCCGTTGCCGCTGCTGCGGGAGCGCACGTTCGTGCTCTCGACGATCGCGGGCCTGCTCATCGCGATCGCGATGTTCGGCACGATGGGCTACCTGCCCACGTATTTCCAGATGGCGCTCGGCGTCTCGGCCACCGCTGCAGGGCTCATGATGGTGCCGCTCATGGCCTCGGCGCTCGTCGTGTCGATTCTCTCGGGCTGGCTCGTCTCCCGCACCGGCCGGTACAAGGCGTGGCCGATCGTGGGCGCCGTGCTGCTCGCCATCGGGCTCGCGCTGCTGTCGACGACCACCGCCGACACCCCGGTGCTCATCATCGACTCGGCGCTCGTGCTCATCGGCGCTGGCATCGGCACGAGCATGCAGTTACTGACCCTCATCGTGCAGAACGCCGTGCCGCACGCGATCGTGGGCACGGCCACCGCCGGGCAGAACTTCTTCCGTCAGGTCGGAGGCACCCTCGGTGCCGCCGTGGTCGGGGCCCTCTTCGCCTCGCGCCTCACCGAGCTGCTGCTCGACCGCTTGCCAACGGGCGGCGACGCTGCGGGAGGCATCAGCTCGCTCACCCCCGCGATCGTCAACGGCCTGCCGGATGCCCTCCGCGAGATCGTCGTCGGCGCCTACACCGACGCCCTCATGCCCATCTACCTCGTGCTCGCGCCGCTCGCCCTGCTGGCGATCGTCGCGCTCGCCTTCATTCCTGAGCGACCGCTCGCGACGAGCATCGAGCACGAGGGGGAGTCGGCGCTCGCATAGGGTGGGTGCATGGGCACCGGAGCGAATGACGACAGGTCATCGGCTCCTGCGGTGCACGTGCGCGCACCGGGCAAGATCAACGTCTTCATGAAGGTCGGCGCCCTGCAAGACGACGGGTATCACGACCTCGCCACGGCCTACCAGGCCATCTCGCTCTACGAAGACGTGTACGCCCGGCCGGCTGACGACTTCTCGGTGCGCTTCACGGGGCCGATCGACTCGAGCGCTCTCGCGGTCGACGGGTCGAATCTCGCGATCCGCGCCGCACGGCTGCTGGCGCGCGCCGCCGACTATCGCGGTGGTGTCTCGCTCGAGATCGAGAAGCACGTTCCCATTGCGGGAGGCATGGGCGGAGGTTCGGCCGATGCCGCCGCGACTCTCGTCGCGTGTGATCACCTGTGGGGCACGGGTCTCAGCCGCGATGAGCTGCACGAGCTTGCCGCGCAGCTCGGCGCCGACGTGCCGTTCGCACTCATGGGGGGCACGGCCGTGGGTACCGGCCGCGGCGACCGTCTCTCGCCTGCTCTCGCGCAAGGAACCTTCCACTGGGTGCTCGCGCTCGCCGATGGCGGGCTGTCGACCCCCGAGGTCTATGCCGAGCTCGATCGGCATCGCGAGCGCCACGTACGCGACATCGCCCCGGCCGCGGAACAACCCATGGTCGACATCGAGGTTCTGCAGGCGCTGCGCGCCGGTGATCCGCACCAGCTCGCCGAGGTGCTGCACAACGACTTGCAGGCCCCGGCGCTGCACCTCGCGCCAGAACTCGCCAAGACCCTCGAGACGGGCGAGGTGCAGGGCGCTCTCGCCGGCATCGTGTCAGGGTCGGGCCCGACCGT
The DNA here is from genome assembly GCA_005777405.1 of Actinomycetota bacterium. GTDB lineage: Bacteria > Actinomycetota > Actinomycetes > Actinomycetales > Microbacteriaceae > Microcella. The sequence goes on from SXMH01000146.1 coordinate 3,626, forward strand.
CGCCTTCCTCGCGGCGAATCAGGATGCTGCGCTCGAGCTGCAGGTCGCGCTCAGCGCATCCCGCCTCACGGTGCTGCGGGCGACGGGTCCTGTTCACGGGGCGCGGGTCGTCGCAGGCTGACGCCCAGAAGGCTCAGCAGCACGATCGCGATCGCCCCGCCGACGAGGGCGATGTCGGCGACGTTGCCGACGAAGAAGCCGAAGTAGTCGATGAAGTCGACGATCTCGCCGCGGGCGAAGCCGGGCTCGCGGAACAGTCGATCGCCCAGGTGGCTGATGGCTCCGCCGAGCAATGCACCTGCAGCAAGTGCCCAGCGCACGCTCGAGATGCGCGCGACGAACACGGCGATGCCGACGACGGCGAGCGCGGCGACGAGCGTGAGAATCCAGGTGTAGTCGCCGCCGATGCCGAAGGCGGCCCCGGGGTTGTAGACGAGTCGCCACTGAATCCACTCGCCGATCACGGGCACGCCAACGTACGGCTCGAGCGTCGCTTCGGCCCAGTACTTCGTGGCCTGATCGATGAGAATGATGCCCGCGGCCCAGACGAGAGTCCAGGGCAGCACCTTCGCGATCGGGCGGGTCGGGGTCTCGTCGGCGGTGACGGCAGCAGTGTCGACCTCCGTCGACGAAGCGTCAGACAGGGGAGCGGCGGCGGCCTCAGGCTCGGTGTCGGGCATCCGTCCATTCTGCCCCCTCTAGGCTGGCTGGAATGGCCCATCTCTTGGGAGCCGAGCAGCTCCGCGTCGAATATCCCACCCGTGTCGTGCTCGACGGGGTCACGGTGGGCATCAGCGACGGCGACCGCATCGGCGGCGTCGGC
>SXMH01000147.1 GCA_005777405.1 Actinomycetota bacterium
AATCCCGACATCGCCGAACTTGCTCGCGGCAAGTCCGGGCGACTCATCGGCAACCTCGCGGGTTTGCTCGCGACGCTCAAGGGACTGCCGCTCGCGTACAACCGCGACCTGCAGGAAGACAAAGAGCCGGTCTTCGATGCCGTCGAAACGCTCGAAGTGCTGCTGCCGGCGTTTACGGGCATGATCGCGACGCTGCGATTCGACGTCGCACGGCTCGCCGAGCTCGCGCCGCAAGGGTTCTCGCTCGCCACCGATGTCGCCGACTGGCTCGTGCGCCAAGGGGTGCCGTTTCGCGAGGCTCACGAGATCTCCGGTGCGCTCGTCGCGCACTGCGAGTCGCGCGGCGTCGAGTTGCACGAGCCGAGCGACGCCGATTACGCCGCGATCGATGAGCGCTTGCTGCCCGCGGTGCGCGAGGTGCTGTCGGCTGAGGGGTCGGTTGCCTCGCGTTCCGGGGCGGGTGGCACGGCTCCGAGCGCCGTGGCGGCGCAGCGCGCGCACCTCGACGAGCGGCTCGCCGAACTGGACTGAGGCGCTGGCCGTGGCCGAGCATCCATCACCCGCCGTTCGTCACCTGCTCGCGGGCGACCCGGTCGACGTGGCTCCGCGGCTGCTGGGCGCCATCGTGCGCAGCCGGGGTGTGGCCGTTCGGCTCACCGAGGTCGAGGCGTACCGCGGGGTGGGGGAGGACCCCGGATCGCACGCGCACCGCGGTCTGACCCCGCGCACCACGCCGATGTTCGGGCCGCCCGGCACCGTCTACGTGTACCTGAGCTACGGCATGCACCGGTGCCTCAACGTCGTGTGCGGGCCCGAGGGCTCGGCGGGCGCGGTGCTGCTGCGCGCGGGCGAGGTGCTCGAGGGCGTCGACATCGCTCGACAGCGGAGGGCTGCCGCCGCACCGCGCCGCACCGGCGTGTGCGCCACCGGCATCATCATCGAACGCGATCTGGCACGCGGCCCGGCCCGCCTCGCCACGTGCCTGGGCATCGAACTGACCGACACGGGCGGGATGCTCTCCGCCGGCCCGATCACCCTCGAGCTGCCCGACCTCGCGCCGACCGTGCCGATCGAGCAGGGCCCGCGCGTGGGTGTGAGCGGGCCGGGCGGCAGTGTCGAGCATCCCTGGCGGAACTGGTTCGCGGGGGACCCGACCGTGTCGGTGTACCGTCCCTCCCCGCGCTGACCACCGACGCCCGCCGCGCAGGCTCGCGACCGTGCCGCTGATAGCCTGACGCGGTGGCAGCCGCACCCGATTCCCTGACTCTCAGCCCCGTCCAGAACGATGACTCGTTCGGCAGCGTGTGGGACGAGATTCTCTGGCGCGGGCTCGTGCACGTCTCGACCGACGCGGGGGAGCTCAAGACTCTGCTCGACGGCGAGCCGATCACGTACTACTGCGGCTTCGACCCGACCGCTCCGAGCCTGCATCTCGGCAACCTCGTGCAGTTGCTGCTCATGCGTCGGTTGCAACTGGCCGGGCACCGGCCGCTCGGCCTGGTCGGTGGGTCAACGGGGCTCATCGGTGATCCGCGACCGACGGCCGAGCGAGTGCTCAACGATCGCAGCACGGTCGAAGACTGGGTCACCCGCCTGCAATCGCAAGTGAGCCGCTACTTGTCGTTCGAGGGCGAGAACGCGGCTCGACTGGTCAACAACCTCGACTGGACGGCAGGTTTGAGCGCCATCGACTTCTTGCGCGATGTCGGCAAGCACTTCCGTGTGGGCACCATGCTGAAGAAGGACGCCGTGGCGTCGCGCTTGAACTCTGAGGCTGGCATCTCGTACACCGAGTTCAGCTACCAGATCTTGCAGGGTTACGACTTCCTGCAGTTGCACCGCGAGTACGGCTGCGTGTTGCAGACCGGAGGCAGTGACCAGTGGGGCAACCTCACGAGCGGCACCGACCTCGTGCATCGCGTCGAGCGGCGCAGCGTGCACGCGATCGGCACGCCGCTCATCACCAACAGCGACGGCACGAAGTTCGGCAAGAGCGAGGGCAACGCCATCTGGCTCGATGCCGAGATGTGCAGCCCCTACGCGATGTACCAGTTCTGGCTCAACACCGACGACGCCGATGTCGTCGACCGCCTCAAGGTCTTCACGTTCCTCTCGCGTGCCGAGATCGAGCACTACGCCGAGCTAGTGCGCGACGAGCCTTTCCGCCGCGCGGCACAGAAGCGTCTCGCTCTCGAGGTGACGGGCATCGTGCACGGTGAGGAGGCCGTCGCTTCGGCGATCGCGGCATCAGCGGCACTTTTCGGCGACGGTGATTTCTCGGTGCTGGATGCTGGCACTCTCGCCGCCGTCATCGCTGAGTTGCCGAGTGCCGAGGTCGCCGAGTCTGACACCGTCGTGCACGCGCTCGTGGCCACCGGTCTCTGCTCGAGCGCGAGTGATGCTCGGCGTGCGATCGCGCAAGGCGGTGTGTCGCTCAACAACGTGAAGGTGCCGAGCGATGACGCGACGCTCGCGGGCGCGCAACTCGCCGGCGGAGCCGCCGTACTGCGCCGCGGCAAGAAGTCGCTCGCCGGCCTGATTTTCCGGGCGTGAGGGCGCGGCGCACGAGCGCGACACGCCCGGGATGCGCCCAGATTTGCCCGCGGCGTCACACGCCCGTAATGTTCTAACTCGTCACCCCAAAGGTGCGGCAAGCGGAAGCGCTGGCCGGCCTCAAGAGGGACAACAATCCTCCAAGACAGAGCAGCCACTTGCTGGTGCGCTCATCGCCAAGTAGGATTGCACTCCGCCTCGCAGGATCGATCTAGTGGATCGAGACCGGGTCACCGGGACTTCGATTTGCGTCGGATCTCCGCGGGCGGGTACAGTAGGAAAGTTGCCCTGCAGAGACAGCCGAGAGGCTCGAAGGCAGGAGCGTCCGATCCTTGAGAACTCAACAGCGTGCACTAAGTCAATGCCAAATAACCTCGTCGGCTGACCTCGGTCAGTCGTCAGAGATTCCTTTGGATTGAAACAAGAATGTCAGTAGATATTCGAACTTCAGTCAGACAAACTCGTTACCGCTCAGACTCCGGTCCGGCGGTGACACTAGA
>SXMH01000148.1 GCA_005777405.1 Actinomycetota bacterium
ATTCCCACGAAGTTGATGCCCGTCTCGCGGACAGCCTTCTCGCGGCGGATCGTGTCGGTGAAGAGGCTGTTGCCGCCGTCGACGATGATGTCGCCCGGCTCGAACACCTCGGTGAGGGCGTCGATCACGGCATCGGTGCCGCGGCCTGCCTGCACCATGATGATCGCGGTGCGCGGCTTCTGCAGCGAGGCCGCGAACTCGGTGTAGTCGTGCGCGGCGACGAACTCCGCTTCAGGGTGCTCGGCGAGCAGCGTCTCGGTCTTCTCCCACGAACGGTTGAACACGGCGACGGTGTTGCCGTCGCGGCTCGCGAGGTTGCGGGCCAGGTTCGAACCCATGACGGCGAGGCCGACGACTCCGATGTTGGCGACGGGGGAGGCAGTGGTGCTGCTCACGGAATGCTCCTGTGGGGGTGCGGCGCCTGCGGGCGCGAGGTCAAGAATCTCGAGGAGGTGGTGGCACGACCGTCTTCCAGCCTAGAGCCACGGGAGTCTCGCCTCGCGCGGGCACCCCCGCTAGCGTGGGCTCATGCACAGCCCTGCCGTGGTCAATGTTCTCGCCCTCTTCTTTCCGAAGCCCGGACATCGACAGGAGGTGCTCGCGGCACTGGAGACGGCGATTCCGCTCGTGCACGAGGAGGAGGGCTGCGAGCTCTACGCGATCACGGAAGCGCCAGACGGTCGCATCGTCATGGTCGAGAAGTGGAGCAGTGCCGCCGCGCTCGATGCGCACTCGAACGGCGCACCGGTCGTCGCCTTGCGTGCCGCGCTCGACGGTCACCTCGAGCGGGATGTCGACGTGACGGTGCTCACCCCGCTGCCGGTCGGCGATGCGCGCAAGGGTGCGCTCTGAACGCTGCGGCCCGGCCTCTCGTGCTCATGGGGGTCTCCGGGGCGGGCAAGACGACCGTGGGTCTCGCCGCCTCCGCGCACTCGGGAGTGCCCTTTCTCGACGCCGATGACCTGCATCCGATCGCCAACGTCGAGAAGATGAGGGCCGGAATTCCGCTCGACGACGTCGACCGTGCTCCGTGGCTCGATGCGGTGGCCGCGGCCTTGCGCGATGAGGCTCCCTGCATCATGGCGTGCAGCGCCTTGCGCCGCGCCTACCGAGATCGCTTGCGAGTGGATGCTCCCCACGCCCTGCTCGTGCTGCTGCAGCCTTCGGTGGCAGAGCTCGAACGCCGCGTGAACTCGCGTCCAGGTCACTTCATGCCGGCAGCGCTGCTGGCCTCGCAGCTCGCCGCGCTTGAGGCGCCCGACCCGGCCGAAGGCATCATCGTGCTCGATGCCGACCGCCCGGTGGACGAGCTCGCACTCGCGGTCGCGGCCCTGCTCGACGCTCGGGTAGACTGAGCGACTGTACTTCGGCGAGGGAGCACTCCGGTGCTCCGTGATCGACGCGGTGGGCAAGGCATCAGGTCTTTCCTCACGCACTTTCGCGTTCGAGTCGACACCACCAGACCACGGCCGTCACGGCCCATCGATGCAAGGAGACCCCCATGTCTGAGGAGAACACGCTCAGCGCCACCACGCGCACGTCGTTCGGCAAGGGCGCAGCCCGCAAGCTGCGCGCTGTCGGCCAGATTCCGGCCGTCGTGTACGGCCACGGCACCGAGCCGCAGCACGTCGCGCTGCCCGGCCACGAGACCGCACTGCTGCTGCGCAAGTCGAACGTCGTGCTGACGCTCGACATCGAGGGCGACAAGCAGCTCGCGCTCGTGAAGGACGTGCAGAAGGACCCCGTGCGTCAGATCATCGAGCACGTCGACCTCATCGTCGTGCGCAAGGGTGAGAAGGTCACCGTCGACGTGCCCGTGCACGTCGAGGGCGAGTCGTTCCCCGGCACGCTCGTCATGGTCGAGCAGAACACGCTCACCGTCGAGGCCGAGGCCACGCACATCCCCGAGTCGGTCACCGTGTCGGTCGAGGGCCTCGAAGAGGGCGCCCAGATTCACGCGAGCGACGTCGAGCTGCCCAAGGGCACCACGCTCGTCACCGACCCCGAGGCGCTCGTCATCAACATCACCGTGCCCCGTGCTTCGGCGACCGACGCGGCTGACGCTGCCGCTGACGCCGAGAACGCCGCTGCCCAGTCGGCCGAGTCGGCCGCACAGGCTGAGGCTGAGGCCGCCGAGAGCGAGTAGTCCGCGCGACCGGCGGAGAGCATCCGCCGGAAGAACGCACACCGAGCGAAGGGGTCGCACGTGGTCGGAATGTTCCGCCGCAGTGCGGCCCCTTCGTCGTCGGATGCCTGGCTCGTTGCAGGTCTGGGCAACCCGGGGCCGGAGTACGCGGGCAATCGGCACAACGTCGGCGCCATGGTGGCCGACCTGCTCGCTAGCCGCATTGGCGGCCGGTTCGGGCGACACAAATCGAACACCATGCTCGCCGAAGGGCGAGTGCGTCCGGGCGGCGCGAAGCTCATCGTCGTGCGCCCACTGAGCTACATGAACACCTCGGGCGGGCCGGTGTCGGCCGCGGCGGCGTACTTCGGTATTCCACCCGAACGCGTCATCGTCGTGCACGACGACCTCGACCTGCCCTTCGAGACCATCAAGCTCAAAGCCGATGGCGGGCACGGCGGGCAGAACGGCGTGCGCGACATCATCAAGGCGCTCGCAACACCCGACTTCGCGCGCGTGCGCGTCGGCATCGGCCGCCCCCCGGGTCGGCAAGACGCTGCCGATTACGTGCTGCGTGACTTCGCCGCAGCCGAACGCGCGCGCTTGCCGTTCGTGCTCGACGATGCCGCCGACGCGGTCGAGCACCTCGTCGAGCACGGCCTGCTCGACGCGCAGCAGAAGTTTCACGCCCCGCGCGCCTGAGCCGCGTCGCCATGAGCGGCAGGCCACTGTCAGCCCGGGCGCGTAGGCTTGTGCGACGTGAGTCTCGAGCGTTTGATTCCGGCGCTGTCGCGCGCCCAGACGGTGTCTGCTGCCCTCGAGCACGCCGGTCGTTCCACCGATTTCTCGGTCGTCGAGGGGCTCAGAACCCCGCTGCTGTCTGCCATCATGCAGGCTCGCTCGGGCCCGCAGTGCCTGCTCGTCATCACGGCGACGGGCCGCGAGGCCGAGTCGGTGCAAGCCGCGCTCGAATCGCTGCGTCCTGGTGCCACCGTTCTCGACCTGCCAGCGTGGGAGACCTTGCCGCACGAGCGGCTCAGCCCGAGCGCTGAGACCGTCGGGCGGCGCATCCGTACGGTGCGCGCGTTGCGCGCGTGGCGCGAGGCTTCGCCGTCACAGAGACACGACCTCGTCGTCGTGGCCTCGGTGCGCGCGGTGCTGCAACCGTTGCCGAGCGGTCTCGACGAGGTCGAGCCGATCGTGCTGACGGCAGGCTCGCGCGGCAACGATCTCGCAGCGATCAGCGCACGACTCGTCGACCTCGCCTACGCGCGCGTCGACATGGTGACCCGACGGGGCGAGTTCGCGGTGCGCGGCGGCATTCTCGACGTGTTTCCGGCGGTCGCCGAGCATCCTGTGCGACTGGAGTTCTTCGGCGACGAACTCGAGCAACTGCGGTCGTTCTCCGTCGCCGACCAGCGGTCGCTCCCCGCCGAGTCGGAACCCGAACTGCAGTCGATCGAGTTGCCCCCGACGCGCGAGCTGCTGCTCACGCCCGCGGTGCAGCAGCGCGCGCGAGAGATGCGCGGCGAGTTTCCGAGCCTCGAGCAGTTGCTCGCGAAAATCGCGGAAGGCATCCCCGTCGAGGGGATGGAGAGCCTGGCGCCGGCACTCGTCGACCGGCTCGTGCCGTTCACCGACTATCTGCCCGCCGAGGCTGCGATCGCGCTGCTGAGCCCCGAGCGCGTGGCGACGCGAGCGGTGAGCCTCGCCGAGACGAACCGCGAGTTTCTCAGCGCAGCCTGGCACGCGGCGACGGCCGGTGCCGAGGCGCCGATCGACCTCGACGCCGGCGACTTTCTGACGGTGTCGGGACTGCAGTCGGCAGCAGGCGACCGGCCCTGGTTCACCTTCAGCGCGTTCGACGCTGACGACCCCGACGTGGTGCGCCTCGACGCCATCGAGCCGCCCGGCTTCGCTGGAGCATCCGGTGGCGCCGTCAACCACGTCGTCGAGCGCTTGCGTTCAGGCTGGTCGATGATCGTCGTCGCGGCCGGCCACGGCCTGGTCGAGCGCGCTGCCGACGTGCTCGCCGAGCGCGAGGTTGCGGCACGCATCGTCGATGAGCTGCCCGAGTCGTTCGAGCCGGGCGTCGCGTATCTCGTGCAGGCGCAGGTCGAGCACGGCTTCGAACTGCCCGAGCTCAAGGTCGGGCTTCTGAGCGAGAGCGACTTCTACGGCCGTGCCGTCGGCTATGACTCGCGCCAGCCCCGCAAGCTCGCGACGCGGCGTCGTGCAGTCGTCGATCCGCTGCAGCTCAAGGCCGGCGACTACGTCGTGCACAACACTCACGGCATCGGCCGATTCGTCGAGCTCGTGCAGCGCGAGGTCTCGACCGGTGGTCGCAACGCGGTGAAGACGACGCGCGAGTTTCTCGTGCTCGAGTACGCGCCGAGCAAGCGCGGGTACCCCGGCGACAAGCTCTCGGTGCCCACCGATCAACTCGATCTGCTGAGCCGGTACGTTGGCGGTGAGGCCCCGCAGCTCAGCAAGATGGGCGGCAGCGACTGGGCTGCAGCAAAGGGCAAGGCCAGGCGCGCGGTGCGCGACATCGCGGTCGAGCTCGTCAAGCTCTACTCGGCGCGCATGTCGAGCCGAGGCTTCGCGTTCGGCCCCGATACCCCGTGGCAACGCGAGCTCGAGGAGGCGTTTCCCTTCGCCGAGACGCCCGACCAGCTCACGACCATCGACGAAGTGAAGCGCGACATGGAGTCGCCGATTCCGATGGACCGCTTGCTCGCGGGCGACGTGGGCTACGGCAAGACCGAAGTTGCCGTGCGCGCGGCGTTCAAAGCCGTGCAAGGCGGCAAGCAAGTCGCCATGATCGTGCCGACGACGCTGCTCGTGAAGCAGCACCTGTCGACATTCGCCGAGCGCTTCGCCGGCTTTCCGGTGCACTTGCGCGCCCTCAGCCGTTTCCAGAGTGATCGCGAAGCGAAGGAGACCCTTGACGGTCTTGAGCGCGGCAC
>SXMH01000149.1 GCA_005777405.1 Actinomycetota bacterium
CAGCCCGAGGGGCCGAGCAGGGCGATGAGCTCACCGGGTTCGAGGGCGAGTGAGATGCCGTCGAGCGCGGTCATGCCGGGAAAGCGCTTGACGACGTCGCGCAGTTCAACGGTCGTGGGGTTCATGAGGTCCTCCGTGGACGGTTGACGCCCGCCCGGCCGATCCACCCGATAACGAGCAGCAGCAGGAAGGCGAAGAGCAGAGAGAGCAGGGCGACGATCACGGCGATGAAGGGATCGTCTTTCTGCACGATGACGAGCGCGGTCTGCAGGTTCTGACGGTTGAGCAGCGAGGCGATGGTGAATTCGCCCAGCACCACCGCGACCGAGATGAAGGCGCCAGCGAGCAGGCCCGTGCGCAGGTTGGGCAGCAGCACTCGAGCGATGACGACGGGCCAGCTCGCACCGAGCGAGCGTGCCGCTTCGGTGAGAGTCGGCGCGTCGATCGCGTCGAGGTTCGACTGCACGGCGCGATAGGCAAAGGGCAGCACGAGCACGCCATAGGCGAAGGCGAGACTCCACACCCCGCTCCCCGCCGCGCGAGCAATGACGCCGTACACGGGCGCGAGGCCCACCACGAGCACGATCGCGGGAATGCTGATGGGCAGCAGGCACACGAACTCCAGTACCCGGCGCCACCGTGGCAGCTTCAGGTGCACGAGAATCATCGTCGGCACGAGCAGCACGATCATGAGCGCGACGGTCGCCGCGGCGAGTACGAGCGAATTGCCGATCGCTTGACCGAGCACGCGATACTCGGGGCCCAGAGAACCGGTGAGCACGAGCATCCATCGCGAGAAGTCGTACCCGCCTTCGAGACCGCGCCGCAGCGTGAACTCGACCATGGCAATGATGGGCACCGCGAAGAGGGTGCCGATGACGCCGAGGATGCTCCACCGCAGCACGCGCGAGGGCGCTGGTGCACCGCTCACGGCGCCGGGGCCGCGCGTCACGGCGCTCACCGCTGCCACCTCGCCGCGCGGCGCTGCAGCAGGGCGTAGAGGCTCATGGCGACCGCCATGACGACGATCATGCCGAGGGCGAGCGCTCCGGCGAGGTTCTCGCGCCCCAGCAGTGTCTCGCTCGTGAGTGCCGCGCGAATCTGCAGAGGAACAATCGACTGCCCCTGACTCGTGAGGGCTGCCGCCGTCGCGTAGCTCGAGAAGGCATTGGCAAAGAGCAACAGCAGCGAACCCAAGAACGAGGGCGCGAGCACCGGCAGCGCGATGCGGCGCCAGTACGTCGCGGTCGTGCCGCCGAGAGTCGCTGCGGCTTCGGCCCATTGCGGCTTGAGCGCCTCGAGCGCTGGCAAGAAGATGATGACCATGAGGGGCACCTGAAAGTAGATGTAGGGCAGCACGAGACCGGGCGCTTCGTAGAGCCAGACTCCGTCGGCGAAGATGTCGATGCCGAACACGTCGCGCAGCTGCACGGTGATGAGGCCCTGAATGCCGATCGTCGCGACGAACGCGAAAGCCAGCATCACGCCGCCGAACTGCGCGAGCACGCCGCTCGCCGCGTCGATCATCGAGCGCAGCGGCCCCTCGGGTCGAGTGCCGATGAGGGCGTAGCAGACGAGCGCACCGAGCACGGCGCCGATGATCGCGGTGACGGCCGAGAGCACGATCGAGGTCGTGAAGCCGCTCACGACGAAGGGGTCGCCGAGCGCGGCGACGTTGTCGAGGGTGAAGGCTCCGTCACCGTCGAGAAAGCCGGTGCCGAGCGCGATGGCGGTCGGCAGTGCGAGAAAGAGCGCGACGTAGAGCGCGAAAGGCGCGACGCCCCAGGCGGGCGAGATCGCCCGCCGTCGTGTCGGGGCGGTGGATGCTGAGCTCTCGCCGCGCGAGCCGGTCGAGCCCCGGCGCGCTGGGCGCCGGGGCTCGACCGTCGTCACGACGGGCTCGTTACTGAACAGCGGTCGCCCACTGCTCGCCGAGCAGCGTGGCCGCAGCCTCGCTCTGCTCGGCGCTCGGAACCACGGTGTCGGCGGGAGCCTCGGGCAGCGCTGCGTAGAGCGCCTCGTCGATCTCGCCGTTCGCGACCAGCGAGGCCTCGAGCACGGGGCGCGCGCCACCCTTCAGCCAGAGGTTCTGCACCTCGGGGCTGTAGAGAAACTCCATCCACAGGCGAGCCGCGGCCGGGTTGGGCGCGTCCTTGTTGATGGCCTGGTTGTAGTAGCCGGCGTAGCCGGTGCCGGGCAGCACGACGACCTCCCAGTTGCGCTGGCCCTCGAGCTCAGCGGCGTAACCGGCGTTGAGGTAGTCCCAGTCGAAGACGACGGGAGTCTCGCCCGAGGCCACCGTGGCGGGGGTCGGGTCGATCTTCACGAAGTTGCCCGCGGCGTTGAGCTCGGCAAAGAAGTCGACACCGGCCTGGAAGTCGTCGAGCGTGCCACCGTTCTGCACGGTCGCCATGCCGACGGCGGCGAAGGCCGCACCGGCTTGCGTCGGGTCACCGTTGATGGCGACCTTGCCGCGGTACTCCTCGCCGAGCAGGTCTTGCAGGCTCGTCGGGGCGGGCACGGCGTCGGGGTCGTAGCCGATGGCCATGTACCCGCCGTAGTCGCCCCAGAAGAGGCCGTCTTCGTTCTTGAGCTCTGCGGGGATGTCGTCCCAGCGCTCGACGAAGTAGGGAGCGAAGTAGTCGGTGCTCGAGAGCGCGACCGCGAGGCCGAGGTCGAACACGTCAGGAGCCGTGTCTTGACCGGCGAGGTTCTCGGCCGCCTGGATCTCTTCGGCGCTCGAAGCGTCGGGCGAGGCCTCGGTCACGGTGATCTCGGGGTAGCGCTCGATGAACAGGTCGAGAATCTCGCCGTAGTTCGCCCAGTCGCGCGGCAGCGCGATGACGTTGAGCGCGCCCTCGGCCTTGGCTGCGGCCTCGAGGTCGGCGAACGTGCCGAAGTCGGCGATGCTCGTGGCGGTCGACGCGTCGATGCCACTCTCGGGTGCGGTGTCGGTGGCGCAGGCGCCGAGCGTCATCGCCGTGGCCGCCACGAGGGCGACGCCAGCGAGTGTGCGGGTCGTGTTCACGAATCCTCCGTACAAGTGCCGCGGCGGCTCAGGCTGTGTCTGAGCGCTCCGAACCGCGGAACATCGGCACGGTAGGAGCGCTGGGTGTCGTGAGAGCGCAACCTCGGTGAACGGCGGGCGACCTGGAGGCGAGCAATCGTGACGCCGCTTCGCGTCGGAGGCGGCCGATAGCGTGGTGGCGTGCCCCGCCTTGCCGCAGCGCCCCGCCTCACCGCCGCCCAGGCCCGTCGTCTCGCGCTCGCGGCGCAGGGCTTCGCGCGACCTCGACCAGCTGAAGTCAGCACGCGACAGATCACGGGCACGCTCGAACGACTGCAGGTGCTGCAGCTCGACTCGGTCAACGTCTTTGCGCGATCGCACTACCTGCCGCTCTTCGCACGGCTCGGCAGCTACGACCCCGCGGCACTCGACGCTCTGCTCTTCGCCCGGCGCGGGCGCTACCTCGAGTTTTGGGCGCACGAGGCCGCGATCATTCGCCGCGACGACTGGCCGCTGTGGCGCTGGAAGCGTGAAGCACTGCGCGAGCGCTACACACTCAAGTACGCGTGGGTGCGCGAGAACCGGGCCATGCTCGACTGGCTGCTCGAGGAGGTCGCCGCCAAGGGCCCACTCACGGCGAGCGAAGTGGAGCATGACGCCGCCGAGCGACGCGGCCCGTGGTGGGGGTGGAGCGACGTCAAGGTAGGCCTTGAGTACCTCTTCGCCTGGGGTGATCTCGTCAGCGCGGGTCGCTCGGGCTTTCAGCGTCGGTACGCGCTGCCTCACCAGGTCGGGCTGCAAGGGCTGCACGACATTGAGGTGCCGCGCGAAGACGCACAACGCGAGCTCGTACTGCGCAGCGTGCGGGCACTCGGCGTGGGCACGGTCGGTGATATCGCCGACTACCACCGGTTGAAGATCGCTCCGACGCAGGATGCCCTGCGGGCGCTCCTCAACGCTGGCGAGGTCGAGTGCGTCGAGGTGGCCGAGTGGGGGCGCTCAGGCCGCGATGGTGTGGCCTACGTGGTGCCGGGCGTGAGCATCCCGCGCCGCATCGAGGCGACCGCCCTGCTCTCGCCCTTCGACCCCGTCGTCTGGTACCGCGATCGCGCGCTGCGGATGTTCGGCTTTCACTACCGCATCGAGATCTACACCCCCGCGCCGAAGCGACAGTTCGGTTACTACACGCTGCCCGTGCTCGTCGACGATCGGCTGCTCGGGCGCGTCGACCTCAAGAGCGACCGCCAAGCGAAAGTGCTGCGCGTGCAGTCGGCGTGGGTCGAGCCCGGAGGCTCGGCGGCCGAACTCGCCGCCCGCGTTGCCCCCGAACTTTATCGCGCGGCGGCGTGGCAGGGCCTCGCGGGCGTCGAGGTTGCCGAGCCGCACTGGGGCGACGCCGCCGCCGCGGTGCGCGCAGCCGTCTAGCCGGGCGCACCCCTAGGCTGGCGCCACCGCGCCCACGCGCCCACGCGCCGACCCTCCTCGCGCCTTCTGCCGCACCCCGCCCCCGCGCACCCCGCCCCCGCGCACCCTTCCCCGCGCACGTGACCCGCACGCGTTGGCTTTCGCGGCATATGGGCCCGAACGTTCGCACCCACGTGCCACGAAGAGCCCCGCACGCCGGGGTTCGTGACCGGTGCCGCGAAACGTTGCGCGGCGTTAGTCACAAACGGCGGCGTGGCCCGCGGCGCAACGGTGAGTGCGGCGCGAGGTTCAACGGGTGAGCGCGGCGATCTAGAAGCGCGTGGAGTTCTCGATGAGGCGCTTGACGCGCTCGGCAATCGGCGGGTGAGTCTGGAACATGCGGTCGACGATGCCCGGCTTCATCGGGTCGCTGATGTAGAGATGCGCCATGGTCGAGTTCTGGCGCTTCATGGGGCGGGCGTAGTCGCCGAGCTTCTGCAGGGCGCTCGCGAGCGCTTCAGGGTCGCGCGTGGTGAGGGCGCCCGTGGCGTCGGCGAGATACTCGCGCTGGCGCGAGACCGCCGCTTGCACGACGGCGGCGACGAGCGGAGCGATGATCATGGCGGCGAGGCCGAGAAGAAGCATGATCGGGTTGCCATTGTTGTTGCGGGTGCCGCCGACGAAGGCCATGCGCAGCAGACTGTCGGCGATGAAGCCCACGGCGACGACGAGGCCGAAGACGATGGTCGACACCCGGATGTCGTAGTTTTTGACGTGGCCCATCTCGTGCGCCATGACGCCGGCGAGCTCGCGATCGGTCATGATCTCGAGCAGACCGGTCGTGGCGGCGACACTCGCGTGCTTGGGGTCGCGCCCCGTCGCGAAGGCGTTGGGCGCCGGGTCGTCGATGACGTAGACGCGAGGCATCGGCAGGCCCTCGGTGATGGCGAGGTTCTCGACGATGCGGTAGAGCCGCGGATTGTCTTGCTTCGAGATGGGGTGAGCACCCGAGATCGAGAGCGCTTGCGAGCCCGCAGCGAAGTACTGCACGAGCGTGTAGATGCCGGCGCCGATGAGGGTGCCGATGAAGATGCCGAACCCGCCGCCGTACAGGTAGTCGGCGAGCAGGCCCAAGAGCCCGATGATGACGATGAACAGCGCGATGATGAAGACGGTGTTGCGCTTGTTCGCGGCGATCGCGCGATACACGTGGATGCCCTTCCGAGAGCCCGGCGGGCTGCGACTAGAACTGCACGCGCGGCGGTTCGGCGATCGCGGCCGAGTCGGCCACCTCGAAGAAGTCGCGCTCGGTGAAGCCCAGACCCCGCACGAACAGCGTGTTCGGGAACTGCTTGATCTTGACGTTGAGCTCGCGCACGCCACCGTTGTAGAAACGACGCGAGGCCTGAATCTTGTCTTCGGTGTCGACAAGCTCGCCCTGCAGCTGCAGGAAGTTCTGGCTGGCCTGCAACTGGGGGTAGGCCTCCGCCACGGCGAAGATGCTCTTGAGCGCCGACTGCATGTGGTTCTCGGCGGCGGCAGCTTCTGCCGGGCCCTGGGCGCTGAGGGTTTCGGCACGCGCCTTCGTGACGCTCTCGAACACCTGCTTCTCGTGCGCGGCGTAACCCTTGACCGCCTCGATGAGGTTGGGCAGAAGGTCGGCGCGACGCTTGAGCTGCACTGTGATGTCGCTCCACGCCTCATCGACGCGCACGTTGAGCGTGACGAGCGAGTTGTACGTCGCCCAAAGGTAAATGCCCGCGATGACGACGAGCAGCACGAGCACACCGACAATGACCAGGAATTCCATAGTTCACAGCATAGGGGCGCGTTCAGAGGCCCGACAGAGGGCCACCTGGGAGAATGACCAGCAGTCGGTCGTTACTGGGGAGGGGGTATGGCGATGCGCAGCCTGCCCTCCGCCCTCCTCGCGAGCACGATCGCCGCCGCTGTCGGCCTCGCCCTGGCCACGCTTCCCGCCACTCCTGCGAGTGCTGCGGCAGCCTTCGACCAGCCCAGCTCCGACTTCGTTTCCGCCTCGAGCGTCACGCTCACGGGCACGAAAGACGCTGGCAGCACGCTCGTCATCCGCCGTGATGGTCAAGTCGCGTGCACGGTCTCTGACCCGGATGCCCTCACGTGGGTGTGCGCGGGCGTCAGTGTGCCGAACGGGGTGGTGCAGTTCACCGGTGACGAGACACTCGCCGACGAGAGCGTCGAACCGCTCGCGCCGTTGACCCTGCGCGTGCTCGCACCGCCGAGTATCGATGGCGGCGGAAGTACCGTCGTCACCACGGGACTGTTCAGCGGCAGCGCGCGGCCGGGTGCGAGCATCCAGCTGTCGGCCACCGGGTCGTCGGGTACGACGACCCACAGTTGTCCGGCGGCGCTCGGCAGCGGATTCTGGTCGTGCGCTATCGATCTGCCCAGCGGGCAGTACCAAGTGCGCGCGCGGCAGCAGCACAGTTCGATCGGACCCGAGCAGTCGGGTTTCTCGTCGTCGGTGAACGCCGCGGTCGATCGTGATGCACCGGCGGCACCCGTCATCACGAGCCCGGGGTCGGGCAGCACCGATCGCGCGACGACCACGGTGCGCGGTACGGGCGAGCCTTCCGCCCTGCTGCAGGTCTTCGTCGACGGCGTCATCGAGTGCGAAACGACCGTGCGTGCCTCCGGTGCGTGGGCGTGCCCCTTGCGCTGGCCGCGCGAAGGAACCCTGCGGTTGCAGGCTCTGCAGCGCGATGCCGCGGGCAACTTCAGCGCGGCGAGCGAGCGCGTGACCATCCGCTTCACGCTGCCCGACGGCGATGACGGCGAGGCTCCCCCACCGGCAACACCGGACAATGAGTCGCAGACCGAGACCGACGACGGTTCGGGCACCGGCGGTACCGGAACGACTCCGAGCCCCGAACCGACTCAACCCGGCACGACACCCAGCCCCGATCCGAGTGACCCGACCGACGACGGCGGCACCGCGATCACCTCGAACTGGGGAACCGCGACAGCATTCGGCGCCTCCTTGCCGACCGCGAGCGAGGTCGTGCAGCGAGGCGGCTGGCTGCTGGCGCCACTGCTCGGTCTCGCCTATCTGCTTCTCGTGGCCCTGCCCGTGCGGTGGTTCACCGTGTACGTGCGCCCGCGCATGGCGTTGCCACGATTGCGCCTCACCGGACGCAACCGAGCGCTGCTCGGCGACGACGATGCGCCCATACTGCCGCCGATGCTCGTTGCCGCGGCCACCCTCGGCGGCGCCGCCGTGATCGCTGCCCTCGCGGGAGGCATTGGCGGCGACGTGCGGTATCTGCGGCTCATGGCGGCGATCGGGCTCGGGATGCTCGTGCTCAACATCGTCGGAGTGCT
Source organism: Actinomycetota bacterium (assembly GCA_005777405.1). Lineage (GTDB taxonomy): Bacteria > Actinomycetota > Actinomycetes > Actinomycetales > Microbacteriaceae > Microcella. Next base: position 7,772 of record SXMH01000149.1, read on the forward strand.
CCTGCCGGCACGGCTCGCGGGTCGAGTCGCGCGGCAACGCGTGGGCATGCGACTGCTGCCGGGCATCCTGCTCGTCGCGCTCGCCACGGCGCTACTGTCACGTTTCGTCGGTCTGCAGCCGCCGGTGCTCGTGGGGGTGCTCATTGCGGGCGCGATCGCGGTGTCGGCAAGCCGGCGAGCGCGCGCGGGAGTCGCCGTCGCGCAGTCGAGTGCGGTGGCTGCACTGGCGCTGCTGGGGTGGTTCGCGCACGACCTGCTGACACCGAGCACGGGGTTCTGGATGTCGCTGTGGGCCGAGACCGCCGCGGCCGTGGCGCTCGCCGGCCTCGGATCACTACTCGTGCTGCTGCTGCCCGTCGGGCCGCTGCCCGGTCGCACGCTCTACGCGAGCTCGCCGCCCGCCTGGGCGATCGTCTCACTCGCGTCGGCCGGGCTCGCGGGTGCGATTCTCTCGTCAGGCCCGGCCTTTCCGGTGCTGTCGCTCGTGCTCGTCGCGCTCGCGCTCGCCGCGACGTTGTGCGCGGCCGTCGTGTGGGTGCGCTGGATCGCGCCCGCGCTGCGCTAGACGCTCTGTCTGGCCGGCGGCGGCGGCCGCTTATCCCAGTGCAACTCGCAGTGCGTCGACGATGGCCGTTCCTCGCGGGTCGACAGCCTCCATACGATTCGTGATGAAGGCGAATCCGACGCGAGCGGCAGGGTCGGCAAAGGCCACCTGCCCTCCCGCGCCATCGTGACCGACGCTGCGCGCTGAGAGATACCGGCGCGCAGCGGAGTCGAGCTGCAAACCCATGCCCCAGCGCGGCCAGGGTTCCGGCTGCGGGAAGAACGGCATGCCTTCGCTCTGCGGCGCCGAGGCGAGGGCCAGGGTCTGCGGGCTCAGCAACTGACGCTCGCGGTCCGACCGCACGACCGCACCCCAGACCGCGGCGAGGCCGCGAGCGCTCGCGATACCTCCCGCAGCGGGAATCGCTGCTCGGTGCACGCGCGCCTCATTGAAGCCGGTGTCACCCTCGACGAGCGCTGAGGGGAAGGCACCACCCAGGGTCAAGGCACGGTCAGACCAGTCGATCTCTCCCTCGGCGAGCCGAGCCGCCTGATCGGCGATGTGCTGCCGCAGAGTGTCTCCGACAGTGAGGAAGGCGACGCGGTCTTCGTGCTGCTCGGGCAAGCCGATCCAGACCTCAGCATCGGCGGGTCTGGCGATCTCGCGCGCGAACAGCTCGCTGATCGAGACGCCCGTGGCGCGTCGCAGCACTTCGCCGATGAGCCACCCCTGGGTCAGCGCGTGGTACGCGTACGAGTAACCGGGCTGCCAGAGCGGTGCCGCGTCGGCGAGCACGCTCGTCATGGTCTGCCAGTCGAGAACATCGTCGACGGCGAGGTCGCGCTCGAGGGCGCTGAGCCCTGAGCGGTGCGCGAGCACATGGCGCACCAGAACCGACTCTTTGCCGCGCGCGGCAAACTCCGGCCAGTACTGGGCGACGGGCGCGTCGTAATCGAGAATGCCCTGCTGCACGGCGCGCGCAGCGAGCACGGCCATGAGCCCCTTGGAACACGAGAAGACCACTCCGAGCGTGTCCTGCTGCCACGGGGCACCCGTGCGCACGTCGGCGATGCCACCCCAGAGGTCGACCACGGGTTGCCCGTCGATCTCGATCGCGAGCGCAGCGCCCATCGCCGGTTGACCGTCGAACGACTGGCGGAACGCCTCGCGCACTCCCTCGAACTCGGGTGCGGCTGCGCCGTGCACGGTCGTCGTCATCGCGTGACCTCCGTTGTCATGAGCACGAGCGCCCCTGACTGCGGGTCGCGCACGAGCGGGATGGGATCGGTGATCGACCCGCCGAACTCGCCGTCGGCCGACTCCATTTGGAAGGCCATGAGGTACCAGTCGCCGGCGCGATCCTGCACCGCACGACCCGCATAGAGCGACTCATCGACGAGCAGTCGCGCCATGCTGGCGTCGTACGGAGCCGCTTGCCCGTCAGGCAGATCGAGCACCCAGATTCCGCCGCGCTCCCCTGCCGTGCGACGAGCACCGGCCAGTGCGGGGGTGTCGCACGAGAACAACAACGATCGCCTGCCGTCGACCGTGACGATCTGCGGTACCTCGAGGTGGGCGAACCCGCCGCCGGGTGCGGTGAGCGGCTCACCGATCGTCCACTGCTCGAGGTCGCTCGAGGTCGCCGTGGCGACAACCCCGCGATCGAGCTCGTCGTCGCCGTCGATCGATCGAGCGGTGATGAGCATGCTCCACGAGCCGTCGCTCTCCCTCAGTACATAGGGATCGCGCCAGGCCTCCTCGTGCCACTCCGACGTGCCGAGGGTCTCGTAGCGACCGAGCGGCGCGGAGATCGACGCCGCCGGCTGCTTATGCCAGTGGTGAAGATCGTCAGAGACGGCGAGTGCGACGGTCTCGATGTTGACGTGGGCGACCGGCTCGAGGAATCGCGAGCCCGTGTAGAACATCCGCCAGCCGCCATCATCGCCGCGCACGACGGAACCCGTCCAGGTGGCGTCGGCGTCGACGTCGAGCGACTCCCCGGGCAGCAAGCACGGCCCGAGGTCGCGCCAGGTGCGCAGGTCGTCGGAGACCGCGTGCCCGATGCGGGCGTTGCGGTGACGCAAGTGCGGGTCGCCGAGCGAGGTCGGCGCATGCAGGTAATAGAGGTGGAACTGGTCGCCATCGTCGGCGGTCCAGAAGTCCCACACCCAGTAGTCGGGCAGTGCGAAAGTCATGCGCAGAGTCGCTTTCTCGAAAGGTGCGGGGCGGCGAGGGCGGTCAGCCCTTGACGGCGCCCTGCAGCAGCGCCTTGATGAACTGGCGCTGGAAGAGCAGGAACACGAGGATCGCGGGCACGATGATGATGAGCGCGCCGGCGTTGAGCAAGGGGATGCTCGCGTAGTACTGACCCTGGAAGAAGGTCAGCGCCCCGGCCACCGTGCGGTCGAGAGGATTCGCGATGAGCACGACGGGCAGCAAGAACTGATTCCACGTCCAGATGAACAGCAGGATCGTCAGCGCGCTGATCGCGGGCAGCGCGAGCGGCAGCTGGATGCGGAAGAACTCTTGCCAGAGTCGTGCCCCGTCGACGCGCGCGGCTTCGGAGAGTTCGCGCGGCACGTTGACGAAGTGCGCGCGCATCCAGAACACCGAGAACGGCATGAAGAGGCCGATGAGCGGAAAGACCACGGCCCACTGGGTGTTGAGCGTGCCGAGCGCCTGCGCCTGGTAGTAGAGCGGAATGATGAGCGCCTCGAAGGGAATCGTGAGGCCCAGTACGAAGACGATGAGCAGGGCACGCGAGCCGCGCATGCGCAAGCCGCCGAGCGCGTAGCCCGCGAGCGTCGCGATGACGAGGCTCACCGGAACGACGCACAGCACGATGAATGCGCTCGAGCCCATGAGTCGCCACACGTTGCCGACCTCGAAGGCCGTGACGAAGTTGACCCACTGCGGGTCAGAAGGCCAGCTGAGCCCGATGGGGTTGCGGTCGGCTGGCTGCAGTGCGGCCGAGAGCATGTTGAGCAGCGGGATGAGCGTGAGCACGAGCGCGACGATGAGCAGAACGCGCCCGACGATGACTTCGGTGCGGGAGGTGATCACTGGTCACTCGCTCTCGAAAGGCGCTGAATCGGCAGCACGACGGCGAGCACGAGCACCATCATGACGATGCCGAACGCGGCGGCAAGGCCGACGTCAGACTGGGTGAAGCCGATGCGGTAGATGAGCAGACCGGGCACGAGCGTCGCGCGGCCTGGTCCACCCTGCGTCGAGGTGTAGATGATGTCGAAGGTGCTCAGCGCGGCGATGACCGTGAGCGTCACCAGCACGGCGAGCTCTTGCCGCAGGCCGGGCAGCGTGATCGTGATGAACTCGCGGAACCAACCAGCACCGTCGAGCCGGATCGCCTCGTAGAGCGAGGTGTCGATCTTGCCGATGCCCGTGAGCAGCAGCACGGTGCAGAGCCCCGTAAGCACCCATGAGCCGATGAGGCCGACGGCCGGCAGTGCCGTGCCGTAGTCGGCGAGCCACGGCCGGGTGATGGCCTCGAGGCCGATCCAGCCGAGAATCTGGTTGACGGCACCCGTTTGGGCGTACATCCATGACCAGGCGATGCCGGCCGCCGCGAGCGGGATGATCTGCGGAAGGAACAAGATCGTCTGCGATGCGCGCAGCGCGAGACCATCGCGCATCGAGCGGATGAGCGTCGCAAGCACGAGGCCCATGCCGACGGGAATGATCGTGAAGAAGGCGATGAGCACGAAAGAGTTGCCGATCGCGCCGAGCAGGTTGGGATTGGTGAAGACCGTCGCGTAGTTGTCGAGACCGACCCACGTCGCGACGCCGACGCCGTTCCAGTCATAGAACGAGTACTGGATGCCCGTGGCGAGCGGGTAGATGACGAACCCCGTGTAGGCGAGCAACGCCGGGGCGACCAGCAACCAGCCAGTCAGGTCGGCCCGTCGGGCCGCCGCGCGTGCGGCGGCCCGACGGGGAGCGTTCGAGACGAGGGTCGTGCTCACCGTGACCGTTCCTCCAGGCTGGTGCGGCCGCGGTGGCCGCCCTCGAACTCGAACGCTGTCACGATCAGCCGCCGATCTCCTGCTCGTAGAACGCCTGAACGCGCTCGACGAACTCCTGGCCGGTGATCTGGCTGGTGACGAGCAGTTGCGACTCGGGAATGATCGAGCCGGCGTAGATGCCCGCCGTGGTGTTGGCCATGAAGTCGACCTGGCCGTTGTCAGCACCGATCTGCGCCGACATCTCGAGCGCCGACTCGATGAGCGAGCCCGGAGCCACCTCGGGCAGCGGCAGCGTCGGGTCGCCACCGGGCGAAGCGCCCGTGACGTCGACGATGATCTGGCGCGCGGCCGGGTCGGTGTGGATCCAGTTGAGGAAGTAGACGATCTCGTTGAGGTTGTCTGATCCTGCGGCGACCGAGAACGAGTTGCCCGCGCCCATGGCGACGTGGCCGTCACCCTCGTTGATCGGCGGCACGAGGAAGAAGCTCACGTTGTCGCCAAGGGCGTCTTGGTAGCCCGAGGCCGCCCAGTTGCCGTTGAAGGTGAAGAGGCCTTCGCCCTCCGAGAAGCGCGTCACGAAGGTGAAGTAGTCGATCGCGTTGATGTCGGACGGGAAGTAGCCGGCGTCAGCCCACGTGCGGATGAGCTCAGCGCCCTGCACGTTGCCGGGAGTGTTGTAGGTCGCTCCGGGCTCGTTGAACATCCAGCTCATGAACTCGTCCTTGTCGGCGAACTGGTTCATGGCCGCCTGCACCACGAAGTTCACAACGCCGTCGGAGTCGCCCGCCATGATCGGCAGCTCACCGGCCGCCTTGGCGGTCGCGAGCATCTCTTCGAACTCGGCCATCGTGCTGGGCGGTGCGGTGATGCCGAGGCGCTCAGCGATCTCGAGGTTCATGAAGATGCCGGTGATGCTGTAGCCGAGACCCAGCTGGTAGAGCGAGCCCGAACCGCGGATGCCCTCGTCGCTCATGCGCATCGGAGCGAGCTGCGATGCAGGCCATGCGTCCCAGCCATATGCCTCGTACCACGGGTCGAGGTTGGCGATGAGGCCGTCCTTGACCGTCTCACCGATGGTGGGAAGGCGAATGAGGTCGGGCGGGTTTGCGCCAGCGAGCAGGCGCGGCGCGTTCGCCGTGAGGTTCTGGAAGGTGTCGCGCGTGATCTCGAAGGTCACGTTGGGGTGCTGCTTGGTGAACTCTTCGGTCAGCGCGTCGGTGACCGGGAAGCCGGTCTCGTCGGCGATGGTGAGAACGACCTCTTCGGTCGTGAGCTCGGTCGTGACCTCGATCTGCTCGCCGTCGGTGGGCGCTTCGGCGCCGGGCGCACAGGCCGCGAGCGCCAGGATGGCGCCTGCTGCGACCGTGCCGATCGCGGCCCGGACCCGGGCGCGATGTGCGGAGTGATGACGCATCGTGTGACTCCTTTGTCGTGGGTGAAGGGGGTGCCGGCTCCGCGCATGCGGGGCCGATCGTGCAGGTGGCGACCTGCTAAAACCATTTAGCACTAACTCTCGGCGCAGTGTCAAGTCGATACTGCACCCCTAGACTCGTTAGGTTGCGACAAGGAGGTTCCGATGCCGGGCAAGCGCGTCACCCTCGCCGATGTTGCGCGCCGCGCCGGACTCTCGACCACCGCGGCCTCCATGATCCTCAACGGACGGCCCGACACGCGCTTGTCGCGCGAAGCGCACGACCGTGTCATCGCGGCGGCCGCAGAACTTGACTATCGACCGAACGTGGCCGCACGCGGCTTGCGCACCGATCGCACCAACACGATCGGCTTCGTCTCTGACGTCGTCGCCACCACCCGTTTCGCGAGCGGCCTCATCAAGGGCGCCCTCGAAGAAGCCCACGCCTCAGGTCACGTGCTGCTCGTGCTCGAGACCGAAGGCGACCCTCGCCGTGAGTCGGAAGCGATCGAAGCGGTGCTCGACCGTCAGGTCGACGGCATCGTCTTCGCCACAATGCGCGCCCGTGACCTCTTCATCCCTCCCCTGCGGCAGCGCGTGCCCGTCGTACTACTGAACGCCACCAACGAGTCGTACGCCGACTCGGTGCTGCCCGACGAGCACACCGGAGGGCGACGAGCCGTCGATCTTCTCGTCGACGCGGGCTTCGGCGACGGCATTCTGCTGCTCGGTCACAACGCGGTAAAAGAAGAAGGCCTCTTCCGTTCGACCACGGTTGCTCGGCGTATCGCCGGTATTCGCGAGCGCATGAACGAGCACGGGCTGCAGTTCATCGATGAAGAGTCGATCTGGCTCTGGGAGCCCGAGCACGGCTACACCGGCATGAAGCGCATGCTCAAGAAGCACGGTCGCAGCATCACCGCGGTGCTCGCCCTCAACGACCGGCTCGCGTTCGGCGCCTCGCAGGCGATGGCCGAGGCCGGTATCAGCATTCCCGCTGACATCTCGGTGGTCTCGTTCGACAACGACGAGATCGCGAGCTACATGCGCCCGGGGCTCACGACCGTCGCCCTGCCCCACGAAGAGATGGGCCGGGTCGCGGTGCGCATGATGCTCGACCCTGCGACGTCGGGCGAGCAGCTCGTCGACATGCCCGTCGTGCAGCGCGAGTCGATTCGCGAGCGCTGAGCGGCGGGACGGGACTGTACTGAGCCGCGATCCCCTTCGCGCCATCGTTTGTGACTCATGCCGCGCAACGTTTCGCGGCGTGTGCGACGAATCGCGGCGTTCGCGCGTGAGCGTTGCGCCGTGTCGTGGTACCCCGGGTGGGGGTCGAACCCACACTTGAGCGATTGTAAGCCGTCCGCGTTTGGGGAGAGCCGGGGACACCGAGGGATATCCGCGGAACTCGTGGGCGCGGAATCCCGGGCGAAGCTCGGCGGCCGAGGGACACCGACGGATAGCCGAAACTCCGAGGGGTTATGCGGAGGGGTTGTCGGTGCGGAGAAAGGTGCATTGTCCTCAGTAAGCAATAGCATCGGGAGCAAACTGGAGGTCAAATGCTTCGATCCGACTACGACGGTCACCCACTGTGGGAAACCCTTCGCGGCATTGACGACAGCATCAACACAATTCTCGAAGACCACTTCCCCGACGATCTCCCGAGCATCGAGCGCATCCGGGTCCAGCAGGAGTACGTCCGAAGCTTCGATGCCGTCGCGTCTACGCGGGTGGCGTTCTTCCATTCACAAATGCTCGACGCAGTCAACTCCATCTGGCAGCAGGTCGCATCGAGCTTGAGCCAGAGAATCGCCTCGGGGACTGGCGCGACGAACTATGTCATGCAGGCCGCTGACCAGTCAGAGACCGGTCTGCTTCAAATGGGAGCCTGGCCTCGCGCGTATGGTCGCGGCGGTGAAGTCACCCAGATGCAAACGCTCTTCGAGGAACTTCTGGAAGCCCAGCGCGTCAGCATCGAAGCGCTGAAGTTGGAGCACGCTGACCTCCGAGCTGAAGTGGCGGCTGTCGCTGATACGTTCGAGACCAAGCGGAGCGAGGCGGCCACCGCGCTCGATGCGGCCACCTCTGCGGCCGCGCAACTTGAGAGTCAGATTGACACCCAGTCCTCCACTGTTGCCGCCGCCGTTGAGGATTCGCAGGCGGCAGTGCGCGACCTGACGCGCGTCAACTCCAAGGCCTACGACGAATGGGTGAAGGCACGCGAGATAGCGTTCACGCAGGACTTTGAGGGCCTGCGCCAAGCGATCACCGAGAAGCTCACGGCGTCTGGGAACGAGTACGAAGAGCTCTTGGCAGCGAAAGAGAAGTACACGAAGCTGGTCAGCGCGATTGCAGCTGACGAGGTCGCCGCCGAGTTTCGCCGGGAAGCTCGCTGGGGTCGCATCGCGGGCATCGCGCTCTATGCGCTCGGATTCCTCCTTCTGGCGGGCGCAGCCATTCCCCTGATCTTCCTCATTGTGGATAACGCACAGGATGGCGCTGGCGGAATCAACTGGACGCCGATCGTGATTCGTATCGCAGTTGGCGTGCTGGCTGGCTCGGCGGCGACAGTTGCAATCCGGCTCGGCGGCCGGCTCATCAATAGCGCCAACGGCGCGAAGCGGATGGAACTAGAGCTACGAGCAATCGGACCCTTCCTGGCGAACGTCCAACAGGCCGACAAGGTGGATGACGCGCGCATCGAACTCGTCAATAAGGCTTTTGGCAAGACCTACAGCGATTCCAACTCGACTGCGCGCGACAAGAAGGAAGAGACCATCCCGGTCACCACCGCATCCCAGCTCATCGACCTGGCCGAGCGGATCTCGAAGCTCAACTCGCCGTCGAACTAAGCGGGCGCTCTTGCGGTGAGTCGCCGTCCATCCTGCCGCACATTGCCGCCTCTCGGTCGTCAGGGCCGAATACGAGCGTCGAACTCGTTTAGGGTCGCCTCGACGCAAGACGATCTCCCCGAGACACCGAACTGCCCACAGTTCTTGGTCTTCATGCTGCTCGGCGGAACTGACGACGACCTGCACTGGGTCTGCCCCGAGTGCGGCCTCGCTCGAAACACCTAGCGTCGCAATCGTGCTGCGGTGTCGGAGGTGCCCTGCATATTCAGGGCATGAACCACGAACAGCTCGAATACACCGAGGGCGTGAATCAGCGCGGGTACCGCACCATCGTCTGGCACTGCACATGTGGTCGCAAAGGCTCAGGTAGTCTCACCGCTGTCGAGGCACGTGCGGGCTGGATAAAGCACGCTCGGGGACGCGCGCGGAAGGCGGCACGAAGAGGCTGGTAGCGCGATCGCTATCACCGGTGACTCAATGAAGAGCCTGGCTCTAATGTTTGGCCGTGGACCAGAGCAACTTCATCAACCTCGGCCTATTGTTCGTCACCGCTATCGCTGCAGCGTTCACCGGCTGGCAGGCGCTCGATGCGCGCGCGGCTCGCAGAGAAGCTCAGGACGCGAGGGACGCCGCCAAGGACATCGAGCGCGATGCGTTGAAGGTTCAGATCGCAACAGCCAATGCAGGCGCCGCTGCGGCCGCCGCCTTGGATGAAGCCAACCGAATTGCCAGCGCCGCCGCCCCTAAATCGCCGTGGGTCTTGATGCGGGACGGACGGAAGATCGTCGTGCGCAACGACTCGGGCAGACAGTTGCTTGAGGTGGACGCGCGCGACCACAGCGGTCACGGAGACATCAACGCGTTGGTCGACCTGCCATATGCAACCATGCAGCCGAATGAGTCTTTGGTCTTCGGATATGACAAGTCATTGGAGAGTCCAGCTGTTGACACCCTGATTGTCACCTGGCGAGAGGCTGGAGAAGCCGAAAAGCGTAAGTGGGGCTTCACCGTCTACCAAACCCGTGCCTGCCGTGACCGGCGGCTCGCTTAGAACCTTTGGTGGCCTGCGGCACTTCTACGTGAGCGTGTGCGACTCCACGAGCATCGAGATCTGCGTCCTGTCTGCGTGGCTCGGGCACGCCAACGTGTCGATCACGCAGAGCACATATGTGCACGGGTTCAAGCGCTCGCACTCTGACGCGATGGGCAAGCTGGACGGAAGCCGCCTCGATGCGCACTGTCGCTCCGCAGAATCGTCTAGCGGGGCGGGCGGGGGGGCAACGGATAACGCCAGGTGCCTTCTTCAGCGAGATCCTCAGTCGGGCTCCACTTCACTGTGATCGTGGAGTCAACCGTCCCCATGGTGCGAGCTGCCATAAACGTAAGTGCTTCTCCCGGCTCGAGCTGAGCATCGCTGGGAAGCTTCCGTGGCAGGAGCATCGATTCGGCGGCACTCACGCTGACGTTGTATGCCGTTGCATCGCCGATGTTCTCCAGAATGTAGGTGTCGCCTTTGTGGTGCCCGAGCGACCACTTCACCCGGGCAGGATTGGCGAACGGCATGTCGTCCGACGACCCTGAAGCGGGCCGTTCCTGTCGCTGCACAGCAGCTTGAGCTGAGCGTTCCAATGCACTCGATATCGACTGTTCAAGTACATCTGCAATTCGAGTCAGAGCGTCGATGTTCAAAGCTGCCGCAGCTTCGGCGCGCGCCGCACTTGCTTCGCTCGCGCCCTGCGCTCTCTCTGCACGGTCAGCCTCAGCGGTCGCGAGCACTTGATCTTGCTTCTGTCCGATTCGCGCGATGACGATGGAGCCGACGACGCCAGCCAGAGTTACGAGAGCGATGAACGCCGTGAGGATCGTGTCTGTGCTGAGCGCATCGACCATTGGAACTGTTGCGGGCGATGGAGTCGGGGACGGTGTCAGCGACAGAAACTCGAGCATGCGCCGACCGTAGCACTCGGTTGGGCCATGGTTTCAGGTGTCCCCCACCGTTGCTACCGGGTACGCCCGAGGGATTATGGAGGGGATTGCCGCCTAGCTCGGCACACGGAGCTCAGTGCCCCTGAGTACCCCAGTGATTCCGGACCTTTTCGTGGTACCCCGGGTGGGGGTCGAACCCACACTTGAGCGATTTTAAGTCGCCTGCCTCTGCCATTGGGCTACCGGGGCGGTGCCACCAGCCTACGGCGGGCTCGGGATGCTGCGCCGAACGCGAGCGCTGTGCGAGCATCCCGTGCCACAGCGCAAGTGCCGCAGCGCACGGGCGCAACGCAAGGGCCGCACGCAGGGGCCGAACGCACGAGACCCCCGGCACCGCGCGAAGCGGCCGGGGGTCTGCGCGACGCGGGCTAGGCCTTGGGGCGCGACGCGAACTCTTGGAAGTACGCCTGGGGCTTCTCGCGGGCCGAGAGGCTGACGGTGTCGCGACCGAGGAAGAAGTGGCCGACCCAGCCGCCGAAGACGCGCAGCTTGCGCTCCCACATCGGAATCGCGAGGCCGTGGTAGCCGCGGTGCATGATCCACGCGGGCCAGCCCTTGATGGCGAGGTTCTTCCACTGGAAGACGCCGACCCACAGGCCGAGGCCGGCGACAGCGCCCATGTTCTGGTGGATGTAGTCGCGGGGCTCTTCGCCACGCAGCACCGCGGTGAGGTTCTTCGCCATGCGCTTGCCCTGGCGAACGGCGTGCTGGGCGTTGGGCACGCAGAAGCCGCCCACTCCCCCACCGGTGAGGTCGGGCACCGCGGCGACGTCGCCCGCTGCCCAGGCACCCTCGACGACGGCGCCGTGCTCGTCGATGACGCGCAGGTCGGCCTGCGCCCGCAGACGGCCGCGCTCTTCGACGGGAAGATCGGTGCCGCGCACGACGGGGTTCGCCATGACGCCGGCCGTCCAGATGATGAGGTCGCTCTCGAAGCTCTCGCCGGTCGACAGCTCGATGCGCCCGTCGACCGCGCTCGTGAGCTGCGTGTCGAGGTGCACGATCGCCTCGCGCTGCGCGAGGTTCTTGAGCACCCAGTGGCTGGTCTTGAGCGACACCTCGGGCATGATGCGGCCCATTGCCTCGATGAGGTGGAAGTGCGTGTCGTCGATCGTGAGACCCGGGTACTGCGCGATGAGCGAGCTCGCGAGGCTGCGCAGTTCGGCGAAAGTCTCGATGCCCGCGAAGCCGCCACCGACGACGACGACGGTGAGCAGGCGGTCGCGCTCGGGGCCGGCCGGCAGGTTGGATGCTCGAGAGAAGTTGTCGATGAGACGGTCGCGCACGGCGATGGCCTCTTCGATCGACTTCATGCCGATCGCCTCGTCGGCGACTCCCGGAATCGGGAAGGTGCGCGAGACGGAGCCGGCGGTGACGACGACGTGGTCGTAGTCGAGCTCGTAGGCCTCGCCGATCTCGGGCGTGATGGTCGCCTTCTTCGCGGCGTGGTCGATTCCCGTCACTCGCGCCGTGATGACGCGCGTCTTGGTGAGGTGCTTGCGGTGCGAGGTCACCGAGTGGCGTGGCTCGATCGAGCCGGCGGCGACCTCGGGCAGGAAGGGCTGGTACGTCATGTACGGCAGCGGGTCGACCATGACGACCTCGGCCTCGCCCCGGCGCAGCTGCTTCTGGAGCTTCAGCGCGGTGTAGAAGCCGGCGTATCCGCCGCCGACGATGAGGATTCTGGGCACGAGGAACGACTCCTAGGTGGTAGAGGGGACCGCCCTAATCTACTGGGTGCGCCGACCCGCCACGAATCGCAGCACCCCGGCGAGAGCGAGCGCGGCAAGGCCGAGGGCCACGCCACCGAGAACGAGCAGCCCCGGCAGCACTCGGGCGAGCTCGGTGAGGGCCCACGAGGGCACAGGGAGAGCATCCATCACCGTGTCGGCAGGCGCCCGGGCGACCCCCGCACGCGCGGGCTCGAGCTCGACGACTCGGGCTTCGGCGTCGCCGCGGCGGTGCACCGAGATCCACTCTTCAAGCGAGCCGAGTGGGTTCGAGGTCGCGATCGGGATGCTCGCCTCGACTGCCGCGGCGGCGTCGACCACTCCGTAGCCGTACTGCGGATCGGGCACGGTGCTCGTGACGGCATCGGCTGAGCTCACGATGCGGTCGACCACGGCGGCGGCGCTCAGCTCAGGGTGGGCGGCCCGCACGAGCGCGACGATGCCCGCGACGATCGGCGTCGCTCCGCTCGTGCCCTGCCAGTATCGATGCCCGCCGCCCGGCACCGCCCCGACGAGATTCTCGCTCGGAGCCATGACGCCGATCGTGATGCCTTCGGTCGAGGCGACATCACTCGCGCGACCGGCCCGGTCGATGCCACCGACCGCGAGCACTCCCGGGATCGTCGCGGGTGCACCAACTTGCTCGGTGCCGCTGCCGCGGTTGCCGGCCGCGGCGACCACGACGACGTCGTTCTGCTCGGCGTAGAGAAAGGCGTCGTCCCAACTCTCGGGCCAGTCGAGCTGATTGCGCGTGAGCGACAGCGAGATGACATCGGCACCATGATCGACGGCCCACACGACGCCGTCGGCCACTTGCGCGTCTCCCGGCCGCTCGCCCGCGCCGAACGACAGCGAGATGCTCAGCAGATCGGCATCGGGCGCCGCACCGATCACGCCGGAGGTCGACGAGCTGCCTCGCCCTGCGGCGAGCGAGGCAACCATCGTGCCGTGCGAGCTGCCCGCGACGGGACCTCCCGACGAGGTTCCTGCACCGGAGACATCGGTGCCGTCGATCACTGCACCGCGCAAGTCAGCGTGACCGGCGTCAATCCCCGAGTCGATGATGGCGATCGTCACGCCCTCACCTCTCGTGGTCTGCCAGGCCTCACGAATGCCGAGGGAGTCGAGCCAGTACTGGGCGTCACGGATGCTGTCGGCGTGCGCGGGCGCGGCCGGAACGACCGCACCGGCGAGGGATGCTGCACCCACGCCGAGCGCGAGCGCCAGTGCGCCCGCGAGCGGGCGCACGAGAGTCACGACCCGCGCTGCTCGGGCGCGCACGCGCAGACCTCGGGGCTCCACGAGCACGCGTCGAGCGCGCGATCGCCGATCGGATTGACGCCGCGACCCACCGCGAGCGTGTGACCCACGAGCGCGTGCAGGCACTTGACGCGCGTGGGCATGCCGCCCGCGGAGTAGCCGTCGACCTCGGCAACGGGCAGCAGGCTCTCGCGGTCGGCGAGGTACTGCTCGTGTGCGGCGCGGTACTGCGAGGCGAGCTCTTCGTCGAGTTCGAGTTCGGCACTCCACTCGGCCATGACCCCCGCGGCTTCGAGCACCGACACCGCGGCCGTCGCCGCCGGGTGGGTCAAGTAGTAGAGCGTGGGAAAGGGGGTGCCGTCACCGAGTCGCGGGCGGGTGGCGACCACGGTCGGCGCACCGCAGACGCACCTGGCGGGAATGCCGATGACATCGCGCGCGGTGCGGCCGAGCTGCGCAGACACGATCTCGATGTCGCGCTCAGTGGCAGGGTCGAACGGTGGCCGACTCACTGGTCTCCTTCGAACTCGGGAGAGATGAGCTGCTCGGCGGGAAGGTCGGTGAGGCCCGCGGTGACGGCGGAGGCGAGCAGGGCGAGGTTCCAGTCGATGCGTGTCGACTGAATCTCGTCGCTGACGGCGGGTGCGGCATCCACGTCGCCGAGTCCGATGTCGTCGACGACCAGGTAGGTGATGTCGCCCGGGTAGACGTAGAGCAGACGATCGCGGGCTTGCGCCTCGATGTAGGCGGGGTCTTGCCAGCGGTCGATGTCGGTCTGCAGTTCGTCGACCACTCGCTGCTGCTCGGCGACCTGTCGCTCGAGCTCGGCGATCTCAGCTTGCTGCTCGACGAGCACCTTCAACGAGGGTGCGAGCACGACGAGCGCGGCGATGATGAGCAACAGCACGGTGACCGTGAAGCCCGAGATTTGCAGTCGACGAAACCAGGGCGTCGCCGCTGGCGCGTCGGCCGGCAGCGCGACGGGCACGGTGCGGGTCGGTCGGGCCATGGGCTCAAGGGTACGCGAGAGGCCCGCCAGCTCCCGGCGGCGAGCCGAGGGCGAGCGGGCCTCTCGTAGAGATGCGGCGTTGTGCGTCGCAGGGTTACGCAGTGAAGCGCGGGAAGGCGCTGCGCGAGGCGTACACCGCGGCGTCACCGAGTCGCGGGCGGGTGGCGACCACGGTCGGCG
>SXMH01000150.1 GCA_005777405.1 Actinomycetota bacterium
CGCGCACGAGGTCGAGAACCTCGGCGCCGAGCTCGGGGTCGAGCGCCGAGGTGATCTCGTCGAGCAGTAACAATTCGGGGTTGGTCGCCACTGCCCGCACGATGGCGACGCGCTGCTGCTGACCTCCCGAGAGCCGGTCGGGATACTCTCGCGCTTTGTCGGCGAGACCGACGCGATCGAGCAACTCGAGTGCCCGACGCTCGGCGTCGGTGCGGCTCTGCTTCAGCACCTTGCGCGACGCCAGGCTGACATTGTCGATGACACGCAGGTGCGGAAAGAGGTTGAACTGCTGAAACACGACCCCGATGCGCGCGCGCACCGCGTCGACGTCGACGCGCGGGTCGCTGATGTCGTCGTCGCGCAGCCAGAGTCGACCGTCGTCGAGCCGCTCGAGAAGGTTGATGCAGCGCAAGAGGGTCGACTTGCCCGAGCCGCTCGCACCGATGAGGGCCACGACCTCGTGCTCGGCCACCTGCAGGTCGATGCCCTGCAGCACCATCGTGTCGCCGAAGCTCTTGCGCACGCCGTCGATGCGCAGCACGGTGCTCGCGCTGGTCGCGCTCATACGAGGCTTCCCATCTGCTCGCGCGCTCGCAATCTCGCCGTGTACCAGTCGGTGAGCCGAATCATCGGCAGAGCGAGCAGCACGAAGAGCAGGCCCGCGAGCACGTACGGCGTGAAGTTGAAGGCGGCCGCGGTCTCGATCTGCGCGGCACGCACGGCATCGACGACTCCCAGCACCGAGATGAGGCCCACGTCTTTCTGCATCGCCACGAAGTCGTTCATGAGGGCGGGCGTCACCTTGCGCACGGCCTGCGGCAGCACGACGATGCGCATCGTCTGCCCGTGATTGAGACCGAGAGATCGCGCCGCGAGTCGCTGCGAAGGATGCACGGCCTCGATGCCAGCCCTGAAGACCTCGCTGACATAGGCCGAGTAGGTGAGGATGAGCGCGATCGTTCCCCAGAACTGGGCAGACTGGCGAGGGAAGAGCTCGAGTCCCGGCACGCCGAACCCGACGAGGAAGAGCACGATGATGAGGGGCAGGCCGCGAAACAGGTCGGTGTAGCCGGCCGCGAGAGCGCGCAGCGGAAACCAGATCGGCCCGCGCAGGGTGCGAATCGTCGCGATGAGCACGCTCAGCACGAGCACGCCGATCACGGCGAAGAACAGCACTTGCACGTTGACCCAGAGGCCGGCGATGACACGGGGCCAGGCCTCGATCGCGGTCTCGAGATTGAAGAAGCTCTGCTGCACGCGCGCCCAACCGGGCGTATTGACGATGGTCAGCCAGATGACGACCGCAAAGACGATGGTCGAGGCGAGCGACACGAGCACCGAGCGCACATTCTGTGTGCGCCGGTACGCGCGTCGCCCGACCTCGACATCACTGATCGGCGTGCTGCTGATCGGGCGGGGCGAACTCACTACTGCAGGATAGGTGCGCCCGCGTCGGCTCCGAGCCACTCGTCGGCGATCTCAGCAAGGCGGCCGGACTCGCGCAGGGCATCCACCGCAGCGGTGACCGGTGCCGTGAGCGGGCTGTCCTTCGCGAGCACGAAGCCCCACTCATCGCTGATGCCCGCGTCGGCCGGCAGCTGACCGAGCAGCACGCCGCCTTCGAGACTCACACCGGTGAGGAAGAAGGCCGTGGGCAGGTCGACGACGAGCGCGTCGACCGTGCCGTTCTGCAGCGCAAGCACAGCATCGTCGTTGGTGTTGAAGGCCTGCGCGCCAGCGGCGGGTGCGATCTGCTCTTCAATGGCCGTGAAGCTCGTCGTGCCGGTCGCGGCACCCACGAGCAGGTCGCTGAGGTCGGCCAGGCTCGTGGCGCCGGCAGCGGGCGAGCTCTCGACGGTGATGACGGCCTGCGGGGTGGCGTAGTAGGGCGACGAGAAGTCGACGTTCTGCGCGCGTTCTTCGGTGATCGTGTACTGCTGCAGGTTGATGTCGAAGTCTTTGGGGCCGGGCTGAATGGCGGCCTCGAACGACGTGCGCACCCACACCACGTCTTCGGGGGCAAAGCCGAGCTCTTCGGCGACCGCGTATGCCACGGCAGCCTCGAAACCTTCACCCGACTCGGGAGCATCGTCGATGACGTAGGGGTAGTAGGCCGGTTCGCCGGTGGCGATGGTGAGCACTCCCTCGGTCACGAGTCCCGTGAGGCCGCCCTCGGCGGGCTCTTCGGCGGGAGTCTCGGTGGCGGGCGTGCAGGCGGCGAGCGCGAGCGCGAGAGCGGCGGCGCCGGCGACGAGGCCGGAACGGCGGGCGAAACGGGTCATGTGATGCCTCCAGAGCAGTGGCGGGAACGGGGCGAGAAACGGTGCGGGGAACAGTGCGGAGTGCGGTGCTGTCGTGCGGGTGAACATTCGGGCTGCTGGTGCCCGGGCATCCATTGTGCCTCGCGCAGCGCTGCCACCCGCGCTCGGTGACGGATTGTGACGGCCCGCGCGGCTACGCTCGTCACCATGCCAGCGCCTGCGCTCCTGCTCGAACGGTCGAAGCGCATCGCCGGGAGCGCGTGGACGCTGTGGGCGGCGTTCGTTCTCGTGCACGGCTGGTTGGGTCTGCTGAATCTCTATGGCCCTGGGCTGCCGCTCGGCGACGTCACCTATGTGTACCTCTTCTGGGTCGAGCGCGGCCTCACTGCCGATCAGTGGGTGGGCATCGACACGTCGTGGGTCTATCCGGTGCTCGCGCTCGTGCCGATGGTCGCCGCGTACGCCTTCGGCCCCGACCTCTATGCCACGACGTGGTTGACCCTCATGATGGCGCTCAACGCGGTCGCGCTCGTGTCGATCATCGGGGTCGAGTCGCGCGCGCGGCGTGCGGGCATCGCCTGGTGGTGGATGCTCTTCCTCGTGCTGCTCGGGCCGATCGCACTTGGTCGCATCGACGCCGTGACGGTGCCCGTCGCGATGGTCGCCGTCATGCTCATCGCCGATCACCCGCGCTGGGGCGCAGCACTGCTCGCGGTCGGCGCGTGGATCAAGATCTGGCCGGCCGGTCTCTTGCTCGCCGCGCTCGTGGCGCTGCGGGCCAGGGGTGCGGTGCTGCGGTCGGCGGCAGCGCTCTCGATCGGTGTCGTGGCGCTCGGTCTGCTCGCGGGCGGCGGGCTCTCGCTCCTCAGCGCCATCACCGAGCAGACCGGGCGCGGGCTGCAGGTGGAAGCGCCGGTCTCGACGATCTGGTTGTGGGCGGCCGCTGCTGGCGCGTGGAGTGCTCGGGTGTACTACGACGAGGGCATTCTCACGTGGCAGGTCTTTGGAGAGGGAACCTCGCTCGCCGCCGACGCCATGACACCGCTGCTGGCGCTCGTTGTCGTCGTCATCGTCGGCATCGGTGTGGTTGCGGCGTTGCGGGGCGCTCCCGAGTCAGCGCTCTTTCCCGTGCTGGGTCTTGCGCTCGTCATGGCGCTCATCACCGTCAACAAGGTCGGCTCGCCGCAGTTCGCGGCGTGGATCGCCGTGCCCATCGTGCTCGGTCTCGCCTGGCGCACGCGCGGGGGAGTCTCGTTCGTGGTGCCGGCGGCTCTCGCGCTCGTGACGGCCGCCCTGACGCAAGTGGTGTACCCCGTGTTGTACGGCAACCTGCTCTCGCTCGAGCCATGGATGCTCGTTGCGCTCACCACTCGCAACCTGCTCTACGTCGCTCTGCTCGCATGGGCGGTCGGGCAGCTCGTCAGACTCTCCTGGCACGCTGGAGGTCGCAGTGAGGCGGCCGTCGGGGTCGTCGCGAGGGAAGAGGAGCCAGCATGATCGTCGCGTTCTCCGTGGCCCCGTCGGGGGAGAGACCCGGCAGCCCATCAGCACCCTCTGACTCGGTGCACGACGCGGTCGCGGCGGCGGTGCGCGTGGTGCGAGCATCCGGATTGCCGAATCGCACGTCGTCGATGTTCACCGAGATCGAGGGCGAGTGGGACGAAGTGATGGCGGTCGTGAAGGCCGCGACGCTCGCGGTGGCCGAGTACGGCACGCGGGTCTCGCTCGTGCTCAAGGCCGACTACCGTCCCGGCCACGTCGGCGAGATCGACGGCAAGGTGCAACGGCTCGAAGCGGCGATCGCCGAGCGCGAGGGCGCCGCTGGCTCAGCGTGACTCGGGCGAGCCTCAGCGCACGAGCCTGACCTCAGCGGACGAGTCTGACCTCAGCGAGGTCGGCGAATCGAGGGTCGATCTTCTCGGCGCCGTCAGCGAGAAACCCTTCGCGTTCGTAGAAACGCCGTGCCCGCGGGTTGTCGCGAGCGACCCACAAGTAGGCGGGAGCGTCGCCCACTGCGTGCTGCAAGAGCGCAGCACCCGCGCCTGAGCCGTGGAACTCGGCGAGCAGATAGAGCATCTGCAGTTCGAGGGCCCGTGGTGGCGCGAGGCGGCCGTCAGCGCCGAGCGGGTCTGTCGGCATCGGCTCAGCAGTCGGCGCGCCCGCTCGCGCGAACCCGACGATGCGGCCGGCAGGGGAGTCTGCGGTCACGACTTCGGCGACCCACGTCGGCGTTTCGCGGTGCTCAGGGGCTTCGAGCAGTGCCCGCCACATGCTCAAGCGATGACCGAGTGCTTCCTCACCCCACATGATGGGCGGCACAAGCTCGGCATAGGTCTCGCGCCACGCTCGGGTGTGCACGAGAGCGAGCTGCTCGACGTCGCCCGGCGCAGCTCGGCGGATGATCGGCGTGAGCGCGGCATCCATGGCGACACACTACGTTGGAGTCGGCACGCGGACCTGTCGCCACACATGGTGGACGACAGTGAGGGGATGCTCGCGAGCGTCGAATCGATTCGATAGACTCTGACACCCCGCCTGCAGCGTCGCAGGGTCGCCCTTCTCGTGAGGAAAGCCGAGCCCCGTGACCCTCTCCACCGCCAGCGTGCCGATCATCGACGAAGCGACGGCCGCCGAGTATGCCCGCCAGCAGCGCGAGCACGAACTCGCCGAGGCAGTCGAGCACGGCAGCGCCACTCCGCCGCCGGTGAGCCGCCGTCGCACCTACGCGGCGCTGCTCGCCCTCGCCCTCGGCGGTTTCGGCATCGGTTCGACCGAGTTCGTCGCGATGGGCCTGTTGCCTGACATCGCTCGCGACCTCATGCCGGCTCTCTATGCCGCCGATCAAGAGGCAGCGATCGGCTCGTCGGGGTGGGTCATCACGGCCTACGCGCTCGGTGTCGTCGTCGGCGCGCCCGTCATCGCGGCACTCGCGGGTCGCGTGCCCCGCCGAGGTTTGCTCGTGGGCTTCGCGATCGCCTTCACCGTCGCGACGGTGCTGTCGGCGCTCGCGCCGACGCTCGAACTCGTGATCGTGGCGCGGTTCTTCTCGGGACTCCCGCACGGGGCGTACTTCGGCATCGCCGCGATTGTCGCCGCCACACTGATGGGTCCTGGCAAGAGAGGCCAGGGGGTCGCGCTCGTACTCAGCGGTCTCACGATCGCCACGGTCATCGGCGTGCCCGTCATCACCGCGGTGGGGCAGGCATACGGCTGGCGGGTGGCATACCTCGTCGTCGCGGCGCTCTTCGCCGCCACCGTCATCGCCGTTCGGGTGCTCGTGCCCTGGCAACCGGGAGATCCGCGCTCGACGGTGCGCAGCGAACTCGAGGCATTCGCGAAACTTCAGGTCTGGATCGCGCTCGCGATCGGGTCCATCGGCTTTGGAGGCTTCTTCGCGGTGTACAGCTACATCGCGCCCATGGCGACCGAGGAGGCTGGGCTTTCGGGCGGCGCTGTGCCGTGGATTCTCGCCGCGACCGGCGTGGGAATGACGGTTGGAAACTTCTTCGGAGGCAGGATCGCCGACTCGGGAGCCGTGCGCGCGATCTTCCTCGGTTTCGCGGGACTCATCCTCTCGCTCACCATCGTGGGGCTCTTCGGCTCGTCACCGATCGGAATGATCAGCGGTGCTGTGCTCGTGGGCTTCACCGCGGCGACTCTCAGCCCAATCATCCAGACGCGCCTCATGGATGTCGCGGGAAAGGCGCAGACGCTCGCCGCTGCGCTCAACCACGCGGCCCTCAACATCGGCAACGCGCTCGGTGCGTTTCTCGGCGGGCTCGTCATCGCCGCGGGCTGGGGCTATCACACGCCCGCGTGGGTGGGACTCGCTCTCGCGATCGGCGGCGTCGTACTCGCGGTCGTGAGCGTGCAACTCGAACGCAGCCGCGGCCTGCCGAGCTAACGCAAACGGCGACGTCTCGAACGAGGGTCAGAGCCCTCCGCCACCACCAGGAGCATCCACAAGGATGCCGTCGGAGATCGCCTGCTTGCGCAACGCGACCTTCGTGCCGACGTCGATGCCGGCGATGCGGTACTTCTCGCGAATGCGCTTGAGATAGCTCTTCGCCGTCTCCTCTGAGATGCCGAGCTGGTAGGCGACGGTCTTCACCGGCTCACCCGCGCCGTAGAGCGCCATGACACGACGCTCTTGCGCGCTCAGGCGCGGCGAGCCGCCGACATCGGCCGCGTTGAGGGCGAGGTCGAGCTCGGCCGAGATGAACGACTCACCAGCTCGTGCCGCACGAATCGCCTCGACGATCATGCCGGCGTCTTCGCTCTTGACGAGATAGCCGAGGGCACCAGCATTGAGCGCCTCGCGCACCACGTTCGGCTCGCTGTACGTGCTCATGAGCACAACCCGCACGTTCATCGACTTCAGCGTCTGAATCTTGAGCGAGACCGGAATGTTGTCTTTGAGGTCGAGGTCGAGCAACACGACGTCGACGGGAAAGGCGGGGCTTGACAGCAAGTCGGGCCACGAGGCCACCGCAGCGACCATGTCGATGTCATCAGCGGCCTGACGGATCCACTCGGTGAGGGCTCCGAGCAGCATGCGGTGATCGTCGACCAGGGCCAGCCTGATGGGGGATGCTGCCGCCATGGCGTGTCCTCCTTCGTTGCTCAGCTCGGTCGCGGTGCGTCGACCGGGTTCTCGACCACGCAGTCGAGCTCGATGAGCACGCCGCCCGCGGTCGTGCTGTCACTGTATCGCCCGACCTGGTCGAGGGCTTCCCACACACCGGGGTCGACGCGATTCCGTCGCAAACCCGTGACGGTCATGGTGATGGGCACGACGAGTCGCTCGGCGACGCCAGAGGCCCGACCGGGGTCGAGAGGCCCGAGCTCGACGGCGACAGCGCGCGTCGGCGACACCCCCGTCGCATCCGTGGCGAGCAGCCAGAGAGCCGCGAGCAGCGCATCGCGTTGCACGTCATCGAGCAGACCCGCGAGTGTGCCGGGGTCGGTCACGGTCACGCGCCGGCCGAGGTGCTCAGACTCGGTCACAGCGTGCACCAGCCAGGTCTCGCGACGACCCTCGATGAGGTGCAACCGCAGTTCGGTGGCGAGACCGGATGCTCGCGACGAGAGCGCCGGAGGCAGCGGCAGCGGGGCCTCGCCGCTCGCGACCGCCTCGAGCAACTCCTCTGCCGCGAGGTCGAGTTGTGCAAGCTCTTCACTCGCGAGCATGCCGACAGCGAGTCTCGGCGCGGTCACCGTGGACTGCACGAGGACGCGGTCGAGCTCGCGCTTGAGCATCCGTTCGAATCCGCTCACGAGCAGCACACCGGTGACGCCGGGGCCGACCGCGAGCGCGACCGTAACGATCTGAGCCGGAATTGTCACGGGGGTGAGCGGCGTCGTGAGCAGTATCGCCACGAGAAACGCCGTGCCCAGGAGTGCGCTCGCGAGCAGCACTTCCCACCGCGAGCGCAGGGTGACGACCACGAGCAGAATGAACCCTGCCGAGACCGACGAGGTCGCATAGCGCCCCACATCGCCGAGAGGCGCAATCGCGACGAAATCAAGCCAAACGACAGCCCCGAGAGACGACAGGAAGACCCCGTAGAGCCAGTCGGGCAGCCGCTCGCCGGTCGCCGAGATCGTGATCGTCAGACCGAGAAAGGTGACCATGAGCAGCAGCCACGCCGCGAGGGCGGGCAGCAGCGAGGGATAGTCGTCGGCGCGCAGCAGGAAGAGTGCGATGCCGAGCATCGACTGCAGGGCGGCGACGATGGCGATGCCGATACCGAGAAAGCCCGAACCGAGAGCGGAGGCATGCGTCGACGTGGGGGAGCCGCGGCGCACGGAGGATCGAGCGCCGGAGGGGCGCACGAGACCGCCGAGAGTGGACTCTTCGGGAGGGGAGTAGCGGGCGTTCATCGCGGCACCTCCAAGATCACGGTGGTGCCGGCGCCCGGGGTCGAGAAGACGCGTGCGCTGCCGTCGACATCCCGCAGTCGTGCGACGACGGATTCGGTGAAACCCAGGCGCTCCGGATCCACGGCCGCAGGGTCGAAGCCGACGCCCGCGTCGGTGACGACAGCACGCAGCGCATCGTCGCTCTGGGTGATCGTGACGTCGGCCTCATCGACGCCCGCGTGGCGACGCACGTTCTCAAGGCACTCGGCGAGGGCGAGCAAGAAGGCATCGAGCACGTCGCTCGGTAGCAAGACCTGGCCCGTGCCGTGCCAGCGCACCGTCAAACCCATGCGTAAGAAGCGCTGCTTGACCGACTCGAGCGTCGTGCCGAGCGGCGTCTCGGCGACGGGCTCCAGGCTGTAGACGCCCGAGAACCGCGGCATCGGCGTCGAGCCGAGTCGCAGCTGGCGCAGCAGTCGAGCATCTTCTCCCGCCTGCTCGCGCAGCGCCTGCTCGTTGACGCCGACGCCGGAGTGTGCGAGCAGCGTGAGCGTCGCCAGCACGGTGTCGTGCAGCAGTCGAGCGCCCTGTCGGCGCTGTGCTTCTGTCTCGCTGGCCTGTCGTTCAAGGTGGTGCGCGCGACCGATGCCTTCGATGCGACGCAGAGCTCGTTGCACGCCGACGGTCACCCAGAGCCCGATGATGAGCGTGATGACCCAGCCCGCGAGCGTGCCGATGGCAGGAGTCGAGAAGACACCGCCCGCGGGCCCCGCGCTCGCGACGAGCAAGCAGCTCGCGAGCGTGCCGCCCGCCCACACGCCCCAACGCGCCGAGTTGTCGCTCAAGACGAAGCCGACGCCACCGATGCCGGCGGCGCCGAGCGGTGCAAGGGCGATGGGCAGGGCGAGCGAACTCGCTGACCCCCATGGCAGTTGGGCGAGAGCGAGTGCGCCGCAGCCGAGCACGATGGTCAGCACCACCCAGGCGATGTGTCCGCTGCGCCCCACCATCACGAGGGCACCGGCTTGGCCGACGAGCACGATGATGACCGAGGGCAGAATGTCGGGGTCGACGATGCCTGGTAGCGACAGGCAGATGCCGGCGAGAAAGACGCCGCTGAGCCCGAAGGCACGCGCGGCCGACTGCAAGAGTCGGCGTCGCTCCTTCTCGATGAGCTCCATGAGCCACAGTCTGGCATCGCAACAGTGCCGCGCCGCGGAGGCCGCGCCCGCTTCGGCGCACCTGTTCACCCCCGGATGGGGGCCGCCGCTACAACGCGCACACCGCCACGATGGCGTCGTACAGCTCGGCCTTCGTCGTCGCGTCTGCCGCGACGATGACGACGCCGCTCCGCGCAGCGTGCGTCGAGTCCGACGTGTCATCGAGCTTGACCTCGACGGGAAGCAGGGTGCCTTGCTTGTCGTCCGCGAGCGCGTGCGGGTCGCATCGCGTCGGGGCCATCATGATCGGGATGCTCACACTGCGTTTTTCGTCAACACTGACGGCGAGCATCCGCTGCGTCACGGTGTCGCCCGGCGAGGCGGCGTCGGCATCATCGGCGAGCAGGGAGAGCAGCACGGTGCCGCGAAGCCCCACGACGGTGACCTCGTCGGCGTCGGCGAGACCCTCGAGGTGCAGCACGACGCCGATCGAGCCGGGCCCGTCGAGCGACGGTTCTCGGGCGAGCGTGAGACGCACGCGCTCACGCACGGCGGCCGCGAAGCACTGCTGGTCGACCCAATCGGCCCACTGCCCGAGCCTGTCTGTCGTCGGCAGGTCGATCGGGGCGAGGGTGCCGTCGGCGAGTACGACCTCGAGCACACCGAGCGGTGCCTGCGTCTCGGCCGGACAAGCCGGCTCGCCGAGCAGCAGGGCGAGGTCGCGCGTCTGTCCGGGCGCGATGATGGTGCGTCGCTCGCGTAGCCAGGGCTCGGCGAGTGCGGCAGATTCGAGTCGTGCGGTCATGATCGTCAGGGTCGTCGCGCCCTCGTTGTGCACGACGAGCTGCACCCCATCGCGGGCCGGGTCGCTGCGCGTGCGATAGACCTCAGCGCTGAGGTCGAGGTCGTCGACGGTCGCGGGGGCGGGCGCTCCGTTCGCACTGGCGGCGATGAGCGGTGCAGTGTTGCCGGGCGCGGGGGCTGTGGGAGAGCATCCGGAGAGGGCCACGACCAGCAGTGCCGCGAAGATCGGGCGCGTCAGCTGTCGACGCCGATCTCGCACGCCCCGCACTGCCCTCACGGGTCGCTCAGCTCTGCAACAGCGCGGCGAGATGCGGGCCGACGAGTTCGTTCTCGATGAGAAAGGCGTCGTGGCCGAACGGCGACGAGATGACGATCGCCTCTGAGCCGTGGATGCTCGCGCTGAGGCCGCGGGCGATCTGCTGCTGCTGCGCCACGGGAAAGAGCCGGTCGCTGTCAATGCCGAGCACGAGGCTGCGAGCCGTGACGCGCGCGAGTGCCTCGCTGATCGATCCACGGCCACGCGAGACATCGTGCGAGTTCATCGCTTCGACGAGGGAGATATAGCTGCCGGCGTCGAACCGTCGCGTGAACTTGTTGCCGTGGAAGTCGAGGTAGCTCTCGACCGCGAACCTGCCTCCGTGACCGAGGGGGTCGAGGGTTCCCTGCCACGACCGCTCGAAGCGATCGTTGAGCTCACTCGGTGATCGGTAGTTGAGCAGCGCCATGCGTCGAGCAAGCGCGAGACCTCGGTAGGGGCCCTCCGGCTCGTCGTAGTAGTCGCCGTCGCGAAACAGAGGATCCA
Source organism: Actinomycetota bacterium (assembly GCA_005777405.1). Taxonomy (GTDB): domain Bacteria; phylum Actinomycetota; class Actinomycetes; order Actinomycetales; family Microbacteriaceae; genus Microcella. The sequence goes on from SXMH01000150.1 coordinate 10,890, forward strand.
TGCGGATCGCCTCGAGCTGCACCGAGTTGAGCGCGATCTGGTCGGCGCTCGAGACAGCGGGGGCCGCGAGCACAGCGAGACGTTCGACGCGCTCGGGATGGGTGATGCCCCACTCGAGCGCGTGCATGCCGCCCATGGAGCCGCCGATGATGGCGGCAAAGCTATCGATGCCGAGGTGATCGGCAAGCGCGGCTTGGGCGGCGACTTGGTCGCGGATGGTGACGAAGGGAAAGCGCGAGCCCCATTCGGTGCCGTCGGGCGACATCGACGATGGCCCCGTCGAGCCCTGGCAGCCGCCGAGCATATTCGGAGCGATGACGAACCAGCGATCGGTGTCGACGGCGAGACCGGGCCCGACGATGCCGCCCCACCAGCCCGAGGTGGGGTGGCCGCGACCAGCACGCCCGCTTACGTGGCTGTCGCCCGTGAGCGCGTGCACGATGAGCACGGCGTTGTCGCGAGCGTCGTTGAGCTCGCCCCAAGTCTCGAAAGCCAGTCGCACGTGCGGCAGTTGCTGACCCGACTCGAGGGTGAGCGGGCCGAGGCCGGCGAACTGTCGGTCGCCCGGGTCGTCGCCGTCGCGCCACGCCCCGCTCGTCGGAGGGGTGCCCAGGAGGGAACGCCGGTTGGCTTCGGTGATGAACGCCGAGGGCACCGTGTCTTCGCTCGTCTGCCAATCCATGTCGAGAGCCATTCTGGCGCACCGAAATGGCAGATGACGCGCCACGACCCCCGCCGGAGAACCGACGGGGGTCGTGGCGCGAGCGGAGGACGTTATCGGGCGTTCGCCGCGACGACCGCTCGGGCCGCCGCGAAGCCTTCCTCAAGGTCGCCGATGATGTCGTCGATGTTCTCGAGACCCACCGAGAGCCGCACCAGGCCCGGAGTCACGCCGGTCGTCAACTGCTGCTCGGGCGTGAGCTGCGAGTGCGTCGTCGAGGCGGGGTGAATGATGAGGCTGCGCACGTCGCCGATGTTCGCCACGTGGCTGAAGAGCTTCACCGAGTCGACGAGCGCGCGACCGGCGTCGACTCCACCCTTGAGCTCGAACGAGAGCACGGCTCCGACACCCTTCGGCGCATACTTCTGCGCCGCGGCGTTCCAGGGGCTCGAGGCGAGGCTCGAGTAACTCACCGAGGCGACGTCAGGGTGCGCTTCAAGCCAGGCCGCGACCGATTGCGCGTTCTGCACGTGGCGCTCGATGCGCAGGCTCAGCGTCTCGATGCCCTGGATGAGTTGAAAGGCGTTGTCGGGCGAGACCGCGGCACCGAGGTCGCGCAGCAACTGCACGCGTGCCTTGATGATGTACGCGATGCCGTCGCCGAGCACGCCGGTGTAGCTCGCGCCGTGGTACGAGGGGTCGGGCTCCGTGAGGCCGGGAAAGCGATCGACGTGCTGCGACCAGGGAAAGCGGCCGCCGTCGACGATGACGCCGCCCATGACCGTGCCGTGACC
>SXMH01000015.1 GCA_005777405.1 Actinomycetota bacterium
CCGTGAGCGAGCTCGTGGCGCTGTCGGAGACGCAGCTCATGAACATCCGCAACTTCGGCCAGAAGTCGGTCGACGAGGTCAAGGACAAGCTCGTCGAGATGGGCCTCTCCCTCAAGGACGCAGTGCCCGGCTTCGACGGCGCGCACTTCTACGGCGGCTACGACGACGAGGAGAGCTAGGCGCACGCTCGCCCCGCTCACCCTCTGACGTCTCGGAAAGAAAAGAAAACACACCATGCCCAAGCCCACTAAGGGTCCCCGCCTCGGAGGCGGCCCCGCTCACGAGCGCCTGCTCCTCGCCAACCTCGCGACGGCGCTGTTCACGCACAAGCGCATCACGACGACCGAGACGAAGGCCAAGCGCCTTCGTCCGCTCGCCGAGCGCCTCGTCACCTTCGCGAAGCGCGGCGACCTGCACGCTCGTCGTCGAGTGATGACGGTCATTCGCGACAAGAGCGCTGTGCACGAGCTCTTCACCGAGATCGCACCGCTCATGGCGGAGCGTGAAGGCGGCTACACGCGCATCACCAAGGTCGGCTACCGCAAGGGCGACAACGCTCCCATGGCTGTCATCGAGCTCGTGCTCGAGCCGGTGAACCCGAAGCCGAAGAGCGCCAAGAAGTCGGCCGCTGCCGAGAAGCCTGCGGCGAAGGCCGCTGCGCCGGTCGACGAGGCTCCTGCTGAGGACGCCGAGGGCACCGAGGCTGACGCTGTCGAGACCGAGGCCGTCGAGACTGAGGCTGTCGAGACCGAGGCTGCGGCCGAGGAGGCTCCCGCTGCCGACGACTCGACTGACGAGGCCGAGAAGGCGTAGTCGCCGCACCACCCGCTGTCACGGCCCCCGCGCGACTCGAGCATGCTCGAGATGCTGCGGGGGCCGTACGCTTATCGCCATGAATGAGAGCCCGACTGACGTCGAGCGGCTCGCCCCCGTGCGAGACCGCGTTCTCGCGCCGCAGGCACTCGCGCTGCCGGAGGGGCCGGAGGGCATCCATTGGCGGTTCCTCACCGACGACGACGCGGAGACGATGACGGAGATCGCCGAGCGCATCAGTCGCCGCGATCACCCCAGCTGGAGCGAATCGCTCGAGGAGATCGAGGAAGAGCTCGAGCACTCCTGGGTCGACGCCGCTCGCGATGGTGTGCTGGCGGTCACCGACGACGGTGTGGCCGTGGCCTACGGTCTCGTCGTGCAGCCGCCCGAGCCACAGTCTCTCGTGCGTGTGTTTCTCTTCGGTGGCGTCGATCCTGACCATCGTGGGCGTGGCATCGGCCGACGACTGCTCGGTTGGCAACGCGGGCGCGCTGAGCAGAAACTCGCCGACTGCGACGAGACGCTTCCGGCATGGATTCTGAGCTACGCGGCCGATCTCGCTCCCGAGCACGGCGCCCTCTTGGAGCACAGTGGCTTTGGCGCTGCGCGGTGGTTCACGACCCTCGAATGCACGCTCGATGCGCCGACACCGTCGCGAGACCTGCCCGAAGGAGTGGTCGTTGCACCGTTCACGAGCGATCGCAGCGAACCTGCTCGCCGCGCGAAGAACTCGGCGTTCGAAGACCACTGGGGAAGTCAGCCGACGACGCTCGAGCAGTGGAGTTCGATGCAGTCGCTGCCGAGCTTTCGCGGTGACTTGAGCCGGCTGGCGCTTGTCGACGACGACGTCGTCGGCTTCGTGGTCACCGAGGTCAATGAAGACGACTGGGAGCGCGCGGGCTTTCGCTCGGGGTATATCGGGCTCGTCGGAACCGTGCGAGAGTGGCGAGGCAGAGGACTCGCCGCGGCCCTCCTTGCCGAGGTGCTCGAGACTTACCGCGCAGAGGGTCTTGAACGTGCCGTGCTCGACGTCGACACCGATAACCCGACGGGGGCGCTGGGCGTCTACACGCGACTCGGGTTCGCGCCCACCGCGCGCGACGTCGCGTATCGCATCGAGGTCTAGCGCCGAGGTCGAGCGCCGAGGTCGAGCGCCGAGGTCGAGCGCCAGAAGCGCGTACCGGATGCCCGCGCCCCGTTCAGCGAACGGTCGGGGCGTCAGGCATCGGGGGAGGCGGTGGTGGCGGCGGCACCGCCCGCAGCGCGACGATGGTCTCGGCCACGACGTCGGCGTAGATGCGGCCTCCCGCCGAACCGGGATGCACCTGATCTCCCGCGAGCAGTTGGAGCCGTGGGATGATCTCACGTTGCCAATCGGCCAACATCACGTAGTGATACCGGCGATCGAAGGTCTCGAGGTCGTCGTTGACTCCCTCGATCCAGCCGCGCGGCGCATGCACGCTCACGAGCACGAGTCGGCGTTCTGGCCCTATGAGCTGCTGCACTTCGTGCAGCGTGTCGAGCGAGATGGGCCCATTGGTGCCGAGCTGCAGCACGACGATGTCGCGGAGCTGGTCGCGGTCGAGCAACGAACGAATGATCGAGGGAGCTTCGCGCATCTGGCGGCTCACCGCCGCGTTGATGTCGATGCCAGGAAGTCTGTCGGTGAGCTGCGGTGCCGACGCGAGCATGACGGAGTCGCCGATCGCCGTGATGTCGGCCCCCGCCGGGGGTGGCGGTTGCGTAGGTTCCGGCTCGGGCTGACGCTTGAGCGGCACGGAAGGCGGCAGGGCCAGGTACTGGGATCCGAGCAGAATGACTTCGGCAGCGCTCGAACGCTCCGGCGCCCTGACGACCGCGACGATGCTTCCGGCGACGAGTGCGGCAGACAGGAAAATCGATGCCGTCGCCGTGGCGGCTCGACGCACCCGAGACCACCCCGTGACGCCGCGCAGTGCGGGCAGCAGCTGTCGCCGTCGCACGGGCTGTTCAAGCCACCGCCAGCTCGCGGCCGAGATGCCGAGGGAGAGCGCGAGTGCCAGGAGGCCGATGAGCCACGACTGCGGACCGAGCCGATCGATGGTCGGAACGGCGGCGACGAGCAGCAACAGTACGGGCCAGTGCCAGACATAGAGCCCGTACGAGCGTTCGCCGAGCCAACGGGGGAGAGGAGCATCCATCAGTCGGGTGAGTCGGCTGCGAGGATGCGCGAGCGCCACGATGGCCACTGCGGTGAGAGCGGAAGCGAGCGCGAGTCCACCCTGGTAGGTCGCGCTGGCGTCGATGGTGAGCACGATGCCCAGCGTCACGATGCCCGCGAGGGCAAGGGTGCCCACGACGTCAGCAGCCACCCCGCCGAGACCTGTCGACGGGCGCCCCCCTCGTGAGTGAGCGCCGTCCCGCGCGAGCGCAAGCGCCGCGCCGAGGGCGAGCCCGAAGCCGTGCGTCAGCGTTGACAGGTACGCGGCCGAGGCGCTCGTCGGGTCGAGCTGAGGATCGCCGGCGACAAGCGCCATCGCCAGCGCTGAGGCGACGGCGAGCCCGAGCACGAGCGCGACGCGCACGACGGCAGGCTTCACGAGCAACAGCGCGATGATCGCGAGCGGCCACAGCAGGTAGAACTGCTCTTCGACAGCGAGCGACCACAAATGGCGATAAAGCTCGGGTGCCGTCTGATCGAGGTAGCTCGCCGACTGCGCGATCTGCCACCAGTTGCTGCTGAAGGTCAGCGCGCCGAACAACTGCCAGCCGATGCCGACGAGCAGGTCATCGCCGAGCCCCAGACTCGCCAGCAGAGTGGCGGCGCTGGCGGTGACACCGAGCATGACCAGAAGCGCTGGCAGCAGCCGTCGAGCTCGTCGAGCCCAGAAGTCCGTGAGCGACACACGCCCCGCTCGGCGATACTCAGACACGAGCAGCGCCGTGATGAGGTACCCGCTGACGACAAGAAAGACGTCGACGCCGAGGACCCCGCCGGGTGTGACACCGGGACACAGGTGGTACAGCAGCACGAGCACGATCGCGAGCGCGCGCAACCCATCGAGCCCCGGCAGCCGAGCGGCAGTCGAAGCCGAGAGCCCCGCGTCGTCGCGAGCAGAGGGAACATGCATCGTGTGACCAGGGTCGCTCTCGCGAGGCTGTTCGTCAAACCGGCGCACCGCCGGTCGAGGTGCGCCGAGCGTCGACTCGGCGCTGCCCGTAGAATCGGGCGTCGTGAGCGCTCTGACGGCATCGGCGGTGAGATTGCGGCTCGACCTCGCGTACGATGGCGCGGGCTTCGCGGGATGGAGCCGCCAGCCAGCACTGCGCACCGTGCAGGGTGAACTCGAAGCGGCGCTCGCCCTCGTTCTGCGCGAGCCCGAAGGCAGCATTCGGCTCACGGTGGCAGGGCGCACCGATGCCGGCGTCCACGCCATCGGGCAGGTCGCGCACGTCGACCTCTCGCAGGAACAGTGGATGCTCGTGCAGAGCACGCGCCGCTCCGAGCCCTACGAGCAGGCGCTCGGTGCTGAGGCATCACTCGTGCGCCGCCTCAATGGCATCGCGGGCAGGGCCGCCGACCTCGTCGTGCGCGAGGTCTCTCTCGCTCCTGACGGCTTCGATGCCCGGTTCTCGGCCCTCTGGCGTCGCTACGAGTACCGCATCGCCGACGCCGAGGCCCAACGCGACCCGCGTCGCCGGGGTCACACGCTGTGGCACACCGGTTCGCTCGACCTCGAGGCCATGCGCGCGGCGAGTGCACCGCTCACGGGCCTCCACGACTTCGCGGCCTTCTGCAAGCCCCGCGAGGGTGCGACGACCATTCGCACGCTGCACGACTACACCTGGCGGCGCGACGATGATGGCGTGCTCGTGGCGACCGTGCGTGCTGATGCCTTCTGCCACTCGATGGTGCGAGCGCTCGTCGGATCAGCGGTCGCCGTGGGTCTCGGCAGACTCGACGCCGACCGGCTCGTCGAGATCAGGGATGACGCCGCCCGCACGAACGACTTTCCCGTCTCACCCGCGCACGGCCTGTCCCTGGTCGAGGTCAACTACCCCGACGCCGAGCATCTCGCGAGCCGCGCCGAGCAGACGCGCGCACGACGCGATGCTGAGCGTGCAGACGACGAAGAGAGGGCGCGCTCGCGCACTGATCGTCAGATTGACCCCCAGGCCTCGGTCGACTAGGCTCGACCCTTGGTGTCCGTCGCCGACGGTCATCCTGTTGAGACCTCCACCGTGGCGTTCCCGTTCGATCTGAGCGAGAACTCCCCCCGGAGCGGGATTCACGAACTCCTCGACACGAAAGTACGCATTGTGACGCGCACATTCAGCCCCACCCCCGCTGACATCCAGCGCAACTGGGTCCTGCTCATCCTTGCGCTCGTCATTATTCTGGTTCATCACCGCCCAATTACGTTGACATTCCCGCATATCCTGAGTAGTCAACCAAGTGAGTGCCGTATTTCAATCATCACCCAAGCGCGATAATGCGTTAATTCGCG
>SXMH01000151.1 GCA_005777405.1 Actinomycetota bacterium
AGAGGTCGGTCTCGGTCTCTTCGGTGAAGGTGGTCTTGATGACACCGGCGCGCGTGCCGCCGATGGCCTTGGCGTACGAGAGCGCGAGGTCCCAGGCGGTGCCGGTGGCGTCGTTCTCGACGGCGATGATGTCAGGAATGCCGCGGCCCGCGACGAACTCGCGACGCACGGTGTGACCCGGGGCCTTGGGGGCGACGAGGATGACGTCGACGTTCTTCGGGGCGTCGATGTAGCCGAAGCGCACGTTGAAGCCGTGCGCGAAGGCGAGCGTCTTGCCCTCGGTGAGCGCGGGCGCGATGCTCTCGCTGTAGATCGAGCGCTGGTGCTGGTCGGGCGCGAGGATCATGATGAGGTCGGCCCAGGCGGCGGCGTCGGCGACGGTCATGACGCTGAAGCCGTCGTCGCTCGCCTTCTGAATCGACTTCGAGCCTTCCTTGGCGCGATGGCGACCTCGACGCCCGAGTCGCGCGGGTTCTGCGCGTGAGCGTGGCCCTGTGAGCCGTAGCCGACGAGGGCGACCTTCTTGCTCTGGATGAGCGCGATGTCGGCGTCGTTGTCGTAGTAGATCTGAGTCACGAGAGGTGTTCTCCTTGATTGCTGGATGGGGCGGTGTCAGTTCTTGAGGACGCGTTCGCTGATGCTCTTCGAACCGCGGCCGATCGCGAGAAGGCCCGACTGGGCGATCTCTTTGATGCCGTAGGGCTCGAGCACGCGCAGCAGCGCTTCGACCTTTTGGGTGTCGCCGGTGACCTCGATGACGAGGGCATCGGTGGCGACGTCGACGACGCGGGCGCGGAAGAGGTTGGCGGCCTCGAGAATCTGCGATCGCGTCGAGTTGTCGACCTTGACCTTGATGAGCATGTGCTCGCGCTGCACCGACGATGCCGGATCGAGTTCGACGATCTTGAGCACGTTGATGAGCTTGTTGAGTTGCTTGGTGATCTGCTCGAGCGGCAGGCCTTCGACCTCGACGACGACCGTGATGCGCGAGAGGCCTTCGACCTCGGTCGTGCCCACGGCGAGCGAGCGAATGTTGAAGCCGCGGCGCGCGAAGAGTCCGGCGACGCGCGTCAGCAGACCGGGCTTGTCCTCAACGAGGAGGGAGAGCACGTGGTACGTCATGCGGCTACTCCTGTTCCCACTCGGGCGCGTGGTCGCGCGCGTACTGCACCGACGAGTTGCCGACGCCCTGGGGCACCATCGGCCACACCATGGCGTCGCGACTCACGATGAAGTCGATGACGACGGGGCGGTCGTTGGTCTCATTGGCGAGGCGGATCGCCGGCTCGACCTCTTCGGGCTTCGTCACGCGAATGCCCAGAGCGCCGTAGGCCTCGGCCATCTTCACGAAGTCGGGCACCATGCGCGTCTGCTCGCCCGAGCTCTTCGAGCCGGTCTCAAGGTCGGTGAACGAGTGTCGACCGTCGTAGAACAGGGTCTGCCACTGGCGCACCATGCCGAGCGACGAGTTGTTGATGATCGCGACCTTGATCGGAATGTCGTTGATCGTGCACGTCGCGAGCTCTTGGTTCGTCATCTGGAAGCAGCCGTCGCCGTCGATCGCCCACACCAGGCGATCGGGCTGCGCGACCTTCGCACCCATCGCGGCGGGAACCGAGTAACCCATGGTTCCGGCGCCACCCGAGTTGAGCCAGGCGTGCGGCCGCTCGTACTTGATGAACTGCGCAGCCCACATCTGGTGCTGGCCGACACCCGCGGCGTAGATCGCCTCGGGCCCGCAGATCTCACCGATCTTCTCGATGACCGCTTGCGGAGCGAGCAAGCCGTCGTCGGGGTCGTCGACATAGCCGAGCGGGTATTGCTCGCGCAGAGTCGTGAGCCGGCGCCACCAGTCGGTCGTGTCGGGCTCGTGCTGCTTCGCTGCGTCGCGGAAGGCGGGCAACAGGTCGAGTAGCACCTCGCGCGCGTCGCCCACGATGGGCACGTCGGCGTGGCGGATCTTGCCGATCTCGGCAGGGTCGATGTCGACGTGGATGATCTGCGCACCGGGAGCGAATTCGCTCACCTTGCCCGTGACACGGTCGTCGAAGCGAGCACCGAGCGCCACGAGCAGGTCTGACTCTTGCAGCGCGAGCACGGCGGGCACGGTGCCGTGCATGCCGGGCATGCCGAGGTTCTGCTGGTGGGAGTCGGGGAAGGCACCTCGCGCCATGAGCGTCGTGACGACGGGCGCCCCGGTGGCTTCGGCGAAGGCGAGCAGTTCGCGGTGCGCCCCCGAGCGGATGACGCCGCCACCGACGTAGAGCACCGGTCGGCGCGCTTCGGCGATGAGCTGGGCGGCGGCCTGAATCTGCTTGCCGTGGGCTTTTGTCACCGGGCGGTAGCCGGGCAGCTCAACCTTGGGCGGCCAGACGAACGGCGCCGACTTCTGCTGCGCATCTTTCGTGATGTCGACGAGCACCGGTCCGGGGCGACCGGTGGTGGCGATGTGCACCGCTGCGGCGAGCACGGCGGGAATGTCGGCCGGGTCGGTCACGAGGAACGAGTGCTTCGTGATCGGCATCGTGATGCCGGTGATGTCGACCTCTTGGAACGCGTCGGTACCCATTGACGTCGAGAACACCTGGCCGGTGATCGCGAGCAACGGCACCGAGTCCATGTGAGCATCGGCGATCGCGGTCACGAGGTTCGTGGCTCCGGGGCCAGAGGTGGCGATG